>DASYBT010000001.1:0-18997 GCA_036500585.1 Rhizomicrobium sp.
GGCCCTTTTTCTTTTCATTCCAAGGATTTGTACCTCTTCGGGAGGAAGCGAGCAGGCGATGCCAAGTTCCGGCGTCAGCAAAAAACCGCTGATTCCCGGGATTTCGCTTTGACGGAACAAGCCAGAAGCCCATACAGTCCGGGCATTCGGGATCGAATCGCCCAAAAGGAGCCTCTTGCCCATGAACAAGAATGATATGACGCAGCAGCTCTCAGATCGCAGCGGCCTGGCGAAGAACGACGCTGCCAAGGCTGTCGATGGCGTTTTCGATATCATCACGGACGCCCTGAAGGCGGGCGATGAGGTTCGGCTGACGGGCTTCGGCGTGTTTGCCGTCGCCCAGCGCGCCGGCGGCAAGGGCCGCAATCCGCAGACGGGCGAAGAAATCACAATTAAACCGTCCAAGCAGCCGCGCTTCCGCCCGGGCAAGCAGCTGAAGGACGCTCTCAACGGCTGAAGCCTAGCGCCGCCACGGCGCCACGACCGCGTATGCCGGGATCGCGGTCGCGGAGGCGCGCCCGATTGCGACCAATCCGCGGCGTTCGAGGTGGCGCACGGCGGATTGCACCGAGGATTTCGACAGCCCGGTTTCCGCCGCCAATGTGCTGAGGCTTAGCGCCACTGGGCGCCGGTCCGGGCCTCCCGTCGCGTGCCACAGCTTCAGATACAGAATGAAGGCCGACGGCGACCGGTCGTGCCCGATCAGGTCGGGCATCAGGGTTTCGAACACATACTCGTCGGGCGGCGCTTTCCTGACCATTGCTATAGTAGGCATTGGGCGGCTTGCCGGCGCAAGCAGGTCGGCGCTAGCGATTGCTCCAGGTGAGGGAGGCAATCGATGATCACCCATCTGAAGTTCATGAGCATTCCGGTCCGCGATCAGGACCGTGCGCTGAAATTCTACACCGAGAAACTCGGCTTCAAGGTCGCCACCGATCAGGCGATGGGACCCGGACGGCGCTGGATCGAATTGCGCATCGGCAAGGCGGAGACACGCATTGTGCTGTTTACGATGGATGGCGAAGAGGGCCGCATTGGCACACAGATGAATTGCTCCATCGGGTGCGACGATGTCGAGGCAACCTGGCGCCAGCTGTCCGAGCGTGGCGTGGAGTTCGAAGGCCCGCCGCAGAAGCAGCCCTGGGGCAGCTACGTCATCATGAAGGATTCCGAAGGCAACCGCTTCGTCGTCGGCTCGGATTGATCTTTTCCGATTCGCGCCCGCCGAGCCTGCTGCTATAAGCGCGGCTCACGGGCGGTTAGCTCAGCCGGAAGAGCACATCGTTTACACCGATGGGGTCGGCGGTTCGAACCCGTCACCGCCCACCAAGCTTCGGCCGTCGTACTGGCGTTTGTCACTAGCCACGCTTCGCCGTTATCGCCGGGTTCGAGGTCCCGCGAGGCTTGCGAAGTGTCGCCGGATCGGCGCCCTGCTGTCTCAACCAAGTCCATGCCGGAGGCTTATGAAGGCCTTGCCTGGCGCTTGCCACGAACCGGCACGTTTGCCACTTCCCGCGCCCTCGTGTGCGATTCACGTTGACCGCCACGCGCGGCCGATTGCTGACACGACCTTCGCTTCCGTTGCGGCACCGCTGCTGCAATTTCGGCGAACGCCGATTCCGGCTCACATTGGTGCGGTCGACAACGCCCCTTCGGAAAGCCGGAACGCCAGCATTCTACAACGGATTTTACCGGCGAGAACAAAGCTGGTTCAACAAATCCGTCTGTGCACGCACGATCCCTTCCTGTTCAGACACTTGGCCCTGCGAATTCACGGAATTCGAATCCTGCTCACCGCCCAAAACGGAGAATAAGGGGCGCTGCGCGCTGTTTGGTTCGGGGAATCGGTGGCAAGGTCCGTCACTTTTCGAGGGAGTTTCAATGCGCCTTGCTGCTCTGGTGTTGATGTGGTCCCTGGCGGGCTCAACGCTCGCTGTCGCCCAGGATATGGATGACGATGTGGCGCCGCCGGCGCCGCCAGCTGCGCAATCCGACGACGCGCAGTTCGTCGCCTACGATCAGCCGACTATCGCGTTCACCCACGCGGAAATCATCGACGGCACCGGCGCCGCGCCGAAATACGATCAGACCTTGGTGATCAGAAATGGCCGTATCGCCGCGCTCGGGACCTCGTCACGCGTCCCCACACCGGCGGGCGCAACAATCATCGAAGCGCGCGGCAAGACTCTGCTGCCCGGCTTCGTGATGGTGCATGAGCATCTCTTCTACATCATGGGCAAGCATCACTATTCGACGATGCTCTACACATTCCCGCGCCTCTATCTCGCGGGCGGGACTACGACGGCGCGCACCGGCGGTTCCATCGAAGGCTATGGCGACATCAACCTGAAGCTCGCCATCGACAAGGGCGAGTCTATCGGGCCCGATCTCGATGCGACCGCCCCCTATCTGAACGGTGCGGGCCTGCCGATCATGGAAATGCATGTGCTGTCCGGTCCACAGGACGCTACGAAGACCGTGAACTACTGGGCGGATGAGGGCGCAACGTCGTTCAAGCTCTATACCAACATCACCCGCGCCGAAGCCAAGGCCGCCATCGTTGCCGCGCATGCACGCGGGTTCAAGGTCACCGGCCATCTTTGCTCTGTCACCTATCGCGAAGCCGCCGAGCTGGGCATCGACAATCTCGAGCACGGCTTCGGCGTGATGACCGATTTCAATAAGGACAAGAAGCCTGACCAGTGCCCGGCGCACTCGCAGCAATCCCTCGCCGACCTCGATATCAACAGCGCCGGGGTGAAATCGCTGATCGATCTGCTGGTACAGAAACACGTCGCGCTGACGTCGACCTTGACCGTGTTCGAGACCTTCACGCCGGGCCGCCCCCAGGCGCCGGAACCGGCGCGCGCGATGCTGATTCCCGAGCTGCGCAAGGAATACGAGGATGGCTGGGCGAAAGCTCCCAGCAACCCGCTGTCCAAGCCCTACGCCGTGATCTTTCCGAAGCTGATGAAGCTCGAGAAGATGTTCGCCGCTGCCGGCGGCACTTTGCTGGCCGGCACCGATCCGACCGGATACGGCGGCGTGGTGCCCGGCTTCTCCGGCAAGCGCGAGGTCGAGCTGCTGGTCGAGGCCGGTTTCAGCTTTCCGCAGGCGCTGAAGATCGCCACGTTGAACGGCGCCGTTTACCTGCGCCGCGACAAGACTGTCGGCTCGCTGGCAACCGGCAAGCGGGCGGATATCGCCGTCGTCGAAGGCGATCCGATGACCAACCCGACCGTCCTCGACTCCATGCCGCTCGTGTTCAAGAAGGGCGTCGGCTACGACACGGCGAAAATCTTCGACGCCATGAAAGGGCAGGCGGGGCTTTATTAAGGTTCCGCACATTGACGCCGCCCCAGCGCAGTGGCGGAGTGGGGCGATGATCAGGGTTGCGCCCGTGCTCGTCATCGCTGCTCTGGGCCTCTGCGCATGCGGAGGCGGACCGCGGCCGCGCGATCGCGATCAGAGCGGCACATATCATCCGCCGAGCACGATCCTCGAGAAGTACGACGCCAACCACGACGGCACCATCACACGCGCGGAGCTGGAGGCGGGCTTGCGCGCCGACTTCGCCAAGGCCGATGCCAAGCATACCGGTTGCCTCGATGCTGACGAGGTGAGCGCCGTTAACCAGCAGCGCTGGCAGGAAGACCAATCCACGGCATCGCCGCTGGTGGATTTCACGGGGAAGGGCTGCGTCGATTTCAGCGAGTTTGCCGCCACGCCGCGCTCGCTGTTCGAGCAAATGGATCGCGATGGCGACGGCCAGGTGACGCAGAAGGAGCTTCATCCGCAGGGCCAATCCGAGCGCCGATCCGACGACGACGACCGGTGATCCTTGACACCCGAAGGGCCGCAGCCCTACACGGACAGCCTTCCGCGGGCCGCTGGTTTCCCGGCATTCGCGCGCGGGGGCGTAGCTCAGTTGGTTAGAGCGTCGGCCTGTCACGCCGAAGGTCGCGGGTTCGAGCCCCGTCGCTCCCGCCAGCCTTCGCTCGCGAAGCGAGAGAAGGCTGTCACACCGTAGCCCAACGGGCGAAGGCGGACCGGTTGCCGCGAGCTACGGCTCGGCAAGTCAGCCCTTCGCGGTGGCATTCCGGTTCCCGAAACTCACCCGAATTTGTTGCGGAAAAACCGCTTGTTTTCACGCTGATTCCTGCCCTACACCCGCCCCCAAGCGCGCGTGGATTCTCCACGCGTTCCTGCGCGCGCGACGGTAAGCCAACACTCCCAGCCGGACGCGCCAGGCCATGAACCAGCTTCTGATGGAATATCTGCCGATCCTGATCTTCATCGGGATTGCCGGCGCCCTCAGCCTCGCCTTCCTGGTCGTGCCGTTCGTTATCGCGCCGTCCAAGCCCGATCCGGAGAAGCTTTCGGCCTATGAATGCGGCTTCAACGCCTTCGGCGATGCCCGCATGAAATTCGATGTGCGCTATTACCTCGTGTCGCTGCTGTTCATCATCTTCGACCTCGAAGTGGCGTTCCTGTTTCCTTGGGCCGTGACGTTGAGCAAGACCGGCCTCTATGCCTTTTGGTCGATGATGGTGTTCCTCGGCGTTCTCACCATCGGCTTCATCTATGAATGGCGGAAGGGAGCGCTCGAATGGGAGTAATCCTTCCGGCAGGTACGGCGGCCAGGGCAGGCGTCGAGGGCGGAGCGCCGCTCACCGACAACGATCCCTACTTCCGGCAGATGCAGGCCGAGATGAGCAACAAGGGATTTTTGGTTGCCAGCGCCGACAATCTGATCAACTGGGCGCGCACCGGCTCGCTGATGTGGATGACGTTTGGGCTGGCCTGCTGCGCGGTCGAGATGATGCAGGCCTCCATGCCGCGATACGATCTCGAGCGCTTCGGCTTTGCACCGCGCGGTAGCCCACGCCAGTCCGATGTGATGATCGTCGCCGGCACCTTGTGCAACAAGATGGCGCCGGCGCTGCGCAAGGTCTACGACCAGATGCCGGAGCCGCGCTACGTCATCTCAATGGGCTCCTGCGCGAACGGCGGCGGCTATTACCACTATTCGTATTCGGTGGTGCGCGGCTGCGACCGCATCGTGCCGGTCGACATTTATGTGCCCGGCTGTCCGCCGAGCGCCGAAGCGCTTGTCTACGGAATTCTCCTGCTGCAGCGGAAAATCCGCCGCACCGGCACCATCGAGCGGTGACGCGCGTGGCGGATGGATTGGCCGAACTCGGGAAGAAAATCACGGACGCGCTGCCGGGCGCGGTTGCGTCACAAAGCATCAGCGTCGGCGAGCTGACACTCAACGTTGCAGCGGATGAGATTGTCCGCGTTGTGAAATACCTGCGCGACGATCCGGAGTGCGATTTCCGGTTTCTGATCGACATCGCGGGCGTGGATTATCCGAAGCGCGAGAAGCGGTTCGATGTCGTCTATCACTTCCTATCCACGCGCAAGAACCAGCGCATCCGGCTCAAGCTGCAAACCGATGAGCAAACCGCAGTGCCTTCTATCGTGAGCATCCATCCGTCCGCCAACTGGTTCGAGCGCGAAGCCTTCGACATGTACGGCATCGTGTTCAGCGATCATCCGGACCTGAGGCGCATCCTCACCGATTACGGATTCTCCGGCTATCCGTTTCGCAAGGATTTCCCGCTCACCGGCTATGTCGAACTGCGCTACAGCGACGAGCTGAAGCGCGTCATCTATCAGCCGGTGCAGCTGCCGCAGGAATTCCGCGAATTCGATTTCATGAGCCCGTGGGAAGGCGCACCGCACATCCTGCCCGGCGACGAAAAAGCCGCGATGGCTCCGGAAGCAACGTCTGGAAATCCGGCGATCAAGACATGAGCAACGCACCAGCCGGCGCGCCGGTCACCGACAACACGATGACCATCAACTTCGGGCCGCAGCATCCCGCCGCGCACGGCGTGTTGCGCATGGTGCTCGATCTCGACGGCGAACTCGTCACGCGTGTCGATCCCCACATTGGGCTTCTGCACCGCGGCACCGAGAAGCTGATCGAGTACAAGACCTACATGCAGGCGCTGCCCTATTTCGATCGGCTTGACTACGTCGCGCCGATGAATCAGGAACACGCGTTTTCGATGGCTGCCGAGAAGCTGATCGGCCTCGAAGTGCCCAAGCGCGGGCAATACATCCGCGCGCTCTATTGCGAGATCGGCCGCATCCTCAATCACCTGCTGCAGGTCACGACGCAGGCGCTCGACGTAGGCGCGCTCACACCTCCGCTGTGGGGCTTCGAGGAACGCGAGAAGCTGATGGTGTTCTACGAGCGCGCATCTGGCGCGCGGCTGCATGCCAATTACTTCCGCACCGGCGGCGTGCATCAGGACCTGCCGCCGGAGCTGATCGCCGACATCTACGCGTGGACCGATCACTTCCCCAACGCGCTGGACGATATCGCAGGGCTGCTGACCGAGAACCGCATCTTCAAGCAGCGCAATGTCGACATCGGCAAGATCACGCGCGCCGATGCGGAGGCGTGGGGGATGTCGGGGCCGATGCTGCGCTCGACCGGCGTGGCGTGGGATCTGCGGCGCGCGCAACCTTACGAGTGCTACAACGAACTCGAATTCCAGATTCCCATCGGCAAGAATGGCGACAATTACGACCGCTACCTCATCCGCATGGAGGAGATGCGCCAGTCGACGAAGATCATGCGCCAGTGCATCGAGAAGATGCCGGCCGGGCCGGTGTCCTCCCTCGACAAGAAAGTGGTGCCGCCAAGCCGTGGAGAGATGAAGCATTCGATGGAAGCGCTGATCCATCACTTCAAGCTGTTCACCGAAGGCTATCGCGTGCCGGAAGGCGAGGTGTACGCCTGCGTCGAAGCGCCGAAGGGCGAGTTCGGCGTCTATCTCGTGTCGGACGGATCGAACAAGCCATACCGCTGCAAGATCCGCGCGCCGTCCTTCCCGCACCTGCAAGCGATGGATTACATGTGCAAGGGCCACATGCTGGCCGATATTTCCGCCGTGCTCGGCTCGCTGGACATCGTGTTCGGGGAGATCGACCGGTGAAGACCATCCAGTGCGCCACCCACGGCGAGGGCGAGTTGGTATTCGTTTGCGAGCATTTGCAGCAGACCTCGCACGATGGTGTCGCGCGCGGCGTCTTTATCTTTTTCGATGCGGAAAAGACGATGAACGCGTGGTGCAAGGAATGCGACGATCGCGCGACCGCCTCCGAGGGGCAGCCCGATCGCCAGCCATTGAAGTTCGACGTCAAGCACCTGTGCCGCACCTGTTTCGAACCGATCCGGCAGCTCAACGGCGGAGGGATTCTGTACCGATGAGCGTCCGCCGCCTTGCCGAGCAGCAGCCCGCGAGTTTCGCGTTCAGCGACGAGAATCGCGCGCGCGTGGATCAGTGGATCGCCAAGTATCCGCCCGGCCGCCAGCGCAGCGCCGTGATTGCGGCGCTGTGGATCGGACAGGAGCAGGAAGGCTGGGTGACGAAACCGATGATCGAGGAGGTCGGGCGCCTTCTCGATATGGCTTACATTCGCGTGCTCGAGGTCGCGACCTTCTACACGATGTTCAATCTCGCGCCGGTCGGCGATTACCTCGTGCAGGTGTGCACGACGACGCCGTGCTGGCTGCGTGGCTCCGACGATGCGGTCGCCGCGTGCAAGAAGCACATCGCGCCGGCGCAGCACACAATTTCGGCCGACGGCAAGTTCTCGTGGATGGAAGTCGAATGTCTCGGGGCCTGCGTGAACGCGCCGGTGCTGCAGATCGGCAAGGATTTCTACGAGGACCTCGACGGGCCCACGACCGCACGGATTCTGGAAGCATTCCGTCGCGGCGAAACACCGAGGCCCGGTCCGCAGCAGGGCCGCCATACCTCGGAGCCCGAAGGTGGTGCGCTGACCTTGAAGGATCCCAAGCTTTACAACGGCGGCTACAGCCACGGTAGCGGGTCAGGAGATACCGGCGTTTCCGACGACGATGCCAAACGACCATCCGCATCGGGTTCCGAGCGCGAAGCGCCGATGCAGAAACCACCGGGAGCGGCGACGTGATAGAGCTTTCGCGGTCTCGCCGGAACTTGGCCTCCCCCCTTGAGGGGGAGGCAGAAAAATTCACGCCAGTGAATTTTTCGGTGGGGGGTCTGTTCCCACTAGACCCCTCCCCGAAATTTGCTGCGCAAATTTCGACCCTCCCTCAAGGGGAGGGTACAGGTACGTAACTATGCTCCCTGATCGCGATCGCATCTTCACCAATCTCTACGGCTTCGAGAGCCCGTGGCTCGACGGCGCGCGCGCCCGCGGCGCATGGGACGGCACCAAGCAGATTCTCGAACGCGGCGTGGATGCCATTGTCGGCGAGATCAAGAAGTCGGGCCTGCGCGGCCGCGGCGGCGCCGGCTTCCCCACGGGCTTGAAATGGTCGTTCATGCCGAAGGAGGTGAAGGACCGGCCGCATTATCTCGTCGTCAACGCCGACGAATCCGAGCCCGGCACCTGCAAGGATCGCGACATCATGCGCCACGATCCGCATTTGCTGATCGAGGGCTGCCTGATCGCCTCCTTCGCGATGCGTGCGCATGCCTGCTACATTTACATCCGCGGCGAATTCATCCGCGAGCGCGAGGCGCTGCAGCGCGCCGTCGACGAAGCGTACGAAGCGCGCCTCATCGGCAAGGACAATATCAACGGCTGGGATTTCGACTGCTACGTGCATCACGGCGCCGGCGCCTATATCTGCGGCGAGGAAACCGCGCTGCTGGAAAGCCTGGAAGGCAAGAAGGGCCAGCCGCGGCTGAAGCCGCCGTTCCCGGCGAACGCCGGCGTGTGGGGTTGCCCCACCACCGTCAACAATGTCGAGACCATCGCCATGGCGCCGACCATCCTGCGCCGCGGCGCCGATTGGTTCGCCGGCATCGGCCGTCCCAACAACACCGGCACGAAAGTCTTCTGCATCTCCGGCCATGTGAACAGGCCGTGCAATGTGGAAGAGGCGATGAGCATTCCGCTGCGCCAGCTGATCGAGGAGCACGCCGGCGGCGTGCGCGGCGGCTGGGACAATCTGCTGGCCGTGATCCCCGGCGGATCGTCCATGCCGGTGCTGTCGAAGGAAATCGCCGACGACGTCCTGATGGATTTCGATTCCCTGGTGAAAGCGAAGTCCGGCCTCGGCACCGCGGCTGTCATCGTGATGGACAAGTCGACGGACATCATCAAGGCGTTCGCGCGGCTCGCCTATTTCTACAAACACGAGAGCTGCGGCCAGTGCACGCCGTGCCGCGAAGGCTGCGGCTGGATGTGGCGCGTCATCACCCGCATGCAGAAGGGCGACGCGCGCGTCGAGGAAATCGATCTGCTGCAGGAAGTGACGAAGCAGATCGAAGGCCACACCATCTGCGCGTTCGGCGAAGGCGCGTCGTGGCCGGTGCAGGGCTTCCTGCGCCACTTCCGGCCCGAGATCGAGCGGCGCATCCGGGACTATGCGGGTCCCAAATCCGCGCCGATGCGCGAAGCAGCGGAGTAAATCATGGGAAGACCTGTCGCCATCGTTCGTCCGCCGCGGCCGTTCATGCTGGCCGCGTTCGCCGGCATCGGCGGAGCCATTCTCACCATGCTCGCCTGGCGTTCGGAGAAGGCGAAGAAGCTGTATCTCTCGCAATGCGACGTGGCGCTGGCGAACCCGCGCTTCTCGTCGCCCGATCTTGCGAAGCTGGATCCGCGGGCGAAGACGTTCGACGGCAGCGCCGAGGAATTCGAGCGCTACGAATGGTATGTCGCGCGGCTCGTTTACACCTTGGATGAATGCCTGAGCCTGTGTCCCACGCCGCAATGGTATGCCGTGGCGAAAACGCAGCTTGGCAATCACAAGAACTACTTCTCGTCCGACTACTACCAGAATCAGGATTATCTCTGGCACTACTCCCTGCGCATGCGGATGCTGATCGCTCAGCAGGTGGAGGCATGATGAAGATCGGGGCTCTCCTTCTCGGCGGTTTCCTTGTGCTCGCAAGCGCTTCGGCGGCGTTTGCCGATGCAGCGGCGAACAAGCAGCTGGTGATGGCCGCGTTCGATCTGCTGTTCGTGCAGCACAAGGTAGATCGGGCGGTCGATACCTATTTCGATCCAAGCTACATCCAGCACAATCCCATGGCCGCGGCCGGTGCGGAGCCGATGCGTGCCTTCTTCAAGGGCTTCTACGCCACCCATCCGGGCGCCAGTGCGAAGCTGGACCACGTGCTGGCGGACGGCGATCTGGTCGCCGTGCATTATCTCATGAAACCTGCGCCGGACGACCGCGGCTACATGGCGGTGGACATTTTCCGCGTCGCGGGCGGCAAGATCGTCGAGCATTGGGATGTGGTGCAGCCGGTGCCGGAGAAATCCGCCAACACCAACGGGATGTTTTGAGGTATAGGCTCCGCAGGGAGACGCAAGATGGCCGATGAACCAACCAACATCATTCTGGAATATCTGCGCCGCTTTGAGAGCGTGCTGAACGAGATGCGAACGGAATTCCGCGACATGCGCGAAGACTTTCGCGACGTGAAGACGCGTTTGACAGCGGTGGATGGCGGCCTCGCCACAGTGCAGCGCAGGATCGATCGCATGGAAGATCGGCTTGAGCGCATCGAGCGCCGCCTGGAACTTGCTGACGTGCACCCGGCCCAATAATGCCAACCCGGAAAATCATCATCGATGGCAGGGAAGTGGAGGCGGATGACAACATCACGCTTCTGCAGGCGTGCGAGCTTGCCGGCAGCGAGATCCCGCGCTTCTGCTATCACGAGCGGCTGTCGGTGGCCGGCAATTGCCGCATGTGTCTTGTCGAATGGGTTGGCGCGCCAAAGCCGCAGGCCTCCTGCGCGCTGCAGGTGAAGGACATCTTCCCCAACAAGGACGGCACGCCGGCCAAGATCAACACGCGCAGCGCGTACGCCCGCAAGGCGCGCGAAGGCGTGATGGAATTCCTGCTCATCAACCATCCGCTCGATTGCCCGATCTGCGACCAGGGCGGGGAGTGCGATCTGCAGGATCAGGCGCTCTATTACGGCCGCGCCGCGTACCACCGCTTCAACGAGAACAAGCGCGCGGTGGAAGATAAGTACATGGGCCCGCTGATCAAGACGATCATGACCCGCTGCATCCAATGCACACGCTGCGTCCGGTTCGCAACCGAGATCGCCGGTGTGTCCGACCTCGGCGCCACCGGTCGCGGCGAGGACATGGAGATCACGACCTATCTGGAGAAGGCCTTCGAATCCGAATTGTCGGGCAACGCGGTCGATCTGTGTCCGGTGGGCGCGCTCACGCACAAGCCGTGGGCGTTCGTCTATCGCCCGTGGGAATTGCGCAAGACGAACTCCATCGATGTGCACGATGCGCAAGGGGCGAACATTCGCGTCGACAGCCGCGACGGCCAGGTGCTGCGCATCCTGCCGCGCGTGAACGAGGCGGTGAACGAGGAGTGGATTTCCGACAAGTCGCGCTATGCCTGCGATGGGTTGAAGCAGCAGCGGCTCGACCGGCCGTATGTGCGCAAAGACGGCAAGCTCGTGCCGGTGAGTTGGAGCGAAGCGTTCGCCGCGATTGCTGCGCGCGTGAACGCGACGAAGCCGGAGCGGATGGCAGCTGTCGTCGGCGATCTGGCAGGCGCCGACGAGATCAAGGCGCTGAAGGATCTGATGAACACGGTTGGCGCGGGCAATCTCGAATGCCGGCAGGATGGCGCCAAGGTCGGCGGCGGGCCGCGGCAGTCGTATCTGTTCAACACCGGCATCGCCAATGTGGAGTTCGCCGATGCGGCTCTCCTCGTCGGCTGCAATCCGCGCTGGGAAGCGCCGGTGCTGAACGCGCGCATCCGCAAGACCTGGCTGAATGGAAATTTGCGTGTCGCCAACATCGGCGCGCCGCACGACCTCACCTATCCGGTCGAGCAACTCGGCAGCGGCTTGAGTGTGCTGTCCGATATCGCAAGCGGCAACCACGGGTTCACCCAGGCGTTGCGCGATGCCAAACACCCGATGGTGATCGTGGGCTCCGCCGCACTAACGCGCAGCGATGGCGCGGCCATTCTCAACCTCGCGGGGAAGATCGCCGGCGACACCGGCATGATCGGCCCGGCAGCATCGGTTGCCGAAGGCGGCTGGAACGGATTCAACGTTCTGCACACGGCGGCCTCGCGCGTGGCCGCGCTCGATCTCGGCTTCGTCAAGGGGCGCGACATGGCCGGCATCCTGGATGGCGCGGGCAACGGCGAGATCGACTTCGTCTATCTGCTCGGCGCCGACGAGTTCGACACGCGTGCGCTGGGCAATGCGTTCGTCGTTTACCAAGGCACGCACGGCGATGCCGGCGCGCACCGCGCCGATGTCATCCTTCCCGGCGCTGCCTACACCGAGCAGGACGGCCTCTATGTGAATTTCGAAGGCCGCGTGCAAAAGGCTGAGCGCGCCACCTTCCCACCCGGGGAGGCGAAGGAGGATTGGGCCATCCTGCGCGCGCTCTCCGATCTGCTGGGCCATCGCCTGCCATATGACGACCGCGATGCGCTGCGGCGCGCTCTGGTCGCCGAGGTGCCGCACTTCGCCAACACCGACGCTTTGCCGGAACCGGCCGGAACCGATCCCGCCATCTGGAACGCCATTGGCAAATCCGGGTCGCTGGATGAAAAGACGCCGCTTGCGCCTGCCATCGCCGACTTCTATCTGACCAACCCGATCGCACGGGCCAGCGAAACCATGGCCGAGTGCAGCAAGGTGTTCGTGTCGAACGCGTTGAAAGTGGCGGCGGAATAGGCGATGGCGCTGATCCCTTTCTTTCAACATCTGCCGGTGTGGCTGGCGCATTTATTTGGAGCGCAAGCCAAGCCAATGGCCTATGGCTGGGCGTGGACGCTCGGGAATGGAACGCTGATCGCTGTGTTCGAGCTGATCCTGGCGCTGTCGGTCGCGCTGTTCATTCTCGCCGATCGCAAGATCTGGGCGGCCGTGCAGCTGCGCCGCGGACCGAACGTGGTCGGCGCCTTCGGCCTGTTGCAGACCATCGCCGACGCGCTGAAATTCTTCTTCAAGGAAGTGATTGTTCCGGCCGGCTCCAACAAGGTGCTGTTCCTGCTCGGGCCGCTGATCACCGCGACCTTGGCCTTCGCCGCCTGGGCCGTGGTGCCGGTGAGCGCCGGCTGGGTGGTCGCCAACATCAATGTCGGCATTCTTTATCTCTTCGCCATCTCATCGCTCGGCGTGTACGGCGTGATCGTGGCAGGGTGGGCGTCGAATTCGAAATACGCCTTCCTCTCGGCATTGCGTGCCGCGGCACAGATGGTGTCGTACGAGGTCTCCATCGGCTTCGTGCTGATCACGGTGCTGCTGTTCGCCGGCTCGCTGAACCTTACCGCCATCGTCGAGGCGCAGCGCCACGGATGGTTCATGTTCACCATCCTGTTTCCGATGGGGATCGTGTTCTTCATCTCCACTTTGGCCGAAACCCAACGCCCGCCGTTCGACCTGCTGGAGGCGGAGTCCGAACTGGTCGCCGGATTCATGGTGGAATATTCCTCGACGCCGTTCCTGCTGTTCTTCCTCGGCGAGTACATGAACGTCATCATGCTGTCGGGGCTGTTCGCCCTTCTGTTCCTCGGCGGCTGGCTGCCGATCTGGTCCATCTGGCCGCTCACCGCGATTCCAGGCGTGATCTGGTTCATCCTCAAGCTGCTCTTCGTGTTCTTCTGCAATTCGATGGTGAAGGCGTTCGTGCCGCGCTATCGCTACGACCAGCTGATGCGTCTTGGCTGGAAGGTGTTCCTGCCGCTGTCGCTGGCGTGGGTTGTGATCACCGCCGGCTGGGTGATCGTGTTTCCGCATGGCGTCTGGGCAGCGATGGGAGGTGTGTGATGGCATTCGCAGGCTTGGATAAAACTGCGCGCACCGTCTTCCTGTGGGAAATGGTGAAGGGCTTCGGGCTCGCTCTGCGTTACTTCTTCAAGCCCAAGGCGACGTTGAATTATCCCTTCGAGAAGGGGCCGCTGTCGCCACGCTTCCGTGGCGAGCATGCGCTGCGCCGCTATCCCAATGGCGAAGAGCGCTGCATCGCCTGCAAGCTGTGCGAGGCGATCTGCCCGGCGCTTGCCATCACCATCGAGGCCGAGCCGCGCGCCGATGGGTCGCGCCGCACCACGCGCTACGACATCGACATGGTGAAGTGCATCTATTGCGGGTTGTGCCAGGAAGCCTGCCCGGTTGACGCCATCGTCGAAGGGCCGAACTTCGAGTTCTCCACCGAGACGCGTGAGGAGCTTTACTACGACAAGGATCGGCTGCTCGCGAATGGCGACCGCTGGGAGCGCGAGATCGCGCAGAATCTCGAACTGGACGCGCCGTACCGATGATGCATATCGCACCCGCGGCTGGTCTAAAGACCCTCCCCTTGAGGGAGGGTCGAAATTTGCGCAGCCATGCGAAGCAAATTTCGGGGAGGGGTAAATTCCCCCACTGGTGCAATGACCCCGCCCCGACAAATTCTCGCTGCGCTCCAATTTGTCGACCCTCCCTCAAGGGGAGGGTACGGGCGCTGTGATGCTCCAAGCGATAGCCTTCTATCTCTTCGCCGCCGTGCTGATTGCGTCGGCAATCATGGTGATTGCGTCGCGAAATCCCGTGCACTCCGTGCTGTTCCTCATCCTCGCCTTCTTCAATGCGGCTGGATTGTTCGTGCTGCTCGGCGCCGAATTCCTCGCGATGATCCTCGTCATCGTCTATGTCGGCGCCGTCGCCGTGCTGTTCATGTTCGTGGTGATGATGCTGGATGTGGATTTCGCCGAGCTGAAGCGCGGCAGCCTGCAATACCTGCCGTTCGGGCTACTGATCGCGGCGATCCTCGCAGGCGAACTTATCTTCGCCGATACGGCGTGGAAATTTGCGCCGGCTGCAGGTACGGCGCTGGCCAGCGCGAGGCCGGCTGCCATCGGCAACACCGAAGCGCTCGGTCGTATTCTGTATACGGACTATATCTACTACTTCCAGCTCGCAGGCCTTGTCCTGCTGGTCGCGATGATCGGCGCCATCGTGCTGACCTTGCGGCACAAGCCGGGCGTGCGCCGCCAGTCGATTCGTGACCAGGTGCGGCGCGATCCGGCCGACACGCTGGAAGTGCTTGACGTACCGCCAGGGCAGGGGGCGTGAGTATGGCCATCGGACTGGGGCAATATCTCGCGGTAGCCGCGATCCTGTTCACCATCGGTGTTCTCGGCATCTTTCTGAACCGCAAGAACGTCATCATCATCCTGATGTCGATTGAGCTGATCCTGCTCGCGGTGAACATCAACTTCGTGGCGTTCTCCGCCTATCTCGGCGACCTGGTGGGGCAGGTGTTCGCGCTCTTCGTGCTGACGGTGGCCGCCGCCGAAGCCGCCATCGGCCTTGCCATCCTCGTCGTCTACTTCCGCAACCGCGGCTCCATCGCCGTGGAAGACGTCAGCATGATGAAGGGCTGACATGTACACGGCGATCGTTTTCCTTCCTCTGCTCGGCTCGGCGGTTGCCGGATTGCTCGGCCGCTTCATCGGCGCACGCATGTCCGAGGTAGTGACGACGGGGCTGTTGTTCGTGTCCGCCGCGCTTTCAATTTACGCCTTCTACGATGTGGCGATGCTCGGTCATTCGGCCATCGTGCCGCTGGCGCAATGGATCGTATCCGGCGATTTCGAAGCCGACTGGACCATCCGTGTCGATACGCTGACAGCCGTGATGCTGGTGGTGGTAACCGGCGTGTCCTCGCTCGTGCATCTCTATTCCGTCGGCTACATGCACGAAGACCCAAGCCGGCCGCGCTTCTTTTCGTATCTGTCGCTGTTCACCTTCGCCATGCTCATGCTGGTGACGAGCAACAATTTCCTGCAGATGTTCTTCGGCTGGGAGGGTGTGGGGCTCGCATCGTATTTGCTGATCGGCTTCTGGTACGAGCGGCCGAGCGCCAACGCTGCCGCGATTAAGGCCTTCATCGTCAACCGCGTCGGCGATTTCGGATTCTCGCTCGGCATCTTCGCCGTGTTCTACATCTTCGGCACCTTGGACTTCGACACGGTGTTCAAGGCGGCGCCGCATTTCGTCCACCACACCTTCCACTTCGGCAGCTGGGACGTGGACGTTCTCACGACCATCTGCATTCTTCTGTTCATCGGCGCGATGGGAAAATCGGCGCAGTTCCTGCTCCACACCTGGTTGCCGGATGCGATGGAGGGCCCGACACCGGTGTCAGCGCTGATCCATGCCGCGACCATGGTGACGGCCGGCGTGTTCCTGGTTTGCCGCTGCTCGCCGCTGTTCCAGCTGGCGCCGACCGCGCTTGCGTTCGTCACCTTCATCGGCGCGACGACGGCGTTCTTCGCCGCGACCGTCGGCCTGTTCCAGAACGACATCAAGCGGGTGATCGCCTATTCGACCTGTTCGCAGCTCGGCTACATGTTCGCGGCGGCCGGCGTGTCCGCTTATGGCGGCGCGATGTTCCATCTGTTCACGCACGCGTTCTTCAAGGCGCTGCTGTTCCTGAGCGCTGGCTCCGTCATCCACGCCATGCATCACGAGCAGGACATGCGGAAGATGGGCGGGCTGGCGCGCCGCATCCCGTTCACCTGGGCGATGATGCTGATCGGCAACCTGGCGCTCACCGGCTTCGGCATTCCGATTCTCGGCATCGGCACCGCCGGGTTCTATTCGAAGGACGGCATCATCAACGCGACCTTTCAGTCCGGCACCGGAATCGGCATGTATGCCTTTGTTCTGACCTTATCGGCGGCCGCGTTCACCTCGTTCTACTCGTGGCGGCAATTCCTGATGACGTTCCACGGCCGCTATCGCGGCGCCGACGAGGGCCAGCACCTGTCGCACGCCGATGCGGCTGCGCACGCGCATGACGAGCCGGTGGCGGACGATCATGCCCATGGCCACGCGCTGCCGCTGGAGCAGGTGCACGAGTCGCCGTTATCAATGCTGGCGCCGCTGGCCGTGCTCGCGGTGGGCGCGCTGTTCGCCGGCGCGATCTTCCAACATTGGTTTGTTGGCCATGGTGCGGCCGGCTTCTGGCGCGGGGCGGTGGCGATGGCGACCGGCCATGCCGGCGGAGAGGTGCCGATGTGGGTCGAGTTCGGCCCATTCGTGACCATGATCATCGGGTTCGCGGTGGCCTACTACTATTACATCCTGCACCCGGAGCTGCCGGCGAAGCTGGCAGCGCGGCGCGGGCTTCTGTACCTCTTCCTCTACAACAAGTGGTACTTCGACGAGATCTACGACTTCCTGTTCGTGCGCCCCACGAAGTGGCTGGCGCGCGTTCTGTGGAAGGTCGGTGACGGCATGATCATCGACGGGCTGGGACCTGACGGTGTCGCGGCCCGGGTCCTCGATGTCACGCGCGGCGCGGTGCGCCTGCAGACCGGCTACATCTACAATTACGCGTTCGCCATGCTGATCGGTGTGGTGGCGCTGGCCACCTGGTTCGTGCTCGGCGGAGGCTTCCGATGAGCAGCCTTCCGATCCTCTCCATCGTCACCTTCCTGCCGCTCATCGGCGCGGGCATCATCGCCGTGTTCTTCCGCGGCGGCGATGAAGCCGCTGCGCGCGGCATCCGCTGGGTGGCGCTGATCGCGACCGTCCTCGACCTGATCGTGTCGCTGATCATCTGGGCGAAGTTCGACCCGTCGACGGCGGCGTTCCAATTCGAAGAAAAGCTCGGCTGGCTCGGCACCGGCATTTTCTACCACATGGGCGTCGACGGGATTTCCGTGCTGTTCGTCGTGCTGACGGCGCTGCTCATGCCGTTCTGCATTCTGGCGAGCTGGGAATCGATCAAGACGCGCGTCGCCGAATACATGATCGCGTTCCTGGTGCTCGAAACCCTGATGATGGGCGTGTTCACCGCGCTCGATCTTTTCCTCTTCTATGTGTTCTTCGAGGGCGGCCTCATCCCGATGTTTCTCATCATCGGCGTGTGGGGCGGCGCGCGGCGCGTCTATGCGAGCTTCAAGTTCTTCCTCTACACCTTGCTCGGCTCGGTGCTGATGCTGCTCGCGATTTTGTGGATGTACCTCTACTCGGGCACCACCGACATCGCGGTGCTGCTGAAGACGGCGCACTTCCCGGTCGCCATGCAGGGCTTCCTGTGGTTCGCCTTCCTCGCCTCGTTCGCAGTGAAAATGCCGATGTGGCCGGTGCATACCTGTCTGCCGGATGCGCATGTGGAAGCGCCGACTGCCGGCTCCGTCATTCTCGCCGGCATCCTTCTGAAGATGGGTGGTTACGGCTTCTTGCGCTTCTCGCTGCCAATGTTCGCGAGCGCCAGCCACACCTACATGCCGCTGATCTTCGTGCTGTCGATCATGGCGATCGTCTACACCTCGTTCGTGGCACTGGCGCAGGAGGACGTGAAGAAGCTGATCGCCTATTCGTCCGTGGCGCATATGGGCTTCGTCACCATGGGCATCTTCTCGCTCACCCATCAGGGCATCGAAGGCGGCATTTATCAGATGCTGAGCCACGGCATCGTGTCCGGCGCGCTGTTCCTTTGCGTCGGCGTGATCTACGACCGCATGCACACGCGCGAGATCAAGGCCTATGGCGGGCTTGTCGTGCGCATGCCGATCTATGCGGCCTGCTTCATGGTGTTCGCGCTGGCGAATCTGGGGCTGCCGGGCACCGGCGGATTCGTCGGCGAGTTCCTCACTATGCTGGGCACGTTCCGCGTCAACACCTGGGTGGTGATCTTCGCCGCCACCGGCGCGATCCTGTCGGCGGCGTACATGCTCTATCTCTACTGGCGCGTGATCTTCGGCAGACTGGTGAAGCCGACCTTGATGACCATCCAGGATCTGTCGTTGCGCGAATTCGCGATCCTCGCGCCGCTCGTCATCATCACCATCCTCATGGGCGTCTACCCGAAGCCCATCCTCGACGTGACGCATGTCGCCGTCGCCAATCTTGTAAAGCAGAGCCAGATGGCCGTCTCCGACTCCAACCCTCCCCTTGAGGGAGGGTCGAAATTTGCGCAG
>DASYBT010000002.1:0-4242 GCA_036500585.1 Rhizomicrobium sp.
CGTCGATTTCGATTTGCACAGCGAAGCGGGTCTCGCCAACTGGCAGCGCTTCCTCGACGAAGCCGCCGATCTGGTCGTCAAGTATGGCGGTACCTTGTCCGGCGAGCATGGCGACGGCGAAGCCCGCGGGGCACTGCTGGAAAAAATGTACGGCGCGGACCTGATGGCGGCGCAGCGCGAGTTCCGCGCCATCTGGGATCCTCGGCAGCGGATGAATCCCGGCAAGGTGCTGGACCCGTATCCGATCACGGCGAATTTGCGCGTCGGTCCATCCTACCAGCCACAACAAGTCAAAGGCGTCTTCGACTATCCTGAAGACGGTAGCTTCACGAAGGCGACGCTCAGATGTGTCGGCGTCGGCAAGTGCCGCCATCGCGATCCCAAGGGCGCCGTCATGTGCCCGAGCTATCTCGGCACCAACGAAGAGAAGCATTCCACCCGCGGCCGCGCGCGCCTGTTGTTCGAGATGCTGCGCGGCGACAGTCTCATCGATGGCTTCGCCAGCGACGAGGTCGAAGACGCCCTCGATCTTTGTCTTGCCTGCAAGGGCTGCAAGAAGGACTGCCCGGTGCAGGTGGACATGGCGACGTACAAGTCGGAATTCCGCTCGCGCTATTTCGAGAAGAAGCGCCGGCCGCGCGCCGCCTACACCATGGGGCAGATCCAGCGCTGGGCGTGGCTTGCCTCCACCCAGCCGCGCCTGGCGAATATCGGCACCCGCGTGCCGCTGTTTTCCAACGTGACCAAGCTTGCCGGCGGACTCTCGCAACATCGCAGGATGCCCGCGTTTTCCTCGCCGCCCTATCGCACCTGGCATCGCCGGCGCGACAAGCTGAACGCCGGTGGCGAGCGCGTGCTGTTGTGGCCGGACACGTTCAACAACTACTTCCGCAGCAAGACCGCGATTGCCGCAACCCAGGTGCTCGAGCGGCTGGGATACCAGGTCGATATCCCGAAGCGCGTGCTGTGCTGCGGCCGGCCGCTGTACGATTGGGGCTGGATCGATCAGGCGAAAGGCCTGTGGCGGCAGACCATGCGAACCCTGCAGCAGGATATCGAAGCCGGCACGCCGATCATCGGTCTCGAGCCGGCCTGCGTGTCTGCTTTCCGCGACGAACTTCCGGCGCTGTTCCCCAATGAGCCGCTGGCGAAGAAGCTTTCGCAGCAAACGCGCCTGCTCAGCGAATTCCTCGTCGACCGCGATTTGACACTGCCCGTGTCCGGCGAGGTGCCCTCAAGCCTGATGGTGCAGTTCCATTGCCACCATCATGCCGTGCTGGAGAAGAGCAAGGAACAGCAGCTGCTCGATACGCTGCCGCTGAAGGCGAATGTTCTGCAGGAAGGTTGTTGCGGTATGGCCGGTTCGTTTGGCTTCGAGGCGGAGAAATACGATCTGTCGATGAAGATCGGCGAACGCATTTTCCGGCACATCCGCGCCGCCTCGCCGGAAACCGCCATCATTGCCGACGGCTTCAGCTGCCGCGAGCAGATCGAGCAGGGCACCGGCCGCAAAACGCTTCACTTGGCGCAATTGCTGGAGCAGGCGACGCGCTGAACGGCGCAGGAACCGGCACCCTCCCCTTGAGGGAGGGTATTTCTTCCCTCAGAGAAGCCGTCACGATCTTCGCGACACCGCGCCGAGAACGAAGAACAGCAGTGCGCCGGCTGCGACCACGGCGTAGCGCGTGGTATCGCCGGGCAGCACCAGCGCCGAATTCTTGGCGGCGGCGCCAAATCGACCGTGCGTCTTGTGCAGCTCCGTCACCGGCTCCAGTAGATTGTCGCGGCGGTCCGCGCGCACCGGCTCGCGCGTTTCCTGTCCTTCGACGGCTGTGCGGGCGAGATAGCGGTCGAGGTAGGCCGGCGCAATCATGTTGCCGACAATCGTCATGAAGGTCGATGCGCCAACCCAATACTCCCGCACCTTTGTTTGCGACGCGCGGAATACAGCCTTGGCGGCGGCTTCCGGCTGATACACCGTCCCCATCGGGCGCGGCTGACGCGGCATGTGCGTGCGTGCCCAGTCGAATTGCGGCGTGTTCATCGCCGGCAGCTCAATGATGGAGACCACGATGTTGGTGCGGTCATGCTCCTGCTCGGAGCGCAGCGACGCCGTGAACGCGCGGATGGCGTGCTTGGCGCCGCAATAGGCCGACTGCAGCGGAATGCCGCGATAGGCCAGCGCTGATCCGATGTTGATAATCTGTCCGCGGCGCCGCCGGCGCATGTGCTTCAGTGCCGCCATGCAGCCATGCACCACACCGAGATAGGTGACGTTGGTGACGCGGGCGAATTCCCCCGGCGTGATCTCGTGCACCGGCGAGAACACTGTCAGCATCGCGTCGTTGATCCACAGGTCGATGGGGCCGAGCTCCCGCTCGAACTGCTCGGCCGCCTTGGCAACGGCGTCCGCATCGCTGACATCGATGGCCGCAATCGATACCTTGGCGCCGTTTGCCGCCAGATCGCCGGCGAGATGTTGCAGGGCCGTCTCGTCGCGCGAGATCAGGCCGAGTTTCACGCCGGGTCCGGCGAACCGGTGCGCGATGGCGCGGCCGACGCCGGCCGCAGCCCCGGTGATCACCACAACCCGATTGTCCGATGAAGGCACGCCTGCCATTTGCAAATTCCTCGCGCGACGAATGGTCCCCTTGGGAACGGCCGCGCGGGCCAGCAAGTTTCGTGGCCCTGCCGCGACATGACCTCGCGAATAGCCGCCGGGCGCCAGAGCTTTCTTGCCCTCCGCCCGCATCCCGCCTAGAGCATTGCCGGCAGAAGAGTCGCGCAGTAACGCGACGCAAGGCCTGTCCGGTGCCTGGGGCAATGATCGAAACCAATCCGTTCGCGACACTTTCCGGTTCTGTCTCTCCCGCTGTCATGCAGATGTTCGTGGTCGTGATGATCGTTCTCGTCGCGGGCGGCACGTTGTTCGACATGCTGCACAAAAGGAACGCGGCCTATTTCTTCGCCAACCGGCGCAAGGTGCGGACTCTGGCGCGGCAGGAGGTGGGCGGCGGCGATAAGGTGCTGCTGGCGGCGGAAACGGTCGCCGAGGCGCTGGTCTCCGGCGAGTTCTGCAATGCGCGCCGCCGCATCGCCCACCTTCTCACCATGTACGGCTTCGTCGCCTACGCGATCGCCACCTTCATCATGGTGTTCTGGTATGCGACTCCGGACGTCATCACACCGATGATCCTGCCGGTGTTGTGGTATGCGGGCCTTGCGATGATTCTCATCGGCGGATGCTGGTTCTGGTTCTTCATCCGCGTGGATGTTGCAGCGGAAGGGCACTCACCATGGCGCGTCGTGCAGGCCGACCTGTTCGTAGTCGCGCTGCTGAAGAGCGCAGCCCTGGCGATGATCTGGTCGTGGCTGCAATGGCTGGGAAGTCCGTTGGCGATCTGGGCGCTGGGGCTTTATCTCATCGCCACGCTCGTGCTGTTCGGCTCGGTGCCGTGGTCGAAATTCTCGCACATGTTCTTCAAGCCGGCGGCGGCGTTCCAGCGGCGGCTGGAGGAAGCGCGCGGCACGCGCATGAATCTGCCGGCGCCGGCCGACAAGCCGGAAACCTTCGGCAGCGCGCGCGAGCTGCCGCGACATTACTGATTTCCATTCCATCGCACAGGGGCTGACATGCCGACCTTCGTTTACATGACGGCTTGCGACGGCTGCGGCCACTGCGTCGACATCTGCCCGTCGGACATCATGCATATCGACACGACATACCGGCGCGCCTTCAACATCGAGCCGAACTTCTGCTGGGAATGCTATTCCTGCGTGAAGGCCTGTCCGCAGAACGCCATCGATGTGCGCGGCTATGCCGATTTCGCGCCCCTCGGCCACAGCGTGCGCGTCTTGCGCGAGGAGGCGAAGGGCACGATTTCGTGGCGCATCAAGTTCCGCGATGGGCGGGAAAAGAATTTCGTCTCGCCGATCCGCACCACGCCGTGGGGATCGATCAAGGCGCCTTCGGAATACGCGCCGCCCAGCATGGATGCCTTCGCCGCGCAGGAGCTGGCGCATGAACCGGATGCGTTGAACGTCGAGCGTCTCCCCGTCTTGCCTTCCGACCGGCTACGCAAAGTCGTTGTCTAGAACCATGATGTGCAAGCATGATCATCTGCCTTCGTTAAAGCGGACCCTCCCCTTGAGGGAGGGTCGAAAAATCCGAGCTAGGCGAGGATTTTTCGGGGAGGGGTCATGTCACGCGATGCAGAATTGACCCCTCCCCGAAATTTGCTC
>DASYBT010000003.1:0-6957 GCA_036500585.1 Rhizomicrobium sp.
GCCTTGGTCGACCGCGGCGAGCAGGTGGTCGTGCTCGACAATCTGTCGACCGGTTTGCGCTGGCTGATTAGCGACAAGGCCACGTTCGTTCACGGCGAGGCAGGCGACCAGGAACTCACGCGCAGCCTGCTTCGTGAGCACAAGATCGAATCGGTCATCCACTTCGCCGGCTCGATCGTGGTGCCGGAATCCGTCGGGCAGCCGCTCGCCTATTACGACAACAACGTCGTGGCCTCGCGAGCGCTGATCGAAGCCTGCGTGGCGGAAGGCGTGAAGCACTTTCTGTTTTCCTCGACGGCCACCGTCTACGCGGTGGACGCGAAGCAGCCCCTGGCCGAAGCAGAGCCTAAGGACCCGATCAGTCCCTACGCCCGCTCCAAATTGATGACGGAGTGGATGCTCGAGGATGTGTCGCGCGCCACCGCCCTGCGGTCGATGCGCCTGCGCTATTTCAACGTGGCCGGAGCCGATCCTTCGGGCCGCACCGGGCAATCGAGTCCGAAGGCCACCCACCTGATCAAGCGCGCCTGCCAGGTTGCGCTGGGCCGCGTGCCTTATCTCGACATCTTCGGCACCGATTACCCCACACCGGACGGCACCGGTATCCGGGACTACATCCATGTCAGCGACCTGGTGGACGCGCATCTGCTGGCGCTCGATGCTTTGCGCGGCGGCGCCGAGTCGTCGGTCTACAATGTCGGCTATGGTCGCGGCTTGAGCGTGCGCGAAGTGGTGCGCGGAATGGAATCGGTGATCGGCGGTCCTCTACCGCTAAAGGAGAGTCCGCGCCGCGCCGGCGATCCGCCGATCCTCATTTCCGATCCGTCGCGCATCAAGGCGGCCCTGGGCTGGCGTCCACGGCATGCCGATCTGTCCGAGATCATCCGTTCGGCGCTCGAATGGGAGCGCCGCTTCAACGCCTGAGGTGTCAGGCCGTTGGCGCCACGGTGGGCCGGCCCACGCTGACGTAACGGAACCCGGCGTCGGCCATCTGCTGCGGCCGGTAGATGTTGCGCAGGTCGATCATCAGCGGCGTCTTGAGCAGCGACTTCACGCGGTCCAGATCGAGCGCGCGGAACTCGTTCCATTCCGTCAGGATCACGACGGCATCCGATCCGGCAATCGCCTCGTAGGCATCGCGGCACATTTCGACGTCGAGTTGCTTCCTGGCCTCGTGCGCGCCTTCCGGATCGTAGGCGCGAATGCGCACGCCTTTCTCCTGCAGTGCCGGCAGGATGACGAGGCTCGGTGCATCGCGCATGTCGTCCGTGTTGGGCTTGAAGGTCAGGCCAAGCACGGCGATGGTCTTGCCCCTGGGATTTTCGAGCGCCGCCGCGATCTTCTCCGCCATATCGCTCTTCCGCGCTTCGTTGACATTCACGACGGCCTCGATGATGCGCGTGGGCGCGCCGACCAGTTGCGAAGTCTTCAGCAGCGCCAAGGTGTCTTTCGGAAAGCACGAGCCGCCGAATCCCGGTCCGGCATGGAGGAATTTGCTGCCGATGCGCCCGTCGAGCCCGATGCCGCGCGCGACATCCTGCACATCGGCGCCGACCTTCTCGCAGATGTCCGCCATCTCGTTGATGAAGGTGATCTTGGTGGCGAGGAACCCGTTGGCGGCATATTTGATCAGCTCGGCCGTTTCCCGCGCGGTGAACAGGATCGGCGTCTCGTTCAGATAAAGCGGCCGGTAAATCTCCTTCATCACGCCTTGCGCCCGTTCGCTCACCGTGCCGACCACGATGCGGTCGGGTCGGCGGAAGTCTTCGATCGCCGATCCCTCGCGCAGGAATTCCGGATTGGAGGCGACGTCGAACTCCGCATCGGGCTTGGCGCGGCGGATGATTTCCTCCACCTTGCGGCCGGTGCCCACCGGAACGGTCGATTTTGTCACCACCACCGTGTAGCCGCCGAGCCCGCGCGCGATATCCTCCGCAGCCGAGAATACGTACGACAAATCGGCATGGCCATCGCCGCGACGGCTGGGTGTGCCGACGGCAATGAACACGGCATCGGCCGAGCCGACGCTGCCGGCGAGATCGCGGCCGAAGGTAAGCCGTCCTGCCTTCACGTTGGTGGCGACGACCTCTTCCAGACCCGGTTCGTAGATGGGGATGCGCCCCTCGTTCAGGGCATCGATTTTCGCCGCATCGGTATCGATACAGGCCACTTCATGGCCGAATTCCGACAGGCAGGCGCCTGAGACCAGGCCGACATAGCCTGTGCCGATGATCGCGATACGCATGAAATCCTCTCCGGATGGCAGTTTCTTAGGCGGCCAGCCGTGCCCAACGCAAGTCCTTCCGGCAGGGGCGGAATCTGCTGGAAAATGGTGCCGTTCGTCGCGCGGCTCGCAGGCTGATCCATGGGATTGGCGCGTCAGCTTCCGGTAGCCGATGCGACGCGCTATGCTGCCCGCATTCCAGCCAACTCTCGTAGGAGCCGGTTCAGATGGGTTTAGAGCCAGCGCAGGCGCATGAGTCCGGGGAAGGCTCTGCCAGCCCGGAATTCGTGCGTGCGCTCGACAGCATGCGCGCGAGCCGTCCCATACAGAATCCGCAACTGCGTGAAGCGGCGGCGGCGCAGCGGCATGGCCTGTTGCCGCAGTCGGTAGAAATTTTGTCGGATTTTCTGGCGAAGCACCCCGAAGATCCCGACGCGCTCTTTCTGCTGGCGCAAAGTCACATGCTCCAGCAGCAATTTGCCGAAGCGGAACCCCTGCTGCTCAAGGTCCTGGCCCTCGCTCCCGATTTCGATGCCGCCCGATTCAACCTTGCGAAATCGCTGCTCAACCGGAACCGGCCGCACGATGCTCTGGCCCAATTGGATGTGTTGCTCGCCAGGGATGCCGGCAATCCCCTGTACCGCGACCTCAAGGCTCTGGCGCTGACGGCGCTTGCGGACCATGCCGCGGCGGCGGAGTGCTACCGCGAGCTGACGCAGGACTTCCCCACCTCCATCGATTTGTGGATGAGCTACGCGCATGCGCTGAGGACGATGGGCCGCCGGGAGGACTGCATTGCCGCCTATCGGCATGTCCTTGAAATCGATCCAAGCCTCGGGGGCGCCTACTGGAGCCTCGGCGACCTGAAGACTTTCCGGTTTGACCCTGCCGATATTGACGCGATGAATGTGCAGCTGAAGCGAACGGATCTCTCATCGAAGAACCGGATGTATTTTCATTTTGCCCTTGGCAAGGCGTACGCGGACCAGAAGCAGTATCAGAAATCGTTCGAAAACTATGCGCGGGCAAATGCCATCCGGCGCATCGCGGTGCAGTACGACGCCCAGCAGACGACCGAAAACGTGAATGAGCAGGCGCGCTTCTTCACGCGCGAATTCTTTGCGCAACGTCGGGATTTTGGCAGCGACTCCAAGGCGCCGATCTTCGTCGTCGGCATGCAGCGCGCCGGGTCCACCCTGATCGAGCAGATCCTGTCGAGCCACTCCGCGATCGAAGGGGCGGGAGAACTTCCCGGCGTTCCGCTCCTGGTGAAGCATCTGGAGAGCGAAGTCGCGCCGGCGCGTTCCACCGACTATCCGGCGATCCTGGCGCAACTGTCTGCCGGTGAAATTCGCGCACTCGCCGACCGCTATCTTGCCACGGCGCAAAGCCATCGCGCGCTTGGCCGCCCCTTCTTCGTCGATAAGCAGCCGTACAATTTCTGGTACATGGGCCTCATTCGTCTCATCCTGCCGAACGCAAAGATCATCGACGCGCGGCGGCATCCGCTTGCCTGCTGTTTCTCGAATTTCACGATGAACTATCGCTACGGCTTCCACTACTCCTACCGGCAGAGCGATCTTGGCCGGTATTACGCGGATTACGTCCGGCTCATGGCCCATTTCGATGCGGTGATGCCCGGCGCCATCCACCGGATTATCTACGAGCGCATGGTGGCCGATACGGAGGGCGAGATTCGCCGGCTACTGGATTACCTCGGACTGCCGTTCGAGGAATCCTGCCTGCGGTTCTATGCAAACGAGCGTGCCGTGGACACCGCAAGCTCGGAACAGGTGCGCCGTCCCATCTTCAGCGAAGCCGTGGACCATTGGAGAAACTTCGACCCGTGGCTCGGTCAGCTGAAATCCGCGCTTGGTCCGGTTCTGGATTCCTATCCCGATGCGCCGGAGTTCAGCTCATAGGAACTTCGAGCTGCGCGGACATCGTGCCCCGGATCCTGCCGAACACACGCGGTGCATCCGGATAGCTTTCCAGCACCGGGCCGAGCGCCTTCTTGAGCGGGCCCAGCCACGGTTCGTAATTGCGCCAGTAGTCTCTGCCGGTCTTGTACAGCGGCATCCGGACCTGCTCCGAACTCATGGTCAAAACCACGCGCTCCTGCTCGTGAGACCGCAGGCAGGATTCCTCGAAGGGCAGCTCGAGATAATCGAGCAGCTTGCGAACCTCCTGCTCCGGATTCTCCACCAGCCGTTCGTAGATGATGCGGTGGACCTTGCCCGGCAGCACGGAATCGTAGTGCGCCATGAGATCGACGTAGTCCGCATAATAGCGGCCGATGTCTTCCAGCCTGTGGGTGAAAGGCTGCCCTTGCGGGAAAAGAGTCTTGAAGCAGGAAAGGCCGCAATCAAGCGGATGGCGGCGGGTGTCGATGATCTTGGCATTCGGCAGGATCAGCTGGAGCAAGCCGACATGCACGAAGTTGCCGGGCAGCTTGTAGGTGAAGCGCGGCAGGTCGGTCTGCTGGGCGAGCGCCAGATACTGTTCCCCCAAGGATTCGAAGAGGTCCGGATCCATTTCACCAAGGACCTCCGGGTATCGCCGCAAAACGCCCTCGACGGTCTTGCCGTCATCCAGCAGAGCCGCCACCGAATTCATGTGCAGCAGCTCTCCGCTGCCGTGCACCTGCGAATGGCTGGAGAGAATCTGCTCGACCAAGGTCGAGCCCGAGCGGGGCATTCCGACAATGAAGATCGGTGCGGCGGAATCGCTTCCCCGCCCCTTGTGCTTCTGAAAGAACTCGGTGGTGAACAGCGCTTTGGCGCGTGCGACGAACCTGGTGCGATCCTGCGCCTCGTAGGGCGTCCTCTCACCCACCATGGAATTGAACAGACGGTAGTGCTCGAACGACTCCGCAAACTCCCGCTGATCTTCGAGGGCCTTGCCTAGGGCAAAATGCAGTTGCGCCCGATTGTACGGCGGAAGCTCGGGGCGGGCGAGCTGACGCCGCAGAGCCTCGATATGACGCGGCTGGAATCGAAACGATTTGACGGTCGCAAGGTCACGATAGGCCGCTCCGAAAGCCGGCAGCAGCTCAATCACCCGCAGCATCGCGGCCGTACTGTCCTCGCCGCGCCTGAGCGCCCGCACCGTGCTGGCGTAGGTCAGCAATATTCCCGGCCGGTCCGGCAGCTCGGCAAGCAGCGCTTCGAAGGCAGGCAGTGCCGCTTCGAACTGCCCCGAATTGTAGAGCGCCACCGCGCGCATGAACCGGAAGATGGCTTCCCCGGGCGCGGCCTCTATGAGGCCCTCGATCGCCTGCCGTGCAGGCTCATACCGTGCGCGGGCAAAAAGCTCGGACGCGTACCGGAACCGTGCCAACTGGAAGTCCGGCGCGATCTCGAGGCAGTGCGCGAGAACGGCTTCCGCCTCCTTTTGCCGGCCGAGGTGAAGCAAGGCGTCCGCGCCCAGCTTCATGGCCATCGCATCTTGCGGGTTCCTGCTCGCTCTTTCGCGCAGCGTCGCCTCCGCGGATTCGAAGCGGCCCCCGCGAATATCGTCCTCAGCGCCGCGCAATTCGGCATCATCGCCAACCAGATCAGCGCCACCGTGGAGGGCCGCCCATTCGTCCACCAGCGCGTACCAGATATCTGCCCGGCTTGCCGTCAGCTCTATGGCTTTGAAGAACGTCTCGAACGCGGCCGCATGGTCGCCGAGCGCCGACTGCGCCAAACCGAGTTCGAAGCGCAACGAAACCAGGTGAGGAAAGCTTTCCACCAGCGGCTCCACCATCGCCTTGACGGTGCGAGCGTCGCCGCGCGAGCGCATGGCGGCGCACAGCAGCAACCGGGCGTTGATGTCATGCGGGTTTTTGTGAAGCCGCTCGTACGCGCGGGTTTCCGCGAGCGCCGCATCGGCCATCAGCAGTCGCTTGTCTTCCAGGGAATTGACGCCGGTCAACAGGCGGTAGTCGAGCAAAAGGGGATCGTTCATCTGACGGGAACTCACGCGCGGGTTGGAGTTTTCGAAAAGCAAGGAGCGGAAATAAGCACCGATTTCGTGAACTTAACACGCGTTGACGGCATCTAAAATATCGTCCATCGTCCTTTCAGCGTTTCGGGTTCTCCGTACGCGCCAAACCACGCACCTAAAGGGGGGTGTCGAAAAAATGATCAAACAAGCACTTTTGTCTTCTGCCGCTCTAGTCCTGGCGAGCTCGGTCGCCTTTGCCGGCCCTGCTCATCCGCTCAAGGGGGTCACCGTAACAAAGAGCCTCCATGGTCATCCGATCATGGGCATGATCACCAATCACAAGGCCTCGGCACGGGGCCATGGCATCGGCAAGCTGGCGAGCGGCTACGGCAACTTCAGTGATATGCCGAATGCACCGTTCATCTCCTGGTACTCCTACTATGTGTACGGCTCGAGCGTCATTGGCGAGCCGTTCCAGATCGCCGTCGGATTCACCGCGCCGAGCACCGGCAAGGTGAGCGCTGTGGATGTCGGTCTCTCCGCATACTACGCGGGCTTCTATGGCTACACGGGCAGCGTCGCGGTCTATGACGACGCCGGTGGCATCCCTGGAAACAACATGGCCAAGAAGGCGACCCCGGTAACGGCCGCCGCCACCTCGTGGGGGCCCTGCTGCTACATCACGCAGGCGCCGATGAAGAAGGTCAAGCTCAAGGCCGGCAAGCAGTATTGGATTGTCGTCCAGGCCGATCCGAGTTCCTTCATGCTGTGGTCGCTGCAGGATAGCGACTTCGTCAATCCGC
>DASYBT010000004.1:0-31120 GCA_036500585.1 Rhizomicrobium sp.
ACGTCACGCCGAAGGAGCATCTGGGCCTGCCGGATCGCGACGACGTGAAGCAGGGCGTGATCGCCTATCGCATCGCGGCGCACGCGGCCGATCTGGCCAAGGGTCATCCGGCGGCGAGGCTATGGGATGATGCGATGAGCAAGGCGCGCTTCGAATTCCGCTGGCGCGACCAGTTCGCGCTGGCGCTCGATCCGGAAACCGCACAGCTCTATCACGACGAGACGTTGCCGGCCGATGGCGCAAAGGTGGCGCATTTCTGCTCCATGTGCGGCCCGAAATTTTGCTCGATGAAGATCAGTCAGGAGGTGCGCGACGCCGCGCGCGGCCAGAACGACACCCTCTCGTCCGCCGAAATCCGCGCCGCTATGGAACGCAAGGCTGTGGAGTTCAAGGAAGGCGGCGGGGAGATCTATGTGCAGCCGCCGCCGACGCAGTAGCGATCAGCCTGCTATCAGCCTCGAGCCGATGGCGGGATTTCTGAGCCAGGTCAACAGCCTAAGGAGCAACGCGCCGAGCCCCATAAGGACTTCTTCCGGCAGCAGCACGATGCTGACAACGACTACGGCCCCGACCGACAGCCCCTCCTTGAGCTTATCGCTCGCCTCGATCTCGATCGCGAGATCGAACGCGACGGACGCTTCCAGTTTCGCTGACTGCACGATTACTTCGAGGGATTTCGGTTCCGTCTGAAAGTGGGTTGTGATGCCATTCTCCAAGGTCGGAAAGTCGATACTCGTGGAGATCTTCGAGCCGGTCTTTCCGACCGGCGCAGAGAACTCGGCCGACAGCAGCTTCTCCGAGAACGTGACAGCGAAGCATTCGGTCTTGCTCTGCAAGGTCGTGCTGAGCTTGCCCAGGGTGACTGTGACCGGATTTTCCTGCCGGAATTTGATGCCAAAGGTCGCCGAGAGGGACGGCTTGGCCACCAGCAGTCCGCCGGCCAAAGGAATTGGCGGGAGCTTCGCCGAGCGGAAAGTATGCTCGTATGCGATAGAAGGGCTGGCCTTGGGACCGAATGACAGTTCTTTTTGAGAGACGAAGTCCCTGGCCTGATCGAACGTAATCCGCGCGCGTTCGGCCGCGCCCGCTGCCGGATTGGTGTCGAGCCCGCTTTGCTTCGCGGGCGAGCCCAAAGGCTCCCCGGGGTCCAGCGCCTGCCGCCGGATAGGGCCGCCCGTGGCGCCCTGCTGTACGACATGCGCCAGCTCGTGAGCGAGCAAGCGTTGCCCGCGGTCGGCACGCGGTTCATACGCGCCGGACATAAATGCAATGTCGCTGCCAGCGGTGAAGGCGCGGGCGCCGATCGCATGGGCCGCCCATCTGGATTGCTCGTCCGTATGAACCCGCACGTCCCCGAAGTCTTGCTTAAACCGCGGTTCGAAGAAGGCGCGGGTCGCGGCGTCGAGCGGTTGGCCGGGCGAGTTCAGCACCTCGCGGACGATGGGCGGCGCTTCGACACTGGTAGGGCCGGTGTCGGCGGCAGATTTGGCATGGATTGGAGCGGGCTGCACCGCGCGCCAGGCGTTGGATAAATTGTGCGTCTTTGCTTGTGGCTCAGGCATGCGCATCACCTGATCGGCGAGGCGATCGGCTTCGTGCTCGAGCGGATCGTCGGATTGCCCGACCGCCAACTTCGGCTGAATGCGCAAGGACGGATAGTGGCGGACGGGCACGGCGCTGAAGTCAAAGCCGGCGCGCCAGTCTGCGCCTGTCGCTTGTTGCGGTACTGGCGTTCGCGACGGCGCTGCGGCCGTTCGCGAAAGGCGGATCGAATTGTCGGACGCAATCGCTCCGCGCTGGGCCACGCGCTGGCGCAAGCTGCTTATCCCCCAAAGCCGCCCAATCCTATAGTGATATAAGGGTGGCGCAAGGACCACTATGACTTCATCGGTCCGCGTTGGCCCGCTCACCACCGATGCAGAGCCGGGCTACGACGCGATGAGCAAGGCGCGCTTCGAATTCCGCTGGCGCGATCAGTTCGCGCTGGCGCTCGATCCGGAAACCGCACAGCTCTATCACGACAGGCTCGTCCGCCATCTCCACCGGAACGAGCAGCCGTGCCTTTTCCGCTGCATTTCTGGACAGCCTCTTCGCCATCACTCGCACGATACACAAATAGTGTGCGCAACCGCTTCAATCATTCTTCTTGTGTTGACGCGGATCGCGTCTGCATGATCGTCCGATCCCAAAAGGAAAGACTCTATGTCCGACATTGTGCCCGCGCGTTCCGTTCTTCTGCTCATGGATTTTCAGAATGCCATTGTCGGTATGGTGGGTGAGGCCGCACCTGCGTTGCTTGAACGGGCGCAGGAGGCGAGGGTCGCGGCGAGAGCCGCCGGGATGGCGGTGATGCATGTGCGCGTGGCATTTACCGATGCCGATTACGCGGCGGTTTCCGAGCGCAACAAATCCTTCGCCGCGCTCGGCAAAAGCCGCTTCCTCACCGATGGCAGCGAGCCGGCGGCAATTCATCCGGCACTTGCGCCCGCCCAGGACGAAGAGGTGTTCACCAAGAAGCGCGTCGGCGCGTTCAGCGCCACCAATCTCGCCGAGCGGCTCGCCACGCGCGGCATCGACACGCTGTTCCTCTCCGGCATCGCCACATCCGGCGTGGTGCTTTCCACGTTGCGCGACGCCGCCGATCGCGATTATCGCCTGTTCGTGCTGTCCGATTGCTGCGCGGACGCCGACGCCGAAGTGCATCGCGTGCTGATGGAGAAGGTGTTCCCGCGCCAGGCCGACGTGATCGATCTCGCTGGCTTCCCCGCCATGCTGACAGCCGGGCATCACTAGCCGGTCAGAAATCCGTTCGCCATCGCTTGCGCGAATTCATCGCCGGGCTGCTTGCCCCAAAGGCTCAGGCTGTTTCCCGCTTCCGCCTGGGCGATCATGGCGGATTTTGTCTGCGCAGCGGAGACGCCAGCCGGCGGTGCAAGCGACTCATTGGATTTCATCCCGAATTCACGGGCGACGACATGCCCATCGGGTGCGATCAACACATTGCAGGGGATTTCCATTTCGTTGGCGCGTCGCCGCGCAAGGCCGGCCATCAGCTGGTTGCCGAGGTTGTCCTCCATCAGCGGCTCGAACACATCGGCGTGCAGGTAGGCAAAGATTTTCGCGAGCACCTCCGGCGAAACGCGTTTTCGCGGTCCGCTCAGCACCGGAACGATGGCGAATTTGTTATTGCCGTATTTCTTCTGCAGCCGGGCAAAGTCCGGCAGTTCTTCGAGGCACGGACCGCACCACTCCGCCCAAAGCGGCATGAGGATTGTACGACCAAGGATAGTGGAAATGCTTCTCGGCCCCTTGGGGCCATATAACGTCACATCCGGCAAGTCGTGTGGCGCGGATTCGAACGCTTGCGCCAGCGGGTTCTGCGCCAGAAGGCCATGGGCAATTGGAGAGTTCGCATCTTCCGCCGCTGCGATCCCAGGCGCGGCAAGGCTGGCGAATCCCGCCAGTACGGTTCTTCGATCCAACATCATCGGCCCTCGCCGAGCCCTCCGGGTTTGCATCCGGCGTTTGCCGGCGGTATTCATCCGCCGTTCAGCCGTACGGTGGAGAAATGTATGCGATTTGCGCGTTCTCTCTGCAACCTCGTCCGGAGGATTGGCCATGAACCGTAAGCTTGTCATCACCGCCGTGCCGGCTCTCGCCTTGCTGGCGTCTGCCTCGGCCGTCGTTGCACAGCCGCAAACTCCGGAGCCGGCGGCCGCCTGCATCGATCCCCATCGTGGCATCGAGGGTCATTGGCTTGGCGGCCGCGATTTCCTGGTGCGCAACGCCATCGGCCAGAACAAGTCGCAAATTCGCGTCACCACCACCTGCTTCAACCTCGATCGCACGGCGACGGTCCACGTCATAAGTGAGCAGAAATGCGTCGAGGTTGGCGATACGATGGTTTCCCAGGTGCTTGGCGGCCCAACGCAGCGGTGCCGCATCGTCGGCGTTCATGCTTTCGCGAATAACCCCACCTGATACCGGCACTGGGTTGAAGCAATCCGCGGCTCCGTCACCGCAGCCCGCGGCCAAAGATGGCGTGCCAGATCACGAGCACGACTACCGCACCCAGAATCGCGATCAGCATGGATGCCAGGTCGAACCGCATCATGAAGTCATGATGGGCCAACGCCGAGAACAGATAGCCGCCGACGAGCGCGCCGACCAGGCCAAGCGCGATATCGGGCAGGCAGCCCGCACCGCGTCCGCTGACGGCCTTGCTGGCGATGAAGCCGGCGATTAGCCCCAGAACAATCCATCCAATCACAGACATGGCATGATCCCCCTTGCCGAATCGGCGACGTAGTATCGCGGATCGCCGCGGCAAGCGAGCGGGAACGATGGCCAAGGATAACGGCGTAGTCCGTTTGTGGCGGGCGCTGGGACCGGGATTGATTACCGGCGCTGCGGACGACGATCCGAGCGGCATCGCCACCTATAGCCAGGCCGGCGCGCAGTTCGGCTATGCGCTCACCTGGACGATGCTGCTCACCTTGCCGTTCATGGCGGCGATCCAGATCATCAGCGCCGTCATCGGCTGGGAGACAAGGCAAGGCTTGTCGCGCAACATCGCGCGCCGCCTGCCGCCTGTGGCCCTCTATGGGCTGATTGCACTGCTGGTGATCGCCAACACGATCAACATTGCCGCCGACCTAGCGGCAATGGGCGAGAGCTTGCGGCTCGTCATCGCCGGCCCGGCGGTTGCCTATGCGGTCGCGTTCGGTGTGGCCAGTCTGATGGCGGAAATCCTGATTCCCTACCACTGCTATGCCGGCTACCTGAAATTCCTCACCGTCGTCCTGTTTGCCTATGTGATCGTCGCGTTTTCGATTCACATCCCTTGGGGCGAGGTCATCGCCGGCACGGTGTGGCCGCGTGTCTCCCTCACCAAGGACATGCTGTTGACGGTCGTTGCCGTGTTCGGCACGACCATCAGCCCGTACCTGTTCTTCTGGCAGGCTTCGCAGGAAGCCGAGGAGTCGCGGCTCAGCATGCGGCACCGCTACGGCAAGTCGGACGGAAAATACTTCCGCCATATCGCCTTCGACACCTGGACGGGGATGATCGTGTCCAACCTGATCGGGTTCTTCATCATCGTCACCACGGCGGCAACCTTGCACGCCCACGGCGCCACGCATGTGCAGACCGCCAGTCAGGCAGCGGAGGCGCTGAAGCCGATCGCAGGCGCCTTCACCTTCGCGCTGTTTGCCGGCGGAATTATCGGCACGGGATTGCTGGCAGTACCGGTGCTCGCCGGGTCTGCTGCCTACGCCGTGACGGAGGCGTTTCACATGCGCGGCAGCCTGGAACTGCCGGCGAACCGCGCCATCGGCTTTTACGCCATCGTCAGCGCGGCGACCTTGGCCGGCGCTGGGCTCACACTCACCAAACTCGATCCCATCGCGATGCTGTTCTGGGCGGCGGTGATCAACGGCTTCGTCGCGGTGCCGGTGATGATCGCCATGATGCTGGTGGTGGCGCGGAAGAGCGAAACAAAACTGAACCTTCCGCTCTGGCTGAAGGTGCTTGGCTGGCTCGCCGCAGTGCTGATGACCATTGCCGTCGCACTGCTGCTGTGGTCGGAGATGACCTAGATTCGATCACACGATCATGGAGGCGAGCAGATTGCTCCGCTGCCGGAAGCAGCTTGATCAGGTATGTCACTTTCCCTCATTAGATGGGCACTGGCTAGGGCGTAAGGCAGGCTCTTTTGAACGAGCGCAACTATCTCGTCCCGCAGCATTTGCTCTCGTTCTCCAACAAGCTGTTCCGGCGTGTCGCTCCAGAAGGTTTCTGGGCATTGTTCCAACGGAAGCATGTGCCCACCATAAATACCTCCATCGGGGTGTTTCGCCGTGCCATAGTCTATCTGGTCGAACGACTTTGCGTCCAAAATGCTCGCTTGATAGCCCGCAAAGACCATCGTGCCCGGTTTCCCGATCGGTCCAGAAAAGTGGCTCATTCCGAGCCCTGATCCTATCGGACCTGCATAAGGGTGCAGCACCAATATCGCGTCGACAGTAGGAGGAAGGTTCAGTGTCTTGAGCGCCTGCTTTGTTGCCTCTGTCGGCCTATTTAGAATTGCGAATTGCAAATCTGTGGAGACCGCGTTGTCCGGCACGTCGAGAATTTGGAAGCGACCGCCAAGGAGCTTTCGTATCTGCTGTTTCGCCCTTGCGTCGATGCCCCAGTCAGGGTGCAACGTGTAATCCTTGGGATCGCCAAAGAACGGCCGGTCTTGGATATAGAAGCTGCTGCCGATTGTTGATATCAGCGCGATGGTATGAATGTTCTGGTATTCGTCCTGTGAATTGGAATCAGCGACGGCCGGCTGAGCAATGAAGGCAACCAGAAGCGCGGAAATTGCCGCACCACGATCCCGAATGATCTTCCACCACCTAGGTCCAAGCAATGTCAGCACGCCTTCCGTACAGCAGATGCGCTTAGTAGTAGACCACTGTCTTTAACCCGTTGCGATCCCCTAATCCATCGTCACGACGACTTTGCCCTGCGCCTTGCGGTCCATAAGCATGCGGATCGCTTCGCCGGCGCGCGCCAGCGGAAACCGCGCGGACACGTGCGGCTTCAGCTTGCCGTCCGCGATCATGTCGAGCAGTTTCTCCAGGCTCTCACGCGCGTGTTTCGGATCGCGCATGGTGGAGGCGCCCCAGAACACGCCGACGATCTGGCAACCCTTGAGCAAGGTGAGGTTGAGGGGCACCTTCGGGATGTTGCCGGCGGCAAATCCGATCACCAGATAGCGGCCATTCCAGTTCATGGCGCGCAATGCCGGCTCGGCGTAATCATCGCCCACCGGATCGTAGAGCACATCGGCACCCTGACCGCCGGTCAGCCGCTTGATGTCCTCCGATATGGCCTTCTGCTGGTCGCGCGACAGCGGTGTCTTCGGATAGACGAAGCCGTCGTCGGCGCCATGCGCCTTGGCGAATTCGACCTTCTCCTCAGACGACGCGCCGGCAATCACCCGTGCGCCCAACGCCTTGCCGATCTCCACCGCGGACAATCCAACGCCGCCGGCCGCTCCCAGCACGACGAGATTTTCGCCCGCCTGCAAATTGGCGCGATCCACCAGCGCGTGCCACGAGGTGCCGTAGGTCACGATGAAGGAGGACGCGACGTCGAAATCGACATTCGCCGGTACCGGCAGGCAGCGGCGCGCATCGATCAGGATTTCTTCGGCAAAGCCGCCACTGCCGATCGAGGCGGCGACCCGGTCGCCGACGTTCAACCCCGTCACGCCATCGCCGACCTGCTTGACGATGCCGGCAATCTCGCCGCCCGGCGCGAAGGGCAGCGACGGCTTGAACTGATACTTGTCCTGGATCAGCAGCACGTCCGGGAAGTTCACGCCGCACGCCTTGACGGCAATGACGGCGTGGCCCTTTTCCGCAACGGGGCTCGGAAGCTCGCGAAGTTCGAACTCTTCCGGCGGTCCGTAATGTGTGCACAACGCGGCCTTCATGTTGCCTCTCCCGTGTAGCGGCCGCACGATAAGCGCTGCCGCGACGTTCCGCCAAGCTCAGTATTCCAGCACAAGAACGTGTGAACTTCCCCACGAACAATCGGTTATACTCTCAATTGGAGGAGTACCTCTCACAAGGGTGGGTGCCATGACGATGAAAGTGATGCTGGCCGCCGGACTGGCGGCGTGTGTGTCGATCCCGGCGATGGCGCAATCTCCGACCATGCCGCCATCGGCGTCGCAGCGCGGCTGCCTGCGCTTCGGCGAGATTTACAATTGGAAGGCGCTCGGTAACAAAAGTCTGATGGTCGAGGACAACTTCCACAAGAAATTCCGCGTCGATCTGATGGCCTATTGCGAAGGGCTGCAGTTCAAGGAGCGTGTCGGCTTCCAGTCCGCCGGTTCGGTGGCACTGACCTGCATGAGCCCTGGCGACGATGTCATCGTGCGTAACGTCGGCACCGGGTTCCAGCGCTGCCCGATCACGCGTATCACGCCGATGCCTGCGAATGCCGCCCCCGCTGGCAATGGATCGCCCTGAACAGAGGGTGTTGGCGATGAAGATCGCGTGGCTCGCCGCGGTGGTGTGGATCGGACTGGGCTCGTCGGCGCTGGCGCAATCCGCCTGCCTGATGCCGACGCAAATCCTTCGATGGACGACGCTCGATCGCAAGACCGTGATCGTGGAGAATCTCGCGCATCAGAAGTTCAAGTTGTCGTTGTATGCACCTTGTCCTGGCATTGATTTCGATGTGACCGCGCGGATCGAGTCGCAGGGTGTGACACGGCTCGATTGTGTGCGGCGCGGCGATTTCATTCTCCACCGCGGCTTCGGATTCGGCAACCGCTGCCAGATCAAGTCGGCCGAACTCTACACCCCGGCCATGCAGCGAGCGGACGAGGAAGCGGCCGCCGCGAAGGTGAAGGCCAGTCAATGAGTCTGTAGCGCTTCAATGTCCGCATCGTTCAGTGCAGCAGCTGGGCGGCGTTCGCCGACGACAGCGTCGCGCGTGTTGATGATCGGCGCGCGAACAAGCGCGCGGGCATCTGCATCGTCGCCAAGGAGTCCCAGTTTGTCGAGGATCGCAGCGATTGCGGTTTCGGCGGCGCGGCCGGCGCCATCGTCGATCTTGAGCGCGATGCCCATTCGCGCCTCGGGAATGATCGCTGCGTAGAACCCCTCTGCACCGGCCTTGGTCGCGACGCGTCCTTTTGCGGCGCGCATGAGGATGGTGTCGCTGCGGCCGGTGCCGGCAACCAGCTCGGGATGCGCCGTCATCGCATGAACGATGCGCCGCGCTGCCTTGGCGCGCGGCTCGGCAAGCGCATCCGGGTCCGCAAGTTTTGCCAGCGAACCCGCGAAAGCGGCCACCGGCAGTGCGAAGTTCGGCGCCGTGCAGCCATCGACGCCCCAAGGGAACTCGTGTGAAATGCCGGTGAGCTCTGCCAGCGCTTTCGCAACCGCCTGCTGTACCGGATGGCTGTGCAACTCGTAACCTTTCGTTGCCACATCCCAATGCCGCGCCACCGTCAGAAATCCCGTGTGCTTGCCGGAGCAATTGTTGTGGATGCGCGTCGGCTTCTCGCCATTCCGGATCATCTCATTCAATACGGATTCATATCGTACAGCCTGAGGGCCGCAGGCGAGATCGCTTTCGGCGCAGCCGATGCGTTCCAGCCACACGGCCACGCGGCTCGTGTGCATCGGCTCCCCGGAATGCGATGCGCAGGCAAGCGCAATCTCCTCGTCGCTGAGCTCGAATGCATCGGCCGCACCGGATTCCAGCAGCGGCAGCGCCTGAATGGGCTTGAGCGACGAGCGCGGATAGACCGGCACTTCCACATCGCCCAGCGACAGAGGCAGGGAGCCGTCGGAGCGGGCAATCGCCACGGCGCCACGATGGACGCTCTCCACCAGTTCGCCGCGGGTGAGTTCGACAAGGATTGGATTTTGCATGGGCCGCCCTATAGCAGGCTCGCGCACCGATTCCACTTCTGTTTTCCGATTTCGCCCCTATATTCCAGCCCACATGATCCCCGCCGTCGCCATTTCCCATCTTTGCAAAATGTATCGCGGCGGGACGGTCGCCGTGGACGATCTTTCCATGCGCATCGAGCCGGGCGACTTTTTCGGCTTCCTCGGGCCGAACGGCGCCGGCAAATCCACCACGATCCATTGCATGACGGGCATCGCCAAGCCCACGTCGGGCAAGATCGAAATCTTCGGCATCGATGCGGTGAAAGATTATCGCGAGGCGCGGCGGCTGATCGGCCTTTCGCCGCAGGAGTTCAACGTCGACACGTTCGCCAAGACGACCCAGATCATCGACTGGATGGGAGGCTATTTCGGGATGAACGCCGCCGAGCGCAAGCGGCGGGTGGACGAGCTGATCCAGCGGTTCGAGCTGGGCCCACATGCAAACAAATCTTTCCGCGAACTGTCCGGCGGGTTGAAGCGGCGCGTCATCCTGGCGCGCGCCCTGGTGCACGATCCCAAGCTCCTGATCCTCGATGAGCCTACCGCCGGCGTGGATGTCGAGCTGCGGCGCGACCTGTGGCGCTACCTGCAGGAGCTGAACCGCGACGGAAAGACCATCCTGCTCACCTCGCACTATCTCGAAGAAGTCGAGCGGCTGTGCCGCACCATCGCGATCATCGACGGCGGCAAGATCGTGCGGCAAGGGCCGAAGGAGGAGTTCATCGGCGATGGGGGGCTTGAAGCGGCTTACCTCAGCGCCACCGGGGCCGCGCCGGACCATGTCGCTGTTGGAGCGGGACGATGACGAACGTAATCCCATCCGAGGCGCCGATGCCACGCATGGGCATCAACTGGATCGGGCTGTGGACCATCATCCGGCGCGAGCTGTCACGTCTGATGCGTGTGCCGACACAGGCGTTCATCGCGCCGTGGATCTCCGCGCTGATGTTCATCTTCGTGTTCGGTCAGGTGGTGGGCGCGCGCATCTCCACGATAGCAGGCCATCGCTACATCGAATTCGTGCTGCCGGGCGTGTTGATGCTCAACATCATCAACGCGGCGTTCCTGCAGGCTTCCTCACAAATCTATTTCCAGCGCTTCATGCGCTACATCGAAGAGGCGCTGGTGGCGCCGCTGTCCTATGTCGAAATGATCGTCGGCCTGTTGGCGATGACGGTGGTGCGCTCCGTGGTCACCGCCATCGGCATCCTGCTGATCGGCGTGGCGTTCGGCGCCACCTCCGTGTTCGATTTCGGCGAATTCCTGTTCTGGATCGTGGCCGTCGCCATCATTTTCGGGCTGCTCGGCATCATCATCGGACTGTGGGCGAAGAATTTCGAGCAGCTCACCATGCTCAACATCTTCTTCATCACGCCCTTGTCGTTCGTCGGCGGCGTGTTCAACACGGTGCAGATGCTGCCGCCGTCGGTGCGCTGGATCGCGTGGGGCAATCCGTTCTTCTATTTCATCAATGGCATCCGCCACTCCATGATCGGCTTCAGCGAGGCGCCGGAATTCCTGGGGGCGGGGCTCACGGTGTTGATGGGAGCCATTTTGGCAGTGATTGTGTGGCGGCTGTTTTCAATCGGATACGGGCTGAGGGAATAGATGAAACGGAACGCGACTTGTGCAGTGATCGGTGCCGGCGATTTCATCGGCGCCGCCATTGCGAAGCGTTTCGCCGCCGAGGGCTACACAGTCTTCGTCGGCCGGCGAACGGCGGAGAAGCTTGAGCATCTGAAGCAGGAAATCGAAGCGGCCGGCGGTGCGTGCGTTGCGCGCGGGCTCGATGCGCGCAAGGAGGAGGACGTCACCGCCTTTCTGGCCCAGGCCGATGCCCACGCGCCGCTGGAAATCTGCATCTTCAATCCCGGCGCCAATGTGAACTTCCCGATCCTGGAGACAACCGAGCGCGTGTTCCGCAAGGTGTGGGAGATGGCCTGCTATGGCGGTTTCCTGACAGGCCGCGAAGCCGCGCGGCGGATGCTGCCGCACGGCAAGGGCACCATTCTCTTCACCGGCGCGACCGCAAGCCTGCGCGGCGGCGTGGGCTACGCGGCATTTGCCAGTGCGAAGTTCGGCCTGCGCGCGGTGGCGCAGAGCATGGCGCGCGAGCTTGGGCCGAAGAACATCCATGTTGCGCACCTGATCATCGATGCCGGGGTGGACACGGCCTTCGTCCGCGAGCGCATCCGCGCGCGCGGCGGCGAAGAGGCGCTGGCAAAGCTGGAGCCGGACCAACTGATGAATCCGCAATCCGTGGCGGACGCGTACTGGTATTTGCACACGCAACATCGCGACGGGTGGACGTTCGAGCTGGACCTGCGGCCGTATCGGGAGCCGTGGTGATGCGCGTCGAATTTCTGTTCGATTTCGGCAGTCCCAATGCGTACTTCGCCCATCGCGTGATTCCGGAGATCGAGCGGCGGACGGGTGCGAAGTTCGAATATGTGCCGGTGCTGCTGGGTGGGATTTTCAAGCTCACCAACAACAAGCCGCCGATGATCGCGTTCGGCGGCATCAAGAACAAGATGGACTATGAGATGCTGGAGATCCGCCGCTTCATCGCACGGCACGGGCTCACGCAGTTCCAGTTCAATCCGCATTTTCCGGTAAACACGCTGACCCTGATGCGGATGGCAGTCGCGGCGCAAGAGGACGGTGTGTTGCCGCAATTCGTCGAAGCGGCCTTCCACCATATGTGGGAGGCAGGCAAGAAGATGGATGACCCGCCGGTTATTCGCGCCGCTCTGATGGAGTCCGGGCTGGATGCGGATCGCCTTCTCGCGCGTGCGCAAGAGCCGGAGATCAAGGCGAAGCTGGTGGAGAATACCGAGGCTGCGGTCACGCGCGGCACGTTCGGGATTCCGACGTTCTTCGTGGATGGCGAGATTTATTTTGGAAAGGATCGCTTGCGCGACGTTGAAGAAGCCGTCGCTCGCAACGCGATAGGCTAGACTTCCGATCCGTCGCCGCAGATGGGCAACAGAGCCACCGCCAGCATCACGAGAACCATTAATCTGTTCAACATCTCGGTTCTTCCTCCCGAAGAACCCCTCTGATTTGATAACGCGCTGCGGGCGCGACAGTTGCCGCCCGATTGCCGCTGCAATCGCCGGCATGGACAAGGCCGCCATGGCCCGTCTATTTTCCGCGCCGCGAGGGAGCAACCGCCGGAAATTCAAGGCGATTTTTGGTCGCCTTCTCCAACCAAGGCCAAGAACAACATGTTTCGAGTCATCTCGCGCTGTCTGATTGCATTTGCCGTTTGTTGCCCCCTCGCGGCGATGGCGCGGCCGGCTCATCACGCGCGTGCGCCGGCAGCCAAGCCCGCCGACACCGGTGGAGACAGTGCGACGGCGTTGGGCCAGTTCAAGGACTGGGGTGCCTTCACGCGCGGGGAGGGCGAGGCGAAGGTCTGTTACGCGCTCTCCGAGCCGAAGACGAAGGAGCCGGCAAATGCCAAGCGCGATCCCATCTACTTCCTGGTCAACAACTGGCCGGCGCGGCATTCCAGGGGCGAGCCGGAAATCGTGCCGGGCTATTCGTACAAGGACGGCAGTACGGTGACGGTGCAGGTCGGCGCAGACCGCTTCACCTTCTTCACCAAGGATGAGGGGGGCAACGGCAGCGCATGGGCGCTCAATGCGGCCGATCAGGGGAAGCTCGTGGCGGCGATGAAAAACGGCGGCGTGGCGCTCGTCACCGGCACGTCGAAGCGCGGCACGGTGACGAAGGACAGCTACTCACTGGCCGGCGCCGGCGAAGCGATCGACAAGGCGGCGCAGGCGTGTGGAATGTGACATCGCGATTCACCTCCCCTTGCAAAGGGGAGGTCGCCCTCGCCTGTAAATCGCGCAATCGATGCAACTATGTGTGAACTGCGCAAAAGGCGCGATTTACTGGCGGGGCGGGTGGGGATCGGCCCGAGGAATGATCCCTCCCCGGATCGCTTTGCGATCCGACCCTCCCTTTTCAAGGGAGGGTAACTGCAAGTTACTCTGCCTACTGCCTTTCGGCCTTTCTCCTCCTATATTCGACACATGCTACAGCCAACGAACCTGATCGGTCTTTCGTTCGACGACCTCCGAGCCGCTTTGGTCGCTGCAGGCGTGCCGGAGAAGTCCGTCGCCATGCGGGCGCGCCAGCTGTGGAACTGGATCTACGTCCACGGCGCCCGCGACTTTGCCAGCATGAGCAATCTCGCCAAGGACTTCCGCAGCGACATGGCGGAGCGATTCACCTTTGCGCGGCCGGAGATCGTGGCCGAACAGATTTCCTCCGACGGCACGCGCAAGTGGCTGCTGAAAGGCGAGGGCGGCGCGGAATTCGAGACCGTGTTCATCCCGGAACCCGGCCGCGGCACGTTGTGCGTTTCGAGCCAGGTCGGCTGCACCCTGAACTGCCGCTTCTGCCACACCGGCACCCAGAAGCTGGTGCGCAACCTCACGCCGCGCGAGGTTGTGGGCCAGGTGATGGTTGCGCGCGATGCGCTTGGCGACTGGCCCTCCACCGGCGCCGACCGCCGCCTCACCAATGTGGTGATGATGGGCATGGGCGAGCCGCTGTACAATTTCGACAATGTGAAGGCCGCCATCTCGATCATGGCCGATGGCGATGGCCTCGCGCTGTCCAAGCGCCGCATCACCTTGTCGACCGCCGGCGTGGTGCCGATGATCAAGCGCGCGGGCGAAGAGATCGGCTCGTCTCTCGCCATCTCGCTGCATGCGGCGCGCGACGAGGTGCGCGACGTGATCGTGCCGCTCAATAAGAAATATAAGATCGCCGAGCTCTTGCAGGCGTGCCGCGACTATCCCGGCGTGTCGAACGCGCGCCGCATCACCTTCGAATATGTGATGCTGAAGGGGGTGAATGACAGTCTCGCCGATGCGCGCGAGCTGGTGCGCGCGATCAAGGGCATTCCGGCCAAGATCAACCTCATTCCGTTCAATCCGTGGCCGGGCGCGCCATACGAATGCTCGGATTGGGAGCAGATCGAGAAATTCGCCGAGGTCGTGAACCGCGCCGGCTATGCCTCGCCGGTGCGCACGCCGCGCGGCCGCGACATCATGGCCGCCTGCGGCCAGCTGAAGAGCGAGAGCGTCAAGCAGCGCGCCAGCGAGCGCATGGCCCAGATGCGCTCGCAGGAACTGGCAACGATGCCATCGTAAGTTTTGGCAGCCGCGCGGCGTTCCTATATCGCGCTGGCAGAGGGAGGCGGAGTTGGCCAACGATCGCATCAAGAAAGTCGTGCTGGCTTATTCGGGTGGGCTGGATACCTCGGTCATCCTGAAATGGCTGCAGACCGCCTATGGCGCGGAGGTGGTGACGTTCACTGCCGATCTCGGCCAGGGCGAAGAGCTTGCGCCGGCGCGGGCCAAGGCCGAGTTGCTCGGCATCAAGCCCGCGAACATCTTCGTCGAGGACCTGCGCGAAGAATTCGTCCGCGATTACGTGTTCCCGATGTTCCGCGCCAATGCTGTGTATGAAGGCGTCTATCTGCTCGGCACCTCCATCGCGCGGCCGCTGATCGCCAAGAAGCAGATCGAGATTGCCGAACAGGTCGTCGCCGATGCGGTCTGTCATGGCGCTACCGGCAAGGGCAACGACCAGGTGCGCTTCGAGCTCGCCTATTATGCGCTGAAGCCCGACATCCGCGTGATCGCGCCGTGGCGCGAATGGGACCTGACCAGCCGCACCAAGCTGATCGAATTTGCCGAGGCGCACCAGATTCCCATTCCGCGCGACAAGCGCGGCGAGGCGCCGTTCTCCGTCGATGCCAACCTTCTACACTCATCGTCGGAAGGAAAGCTCCTCGAAGACCCGGCCGTTGAGCCGGAGAGCATCGTCTACCAGCGCACCCTTAGCCCGGAGGAAGCGCCGGACAAGGCAACGGTGATCGAGATCGGGTTTGAGCGCGGCGATGCGGTGTCGGTGGATGGGAATGTGCTTTCGCCGGCCGCACTGCTGACCAGGCTCAACGAACTCGGCAAGGCGAATGGCATCGGCCGGGTTGATCTGGTGGAGAACCGCTTCGTCGGCATGAAGTCGCGCGGTGTGTATGAGACGCCGGGTGGTACCATCCTTCTGGCGGCGCACCGCGCCATCGAATCCATCACCTTGGATCGCGGCGCCGCGCACCTCAAAGACGAACTGAAGCCGCGCTATGCCGAGCTGATCTACAACGGCTTCTGGTTCGCGCCGGAACGCGAGATGCTGCAGGCGGCCATCGACAAATCGCAGGAGTTCGTCAGCGGCACGGTGCGGCTGAAGCTCTACAAGGGCAATGTGATCGTGATCGGCCGCGCCTCGCCGAACTCGCTGTATAGCCAGGACCTCGTCACCTTCGAGGACGATCGCGGCGCTTACGATCAGAAGGATGCGCAGGGCTTCATCAAGCTCAACGCGCTGCGCCTCCGCACCTTGGCCATGCGCAAGCGCAAAAACTCGGAACGATGATGAGGTTTGCTGCTGCTGTGTTCCTTCTGATCAGTTGCACGGCGGTTGCCGCAGCACCCACGGTCCAACTCACGCCGATGCACAGCCACGGCGCGGATGCCAAATATCCGCGCCTTGTCGCGTTTCCGGATCAAGCCATCCAGCGGAAGGTGAACGCGCTGCTCACAAGCAAGGATGCCGCGGACGCGTCCCAGCGCAGCGACTGCCTTTCGTCCTTGAAGGAGGCGCACATCAAGCCGACGGCGGACAGTTACTCTCTCGATATCCGCGTCAGCTATATGTCCAGCCGCTTCGCAAGCCTGGATGTGCGCGAAACCTATTACTGCGGCGGCCCCTATCCCAACGACGGCGTGCCCGATCCGCTGACGATCGATTTGCGCTCCGGCAGCGAAGTGGACTGGAAAAAGATCTTCAAGCCGGGAGTCCTGCCCGATGAATCCGGCAGCGGAACGGCGAAGCTCGTTTCGATGTATCAGACGCGCTACGCCAGGCAGCCGAAGCTCATCGATGGGTGCAAGGACGCGGTAGACGGCGGGATCGACTCGGTGCTCCTGCGGCTCGATGCAGCAAAGGGCGGCCTGGTGGTGACACCGGATTTTCCACATGCGGCACAGGCCTGCGCGGTGGAGATCGCATTCTCGCCCTCGGACATCGCGCCCTTCATTGCCGATAAGGCGTTCCCGGCGGACTTGCAGCAAAACGCTCACAAGGGCGGAAAGTGAGTGATCCGATGCCCAACGAGCAGATGAGCGAATACTGGAACGGGCCGGCCGGCGAGCGCTGGTCCAAGGCGCAGGATCGCATCGACCAGCATCTGGGCCTCATCACGGACGCGCTGATCGCATTTGCGCAGCCGAAAGAAGGCGAGAGCGTGCTCGACATCGGCTGCGGCGGCGGCACCACCGCGCTGATGCTGCGCGAGCGCGTCGGGCCGGAGGGCGCCGTCACCGGCATCGACATCTCGGCCCCCAACCTTGCGGTGGCCCGCGCCCGCGCCCATGCCGGCATGGCCGATCTTGCGCTGGTCGAGGCGGACGCCGCGACCTACGACTTCCAGCCGGTGTTCGATCTCGCCTTCTCGCGCTTCGGCGTGATGTTCTTCGACGATCCCGCCGCAGCCTTTGCCAACATCCGCAAGGCGCTGGTGCGCGACGGCCGCGTGGCCTTCGTCTGCTGGCGCGCCATGAAGGAGAACGACTGGGCGCGTGTGCCGTTCGAAGCGGCAAAACATCTGTTGCCGCCACAGCCGCCCATGGAGCCGCATGCGCCGGGACCGTTCGCGTTCGCCGACGGCGAACGCATTCGCGGTCTTCTGTCGGCGGCAGGCTACCGCGATATCAAGGTTCAGCCGCACGATACAACCATGAAATTCGGCGCAACGGTGGACGAGGCGGTGACCGAGGCCCTCACCATCGGGCCGCTCGCCCGCGCCGCATCCGAACTGGACGATCCGGCGCGCGACAAGATCAGGGCAGTGGTGCGAACGGAACTGGCGAAGCACGAGACGGCCTACGGCGTTATCTTCCCGGCCGCCGTGTGGCTGGTCAGCGCGCGGGCGAAGCGGCCGCTGACATAGTCCGGTCGGGCCGCGAAAGACCGTCGGCGCTGATGAAGATGAGACGCCGGCGGAATGCCAGCGGGCTCTCCACCAGCAGGATCGCCTTCAGCGACTCCAGACCTCCGGCAAAGAATGGCTCGGACAGAAACCGATCCGGCTGTTCCGACCATTCGGGCACGGGAAGTCGATGCGAAAGCGCCAGATGTTCGGCGAGCGCTGCAAGATAGGCATCCTTGATCGCGTCGAGCCTCTGCGGCTCCTCAGCCAGAGCTGCACGGCGTTCCTCAATCGACAAAGTTTGCCAGGCATCCAGGAATTCGCTGAACGCCATGTCGAACTGTTGCGCTCTTTCAGCGGAACGCTCGGCGATTTCGGAAATGGAACGTGGGCGACGCATCAGTCTAGGTGTCCCTCTGCTCCGCACCGAAGACGTCTTCCAGACCGAAGCGGGTTTTCGGCGATAATCTTGCAGCCGAATAATAGCGCGTCACCACAGAGATGGCATCCGAGGCGCTGGTAATTCCCATCAACGCCCCAAGCTTGCGAATATCTTCGATATCCGCCCGGCGTTCCGCGCCAACGGCCCGCATGGCGAGAGATTTCATCGCGAACAGATAGGCCGGGGTAGCAACGAAAACGCGTAGCCCGGGGCCAACCTCGGATGGGTAGCTGCGGAAAAGACATTTCGCGTCAGGATCGGAATCGTGCGCGCTGAGAAAGCCCTTCACGCCATCGTTGATCCAGTTCTCTTCCCAACCGAACTCGTCCGCGATCAGCTGGGCGGCATGGCGGACGAAGGTGCGATCCTGCTCAAATACCGCATCGACGTCCTGCGTGCTCACGCGGAAGTCGGTCGAGAGCACCAGAGCCGAGCCACCGTAGACGGAAATGTCGATCTGCTTGCCTGCGTTGGCCGCAATCTCGCCCAGCCGCATAAACGCCCGCTCAAGAGCGGGGCGATCAAGAGCAATGGGGGCGGGAGGCATCACACATCCAGCGCCGCGTAGAGCGCGTTTTCCTGGATGAATTCGCGGCGCGGCTCGACGACTTCGCCCATCAGCTTGGTGAACAGGTCTTCGGCATCGTCGGCGTGCTCGACCTTGACGCGGAGAAGCGTGCGCGCGTTTTCGTCCAGGGTGGTTTCCCAAAGCTGCTCCGGATTCATCTCGCCCAGGCCCTTGTAGCGCTGCAGCGACATGCCCTTGCGGCCCCATTCCTGGATTGTGCCGAGAAGCTGCGACGGCGCGCGCACCTCGCGCACATCATCCTTGCGCCTCAAGGTGCCGGCGTGGAGATACACGGACTGAAGTTCTGAGGCCATCCTGTCCAGCTTGCGGGCGTCGGCGCTGCCGATCACCGCGCCATCGATGGCGACGACTTCCCGCAAGCCCCGCACCTCGCGCCAGAACTTGAGGCCGCCGTCCGGCGTCGGCTCGCCGTGCCAGCCGCGTTCGACTTCATCGGATAAAAGGTCGAGACGCCGCGCGATGTATTCCGCCGCAGCGGCGGCCTTCTCCCGATCGTTCAGGATGTCCGGATTGAGCGCGCCGGCAATGGCCGCCTGCTCCAGGACAAAGCGCGAATAATGCGGCGGAAATCCTTTCAGGGCCGCCACGGCGGTGCGCGCCTTTTCGATCACGCCTTGCAGATCGGCACCGGTAATGGTCTCGCCGCCTTGCAGGACAAGGCTGGCGCCTTCCGACCCCTCCGACAAGAGATAATTCTCGAACTCCGCCTCGTCTTTCAGGTAGCGCTCGGATTTGCCGCGCGCCGCCTTGTAGAGCGGCGGCTGTGCGATGAAGAGATGGCCGCGCTCGATCAGTTCGGCCATCTGGCGGTAGAAGAAGGTGAGCAGCAACGTGCGGATGTGGGCGCCGTCGACGTCCGCATCGGTCATGATGATGATCTTGTGATAGCGCAGCTTGTCCGGGTTGAATTCCTCGCGACCAATGCCGGTGCCGAGCGCGGTGATCAGGGTGGCGATGGATTCGCTGCCCAGCATCTTGTCAAAGCGGGCACGCTCGACATTGAGGATCTTGCCGCGCAACGGCAGCACCGCCTGATTGTTGCGGTTGCGCGCCTGCTTGGCGCTGCCGCCGGCCGAGTCGCCCTCGACGATGAAGATCTCGCACTTCGAGGGATCGCGCTCCTGGCAATCGGCGAGCTTGCCGGGCAGCGAGGCGCCATCGAGCGCACCTTTGCGGCGGGTGAGTTCGCGGGCCTTGCGCGCGGCTTCGCGGGCGGCGGCGGCTTCCACCACCTTGCCGACGACCATTTTGGCTTCGGAGGGGTGCTCCTCGAACCAGCGGCCGAGTTGCTCGATCACGACGCCTTCCACGATGGGCCGCACTTCGGAGGAAACCAGCTTGTCCTTCGTCTGCGACGAGAACTTCGGATCGGGTATCTTCACCGAGAGCACACAGGTCAGCCCCTCGCGGCAATCATCGCCGGTGAGCGCGATCTTTTCCTTCTTCTGCAGGCCGGACTCATCGGCATATTTCGTCACCACGCGGGTGAGCGCGGCGCGGAAGCCGGCGAGATGGGTGCCGCCATCGCGCTGGGGAATGTTGTTGGTGAAGCACAGCATGCTCTCGTGATAGCTGTCGTTCCAGGTGAGCGCCGCTTCCACCGTGACGCCGTCGCGTTCGCTGTCGATCATGATCGGCTGCGGGATCAGCGACGTCTTGGCGCGGTCGAGATAGCGTACGAATTCGGCCAGACCGCCGTCGTAGTGCAGCGTGACCTCCTTCTTCTCCACGCCGCGCTTGTCCGCCAGCACGATGGTGACGCCGGAGTTGAGGAAGGCGAGCTCCCGCAGGCGATGCTCGAGGGTGGCGAAGTCGAACTCGGTCTTGGTGAAGGTGGCCGGCGAGGGGAGGAACGTCACCTCGGTGCCGCGCTTGCCGTGGCTCGCGCCGACGTCCTTCAGCGGCGCCTCGGCATCGCCGTTGCGAAAGCGCATATAATGCTCTTTGCCGTCGCGCCAGATGCGCAGATCGAGATGCTCGCTGAGCGCATTCACCACCGAGACGCCGACGCCGTGCAGCCCGCCGGACACCTTGTAGGCGTTCTGCTCGAACTTCCCGCCGGCATGAAGCTGGGTCATGATCACTTCGGCGGCGGAAATGCCTTCGCCTTCATGGATGCCGGTCGGAATGCCGCGGCCATTGTCGAACACGGTGCACGAGCCGTCGGCATTCAAGGTGACGTTCACTTCCGATGCGAAGCCCGCCAGCGCCTCGTCGATGGCATTGTCCACCACCTCGTAGACCATGTGGTGCAGGCCGGAGCCATCATCAGTGTCGCCGATATACATGCCCGGCCGCTTGCGCACGGCATCGAGCCCTTTCAGCACCTTGATGCTGTCGGCGCCGTAGTCACTGGGTTCGGGCATTGCGGAAGAAGAGGCCATATCTCTCACTCGGAAATCAGGGTCAATCGCGACGCGGCGACTTCGAAATGGTCGGCGCGCGACTTGAGGCTTGCAAACATCTGGGCATCGGTGCCCGTCATCCATGCCTGTGCGCCGAGGGCGGCGATCTCGTCGAACAGGGCGGCCCGGCGTTTTGCGTCGAGATGGGCCACGATTTCGTCGAGCAGGAGGATGGGGGTGAACCCATCTCCTATATGGGAAAGCTCTGCCGCCTGCGCAAGGACGATGGAGATCAGCAGCGCCTTCTGCTCGCCGGTCGAGCAGTCACGCGCCTCCGCCCGCTTGCCGGTGTGGCGCACGGAAAGGTCGCTGACATGCGGGCCGAAATGGGTGCGGCCGGATTCCGCATCGCGGATACGCCATGCGGCGAGGCGTTCCCGGAACAGGACGATGGATCGCTCGCCATGCTCGCGGATCGCGTCGTCGGCTTCGCCCTGCATGGCGAGTTCTGCTGCCGGAAAGGCGCCGGCATCGCGCCGGGCCTGCAGTGCGGCGTTCAACTTCTCGACCGCCGCCGCGCGCGCCATCGCGAGCGGCACGCCGTGCTCCGCCATTTGCGCTTCGAGGCCGTCGAGCCACGACGGCTCGCGCGGGCCAACCTTCAGAAGCCGCGCGCGCTCGCGCATCGCCTGCTCGTAACGCAGCGCGCATCTGCCGTGGCCCGGCGTGAACCCGAGCGTGAGCCGGTCGAGAAAGCGGCGCCTGCCGCTCGCGCTTTCGATGAACAGCCGATCCATGGCCGGCGTCAGCCACGCCATTCGAATGAGTTCGCCCAGTTCAGCCGAGCTTTCCGCCGCAGCGCCATTGAGCCGGAGATGACGTGTCGTGCCGCTCGCGCCGACCGACAAGCCGGTGCCGATCTCGTAACTTTCGCCGCTGCGTGAGACGGTGGCCGCGACCGCCCACAAGGTGCCCGCATCCGGCGCGGGACCTTTGCGCGTGTGCTCGGCCAAGGTGGCGCCGCGCAAGCCCTTGCCCGGCGCCAGCATCGACAGCGCATCGAGAATGTTCGTCTTGCCTGCACCGTTGGCGCCAGTGAGCACCACGGGCCGTCCGCTGGTGGCGAACTCGCAGGCCGCGTAGGAGCGGTAGTTGGTCAGCGACACGCGGGTGATGGCGAGGGTTGCTCGCTTTGTGACTTCCCCCTCCCCTCGCGGGAGGGGGCGATCAGTCGCGAGCATCGCGAGCGAATGATCGGGGGAGGGGGCTATATCCGCAATACCCCTCCCCCGCTCGAACGCTTCGCGTTCTTGCGCCCCCTCCCGCAAGGGGAGGGGGGAGCCTTGGGTGTTCGGAATAACTGTCAACCTCACACCCTCATGGGCATCAGCACATAGAGCGTGCGGGTGTCTTCCGCGTCCTCGATCAGGGTGGGCGAGCCCGCATCGTGCAGGAGGAAGCGGACTTCCTTGCCTTCGATCTGGCCGGTGATGTCGAGGAGATAGCGGGCGTTGAAGCCGATCTCGATCCCGGTGGCGTTATAGGTGGCGCCCAACTCTTCCGTGGCCGTGCCGGAATCCGGATTGACGACGGACAAGGTCAGCTTGTCCTTGGCGATGTTGAGCTTCACGGCGCGGGTCTTGTCGGCCGAGATGGTGGAAACCCGATCAACGCTTTGCGAGAACTCCTTGGCGTCCAGCGACAGCGCCTTGTCGTTGTTGGACGGGATCACGCGCTGGTAATCTGGGAACGTGCCGTCGATCAGCTTGGACGTCAGCTCGATGCCGCCGGTGACGAACTGAACCTTGGTGTCCGACAGGGCGATGTCGATGGCATCGTCGGTGTCGTCCAGCAGACGGCGCAGTTCGGCGACGGTTTTGCGCGGAATGATGACGCCGGGGATGTCGCTGGCGCCATCCGGCAGATCGAGCTCGAAGCGGGCGAGCCGATGCCCATCGGTCGCCGCTGCACGCAAGGCGCGGACCTTGCCGTCCTTCGCTGCGTGCAAATAGATGCCGTTCAGATAGAACCGCGTCTCTTCGTTGGAAATCGCAAAGCGGGTCTTGTCGATCAGCCGCTTAAGGTCATCGGCGGATAGGCGGAATTTGTGCGGCAGCGCGCCGGCTGCCATCTGCGGGAAATCTTCCTTCGGCAGACAAGCGAGTTCGAACCGCACGCTGCCGGATGAAACGGCCAACCGTCCGCCCTCAGACGAAAGCAGCTCCGCCTGCACCTGCGCCCCTTCGGGCAGCTTGCGCACGATGTCGTAGAGCATGTGCGCCGGCGCGGTCACCGCACCGTTGCGCAACACATCGGCCGACAGCGATTCCACGATTTCGATATCGAGGTCGGTGGCGGTGAGTTTCAGCTGCCCCTTCGCCGCCTCGATCATGACATTGGACAAAATCGGAATCGTGTTGCGGCGCTCGACCACGCTTTGCACATGGGAAAGAGCCTTCAGAAAGGCGCCTCGTTCGACGGTAATTTTCATCGGCGTTTGTCCGGCTTGAATTTCATTGAAACACGCCGCCGTCGCGCCCCTTTGCTCGACGGCTAACACACTAGGATGCTTGAGCTTTTTTGGGGATGCAGACTCAAGCCCCGCACTATATCAGCCGGTGCGGAAAGTGAACAGCGCAATGGCCCCAATCCGGCCGGACTCCGGGGCTTCGGACGGGCGGAAAAAACCCGTCATCCGGCGGTCCGGATGACGGGCTCAGTCGACCTAGACCATGGTCTACGCCACGCGTTTCGACAGAAGCTGCCGCAGGAAATCGACCTCCTGCTTCAGGAGCTGATCGCTGCCGCACAGCTTGGTGATCTGACGGCAAGCGTGCAGGATCGTGGTGTGATCGCGGCCGCCGAACCTGCGGCCGATCTCGGGCAGCGAACGCTGCGTCAGCTCGCGGGCGAGATACATCGCCACCTGGCGCGGCCGCGCGATGCGGCGCGAGCGCTCCTTGGAATGCATATCGCGCGGGTCGAGCTTGTAGAACTCGGCCGTCTTGCGCTGGATGTCCTCGATGGCGACCTTGCGGCCGGGTGCGGCACGCTGGCCGATGCTTTCCTCGGCGACTTCGAGCGTCACCGGCTTCTTGGTGAGGCTCGTCCAGGTCGCCATGCGGTTGAAGACACCTAGGATCTCGCGCGGCGTGGCGCCATCCAAGTCGGCGACCCGTTCCAGCACCTCATCGGGGATCACGGCGTGCGGACATTCGCGGACGAATTCGGTGGTGCGCGCCTTCAGCATCGCCATCCGGGTTGCCCGATCCGGCGCACCGACCGCGATGACAACGCCCCCGGAAAGCCGCGAGCGGATATTCTCACCCAGCGCCTCGAAGCCTTCCGGAGCGCGGTCTGCCGCGATGACGATGGACCGGCGCGTATCGGCGAAGGCATTGATGGTGTGCAGGAACTCCGCGATGGTCGCCGAGCTGTTGCAGATGTGCTGGAGGTCGTCGATCAGGAGAATCTCCGCGGCGCGCAGTTCGTCCTTGAAGACCAGCGCTTCCTTGCGATGCAGCGCTCCCAGGAATTGGCGCATGAACTCCTCGGCGCCAAGACACAGGGCGCGGCGCCCGCGTTTGCTCGCTTCGAGCGTGGTTGCGTTCAGCAGGTGGCTCTTGCCGCTGCCGAAAGTGCCGTGGAGATAGAGCAGCGAGCCATCGCCTTGCGTGTTCTCCGCGAACGCGCGGGCGGCCTTGGCGGCGAATTCGTTCGACGTCCCCACGATGAAGCTGTCGAAGGTTTGCGCCGGATGCAGCATGCGGCTCCACAGATTGCCGCCGCCGGAACCGGTGCCGTGGCCACCCGTGTTGTTGCCCCCTGTGTTGTTGCCGCCGAGCGCCGGCCGAGGCACAGCCGGGTAAGGCGTCAGGGTCGGGTGTTGCCGCTCAAGCTCGAGTCCGCCGCCGATGCGGGGCGCGAGCACGATGGAAACCGAGCGCGTGGCGAGGCCTTCGGCCTTCAAGGCACGTTCGATCCGGGCGGAATGGTGATTTGACACCCAGCTGCGCACCAAAGGCTTCGGCGCGCCGATCTTCACCTCGCCATGCTCCGAACTGATGAGATGGAGGCTTGCGATCCAGGCATCGAAAACCGGATCTCCCAATTCCTTGCGCAAGCGGTCGCGCACTGCCGTCCAAATGTCCCCTTCCCTGCGGGAAGTGCTGATCATCGTCTGTGCCATTGTCCCTTAGCCTCTTGTTAGCCCGGCGTTTCTTCCGCGCCGGTGCCCCTTTTCTTTTTCTCTGCGACGAATTCGAAATTCCAAATGCGGTTTGCTGCTCAATACCTCCCTTTCTCGCGATGGATGCCGCGGGGTTCGATCAGGTTTGACGCCAGGGAAGGCCTGCCGCCTTCCAGCCGTTCTTGTTTCCCCTGTGCCTTTCCGGATCGGGGTCGCCCTCGAACCCGCCGGCGATGTTGTAGGCGCGGCTGAAGCCGGCCTGCGTCATCGCCATGGCGGCGGCGCGGGAGCGGCCGCCCGAGCGGCAGAGAAGGAGGATGGGCGCTTCGCAGCCGACCCCTTCGTGCTCAAGGGCGTGGGTCACCTCGGCCACGAACTGGGGATTCAAGTCCATGCTGGGGAACCGCTGCCACTCGACCCGCAGCACCTCGCGGCCGACCGGCGCTAGGTCGGGCATGCCGACGAAATTCCATTCCGCCGTGGTCCGCACGTCGACGAGCTGGGCCGCAGGCTCGCGCTTGAGAAGGTCCCAGGCCTCGGCTGCCTGAAAGTCGCCTGCGTATCCTAGAGAGTTCTGGCCTTGCGCCATGGTTCCAATCCGCAAAAATGATCCATCATCGCGCAAGTCGACTTGCGCAACAGTCCGGCAAATAACAGAGGGATGACTTATGAAGTGAGCGGCGAAATCTTCGCCGGAACGCCGTGTCCTTGGATCAGCCTGATCGACATCTGGTCATGTTCTGCCCCGCAAACGCCTCAACCGCGGTAACCATAGCAGCGGCCCGGGGTGCCGCAAGAGCCGGAATTCCTGGAAAAATTCGGTTGAAGATCGCTGAGGCTTTGTCCGTCAACGGATACTTCTTCGACAGGGCGGCGTCTTGCAATTTGTCGAATCAATCACTTAGCGATGACAGCACCGTCGCATCATGATGGTTTGGTGACGCTTTGAAAATCTCAGCGTACGGAGCAGAAAAATCGTGCGATTCGGCAAAAAAATCGCTTGCTAAAGCCCGCGCGATCGAATCAGCGCTCAGCCCGGCAGCTTGCCCACGCGCTGCGCCAGGCGGGAAACCTTTCTGGATGCGGCATTTTTGTGAACGACGCCCTTTGACGCTCCACGCATGATTTCCGGCTCGGCGGCCTTCAGCGCAGTCCGGGCGGCCGACTTGTCGCCCGAGGCGATCGCCTCCTCCACCTTGCGGGTGAAGGTCCGGACCCGCGACAGCCGCGAATGATTGATGGCGGCGCGCTTGGCGTTGGTGCGGACGCGCTTCTTGGCCGAGGCGATATTGGGCATGGGTCGTCGATTTCCTTGGGTAAGAGGCGGGGCGTATAGCCCGCGCGGGTTTTGGGGTCAATTCCTGCCCTCCGGCTGAGGCAGCTCGCGGTTGGTGAAGCGGGCGTTGCCCAATCCGGTGCCCAGGGTGAGCACGCCCCAGTGCTCCACGTCGCCCATGAACGGCACCTCGCTCAGGCCCTGAACCACCGCATCATTGTGCATCACCACCTGCGTTTCGTGCTCGCCGATGGTGGGGATCGTCTCGTGGATCTCGCTCGGCAGGTGAAAGCGCGCGCTCTCCCAATTGCCCGGCAGGTTTTGCGCGCCGCGCGCGATCGAGCCGTCCGCCTCGATATGGCCGGGGCAGCCGATGCCGATGAATGGCGCCATCGGCAGGCTTTCCTTTTCCGCGGCGCGGATGAGCTTCGTCAGCATCGCGCACAGCCGCTCGACCGCTTCATCGCGCGATGGCTTATCGTCGAGGTGACGCCACACTTCGCGCTTGACGACGGCGGCCTTGGCGAAATCCGCCGCCTTCTTGCGGTTCAGCGCAACGATCCCGGCGCGGATGCGCGAGCCGCCGATATCGACGGCGAGGATGTGGTCGTGCGCGTCGAACACCCAGGATGGCGCCAGCTGCACGGCGCCGATCATGCCGGCATCCTCGGGATTGTTGCGGATGGGGACGATGTCGATGGCGATCTCGTCGGCCTTGAGCAGGAGCGCGGCGCGGCCGATGGCGAGCTCGCCGATCTTGTGCTCGCGCATGCCGCCGCCGACGACGATGCGCTCGGTGTCGCGCCACGCCTTCTGCTTCAGCATGCGCCTGGTGACGAAGGCGAGCGCCTGCGCATAATCCTCCACCACGCCATGGACGACGCCGGCGGCATCGGTGTCGCCGTTCGCCAGCGCTTCGTCGAGTTCGGCCTTGCCGATGTCGCGGCTGGCGCGCTCGCCGAACGGATCCTTGCCCTCCTTGGCGAGCGGCTTGCGCCACTTGTCGAGCAGGGCGTAGAGCGCCTTCTTGCTGCAGCGATCGCCGAGGAAGCCGCCGTCGTCGTCTTCCAGCTCGATGTTGTAGTCGTCGACGGTCACGTGCGGCAGACGTGGCGCCCCATGGACGCCGACCAGCGGTAGCGGCGCAGCGGGTGTTTGTTCGGATTCCTTCGCTTTGGCCATGCCGCTCGCCCCGCTCACACTCTCACGTCCGGATGAAAACGCACGAGGCCGAGCGATGGAAGCAAGTCACGCTTTGTATCTCAAGCGACAAGGTCGGCCAACAGCTCGGGGTGCTTGTCCAACAGCCGAAACAGATTGATGACGGCCGGCAGAGGTGCCGCTTGGCCGCGTTCGTAGCGTGAGAAAGCGTTATGGCCGCCGCCGGTGAGCCGTGCGGCCGCCATCTGGCTAAGGCCCAGCTTTCGCCGGATACGCCGGATTTCCTTGCTCTGCCGCTCGCGGTTCTGCAGAACGAGCGCATCTCCGGCAGCAGCATATCGCCGCGCGCTCCCAGCATCGAATTCGACTTCGCCGCACGACGCACAACGCCAACCCGACAGCCCTTTCACTTTCGCCGTCACACCGGCGTGTTCAACAGTCAAGCTTTGATCGCGGAAGCGGATCATGTCCTCGCGCGTTTCGCACTCAGTACATTTTCTCGCCATTCATTTCTCCTTGAACTGGATCACGGGGCGCGTCCGCGCAGCGTGATCTTGATATAAGCGTCGCGCCTGACAGGCGTCGGCGCGTGATAGACGTCCTGCCAGATGCGATGATCAGCAAGACTGGTCATCGACTTGTAGAAGTTGCGCCTGGAAAGCGCGGCAATCACTGCGATCATCTCCGGCCGTTGTGAGGCCCATGTCGGCCGCCATCCAGCGCCGTTTTGGTGAAAGCCGCTGGGCCGAGCCGCCGGACCTCGCCTTGAACCTCAACCAGGCTGTAATGCGGAAGTCGTTTTTCCACGCGTCAGACTACCCTATAAGGGTAGTTTCGGCAAGGCCATGCTGCGCCTGCTATTCATCCTTGAACTGCGGCTTTCGCTTTTCGCCGAAGGCGGCCATGCCTTCCTTCTGATCCTCGGTTGCGAACATCGCGTGGAACACGCGCCGCTCGAAGCGGATGCCTTCGGCAAGCGTCGTTTCGTAAGCGACGTTGATCGCTTCCTTGGTCATCATCACGATGGGCACGGATTTCTCGGCGATGGTCGTTGCCGCCTTCATCGCTTCCACCATCAGCTCGGCCGCCGGCACGACGCGCGACACGAGGCCTGCGCGTTCCGCTTCGGCCGCGTCCATTTGGCGGCCGGTCAAACACATCTCCATCGCCTTCGACTTGCCGACGAAGCGCGTCAGCCGTTGCGTGCCACCGATGCCCGGCATGACGCCAAGATTGATCTCCGGCTGGCCGAACTTCGCGGTGTCGGCGGCGATGATGAAATCGCACAGCATGGCAAGCTCGCAGCCGCCGCCGAGCGCGAAGCCCGCCACCGCGGCGATGATGGGCTTCCTGATGGCGGCGATGCGGACCGCCGGCTCGGCGAAGAAATTCGCCTTGTACATCTGCATGTAGGATTGCGGCTGCATCTCCTTGATGTCGGCGCCGGCGGCAAAGGCGCGCTCCGATCCGGTGAGGACGATTGAGCGCGCCTCGTCGCCGCGATCCCAGGTTTCGAGCACGTCGCATAGTTCGCGCAGCAGTTCGGCGTTGAGCGCATTCAGCGCCTTCGGCCGGTTCAAGATGACGACTCCGACCTGGCCCTCAACCTTGGCGATGATGTTTGCGTATTCCATATGCTGTTCCTTCGAGTTCATCTGTTCGCTTCGTGACGCGCTCGCACCGACGTTGCAACAATTTTCCCCTCCCCCAGCGAGGGGAGGGGCAGGGGTGGGGGGCGAAACAAAAGACTCCTGCCACCCGGAGCCCATTTTTTTCTTCCGTTCGAAACTGCTTCGACCTCCCGGGGGCGATGCGTTTGCGAAGGAAAGAATTGCACGCGGAGGCGCGGAGGACGCGAAGTTCGGCTACTCGTTCGAGCGGTTGCTTGCTCAGCGATTTCCATTTTTTGCGCGCACAGCGCGCCGGCCATTCCTTTCTTCTCCGCGTACTCCGCGTCTCCGCGTGAATCATTTTCTTTTCGCCCCCCACCCCCAACCCCTCCCCCTCGTTGGGGGAGGGGAGTTGGCACTCCGCGTCCTCCGCGTGAATCAATCCTCGATCCGTTTGCCGCGCAGGGTTTTCAGGCGCGAGTGCACCTTCTTCTCCTGCAGGCGCTTTTCTTTCGCGGCGCGCGAGGGCTTGGTCGCCTTGCGCTTCTTCGGCGCAACGCTCGCGCGGCGGATGAGATCGAACAATCGCTCGCGCGCATCCTGGCGGTTCCTCTGCTGATCGCGGAAGCGGTGCGCGTGGATCACCACCACGCCGTCTTTCGTCATCCGCTTTCCGGCGAGGCGCGAAAGCCGGGCGCGCACGTCCGGCGGCAGCGAGGAGGGCGCGGGATCGAACCGCAGCTCCACCGCACTCGCCACCTTGTTCACATTCTGCCCGCCAGGCCCGGAGGAGAGCACGAACCGCTCCGCGAGTTCGTCCTCCGATATGGAAATGGTGGGCGTGATCGCGATGCGCGCCATGGCTTTCCCCTTGCGCCCGCGTTGTCGCCATCTTCGCGGCAAGGATCAATGTGTGGCGCACATTCGCCTTCAACCTGCCGACCTCGGAGCGGCGTCGGCGGGCCTTCTTCGTCCACTGGCCGGTCTTGAGCCGGTTGCGATTGCCGGGTGGCGCTCCCTTCTTTCGCGTCACCACAACATCTGGTGGGTCGGCACCGCCGGAGTCATTTGAAGTCAAGAAGTGCCACGCTTGCGCGGCGCCGGCGACATCGCGCGCTGCCGGCCGTAATGGATGAGGTCCATCACGTCGGCAACGATCGCCGAGGACTGCACCACGGTGTGGAAGGCCTGGACGATCGGCGAGACCTCGCTCGCGGTGTACGGCTTGTCCACGACGTCGTCCGCGAAGGTCCGCACGATGCGGGTGCATTCGCCCAGCTGGACGGCCATCAGGTCGAGCATGTGCTGCTCGGGGACGAGAAACTCGTAACGCCCTGCCGGCGGCGGCGATACCTCCTGAACCGCTGTGGCCGTGCTGTCCTCCTTCTCCAGGTTCGTCGCGTCTGCGCAGTCGTCCATGGGAATTCTCCTTCTCCAAAAGTGCCTATCATCAGGCTGAGTATCAGTATATTCGCCGCACAGTAGGATGTAAAGCATAATCTGTCGGAGAATAGGGATGGCCTTTTTCCCGGTAAGCTACGGCTTGCGATGAGCACTTGAAACATGCAACTGCATGGTTGCATATTGTGACCATGAGCATGGATGCGGTGTTCAAGGCGTTGGCCGACCCCTCGCGGCGGCAGCTCCTCGACCGCCTCCGGGACAGGAACGGCCAGACCCTCAACGAGCTGGCGAACGGGTGGGACATGACGCGGCAGGCGGTGACCAAGCACCTTGCGATCCTGGAAGCGGCGAACCTCGTCGCCACCGAATGGCGCGGGCGCGAGAAGCTGCACTACCTCAATCCGGTGCCGATCCACGACATCGCCGATCGCTGGATCGCGCAGTTCCGGCGTCCGCACCTCGACGCGCTCGCCGATCTCAAACGCGACCTCGAATCCGAAAACGGAGACGAGACATGAGTCGGATTTTACCTCCCCCTGTGTGGAGAGGTCGATTTTTTGAGCGAAGCGAAAACAAATCGGGTGGGGGCGGCTCTCGCCACAACCACCGCCCCCCACCCGATCCGT
>DASYBT010000005.1:0-2426 GCA_036500585.1 Rhizomicrobium sp.
TCAGCCCAGCCAGCTTGAGAGCTTTGGGCACGGCGTAGATCGGACCTACTCCCATTTCTTCCGGCAAACATCCGGCAGTGGCGAAGGAGATGAAGCGAGCGAGAGGCTTTATGCCCAGGGCGGCGGCGCGTTCAGCAGACATAACGACTGCGGCTGCGGCGCCGTCCGACGTTTGGGACGAGTTCCCTGCCGTGACTGTACCCTGGGCGTGAAAGGCGGGCTTGAGCCCGGCCAGGGCTTCGATGGACGTGTCTGCGCGCGGGCCTTCGTCAGTGGTAAAGGGCTTGCTCGCAAGCTTGACTTTGCCGCCGCCGTTGGTTGCACTGGTCACGGTTACGGATACGATTTCGTTAGTAAAGCGGCCGCCTTCGATCGCGGCCAGCGCTTTCTGATGGCTGGCCAAGGCAAAGGCGTCGGCCTGTTGGCGGCTGATACCGTAGCGTTGCGCTACGCGTTCCGCAGTAAGCCCCATGGAGAGGTAGGAGTCGGCATAGTGGTCGATGAGCCAGGGATTGGCGGAGACTTTGTTGCCTCCCATGGGCACCATGGACATGGATTCGGTTCCGCCGGCGACAATGACCTCTGCGCCGCCGCCACGAATGCGCTCCGCAGCCATGGCGATGGATTGCAGGCCGGAGGCGCAGAAGCGATTGACGGTCATGGCTGCGGAGCTGACAGGCAACCCGGCGCGTAACGCGGCAATGCGGGCAACATTCATTCCCTGCTCGGCTTCCGGCATGGCACAGCCGAGAATCACGTCTTCGATCTGGTTGCGATCGAACTGGGGCAACCGGGATAGAGCGCCTTCGATCGCGGTGGCGGCCAGATCGTCGGGGCGGGTGGTGGCCAATGCTCCTCGACCGGACTTGCCGACGGCGGTGCGAACACTGCTGGCGATTACGGCGTCTCTCATGGTGCGGGTCCCTCTTTCTCCTTGGACGGAGCGTCATGCTTTCATAGGTTGGTTAATTCCGGAGTGGTTTTCCCGTCTTGAGGGTGAAGGCGATGCGTTCCTGGGTTTTGCGTTCTCCACAGAGGGAGAGAAATGCCTGCCGCTCAAGGTCGAGGAAATACTGTTCGCCAACGAGCGTGCCAGGGGGAATGGCGCCCCCGCACAGGATGTGGGCAACGTGGTTACCAACCTTCTGGTCATGATCGCTGATGTAGTCAGCCTGGCGCATGAGGTGAACGCCGAGCTTCAGCGTTGCCAACGCACTTTCGCCGGCAGCCGGGATTTCACGAGGGATGGGCGCCGAATAGCCTGCGTCCGCCAGCGTGATGGCAACCTGCTGGGCGTCATGAACCACACGATCGCGATGGGCCGTGATGCGGTCAGAGGCGCTGAGATACCCAAGCAGGCGCGCATCGGCGGCGGAGGTTGAGACCTTGGCGAGGGCGATCAACTCGAAGTTGCGCTTGAGGGCGTCGAAATACTCGGTTGAGCCGGCCAGGCGCGTAGTGGCATCGCGTCCGGATGCGGAGAGGACTCCTACGGCGGAATCGACCGCGCGCAGAACCATTTCCTTGGTGCCCCCACCGGCAGGAACAACGCCAACGCCGGTTTCGACCAGGCCCATGTAGAGCTCGGCATGGGGTTGGCGGGAGGCAGCGTGCAGTGCGATCTCGGCTCCGCCGCCGAGGCATAGACCATAGGGCGCCACGACGACCGGCCGGGGACAGAACTTGATAGCTGCAGTCATCCGCTGAAAGCCGCGCACGGCAAAATCAAGGTCCTCCCACTCCCCTTCCTGAATGAAGAGCAGGACCTGGAAGAGATTTGCGCCGACGGAAAAGTTGGCGCCGTCGCCGGTGATGACAAAGCCCTGGAAGTTGCGGACAGCATCGCTGCCGGGGTTGAGGACCTGGGTCACGAGGCGGGTGATGTCTTCGCCGACCGCATCTTTTTTCGAATGCAGCTCAATGGCGGCGATACCGTCGCCCAGATCTACGAGCGACGCTCCTGCATTGCCTTTGACGATGCCGTGCGATTTGCGAAAGTCCGCAACGGCCGCGATGCCGGCCGGCTGGAGCACGGGTACATATTCGGCACGAGCCGGGTCGAACACCTGCTTTCCGCCATCCCGATACCAGGTGGACGCTCCGGAGCGAACCAGCTTGCCGGCATTGGGCGCGATAGCGGCGTCAACACCGACCGCGTCCCACATTTCGAAAGGCCCCAGTTCCCAGTTGAAGCCGGTGCGCATGGCGCGGTCGATGCTGGCGGGGTCGTCGGCGATCTCAGGCAGGCAGTCGGCGGCGTAGGCAAAAAGACGGCTGAGGAGTTCCTGTTGGAATTTGGCAGCCTTGTCTTTGCGGATATCGCCTGCCCAGAGCATGCGCAGGCGCTCAGGGAGGGATTCGGCGTTTTTGGCCAGCTCGAGCGAGGGGAATTTGGGGCGGGTCGCCGGACGGTAGGCGACGGTTTG
>DASYBT010000006.1:0-3126 GCA_036500585.1 Rhizomicrobium sp.
GCTGGAAAGTCAGGGCATGCGGCGCGCGCTCCTCGACATGCGGCCGGACCGGCTGGAGGACATCATCGCGCTCAACGCGCTCTATCGGCCGGGACCGATGGCCAATATCCCGACCTATTGCGCCCGCAAGCACGGCGACGAGGAGCCGGAATATCTTCACCCCATGCTCGAGCCGATCCTGAAGGAGACCTTCGGCGTCATCATCTACCAGGAGCAGGTGATGCAGATCGCGCAGGTCATGGCCGGCTATTCGCTCGGCGAAGCTGACCTGCTGCGCCGCGCGATGGGCAAGAAGATCCGCGCCGAGATGGAAAAGCAGCGCGAGCGCTTTATCGCGGGCTCGGTCAAGAACGGCGTCCCGAAAGGGCAGGCCGACACGATTTTCGAACTCTTGGCAAAATTCGCCGATTACGGCTTCAACAAGAGCCACGCCGCGGCCTACGCGCTGGTGTCGTATCACACCGCCTATATGAAGGCGCATTACCCGGTTGAATTCTTGGCGGCGTCGATGACGCTCGACCTCTCCAACACCGACAAGCTCTCGGAATTTCGCGCCGAAGCACAACGGCTCAAGATCAAGGTCGAGGCGCCCTCGGTCATTCGTTCCGGCGCCACCTTCGAGGTCAGCGACAATACGATCTATTACGCGTTGGCCGCGCTGAAGGGCGTCGGCCATCAGGCGGTCGAACTGGTCGTGGAGGCGCGCAAAGATAGCCTGTTCACCTCGCTGGCGGATTTCGCCAGCCGGGTGAATCCGCGCGCGATCAACAAGCGCGTGATCGAAAGCCTGGCCGCCGCCGGCGCGTTCGATGCGCTCGATTCCAATCGCGCGCGGGTGTTCGCCGGCGCCGAGGCGATCCTGGCCGCGTGCCAGCGCAGCCATGAGGCCGCGACCATGGGCCAGAACGACATGTTCGGAGGTGCGGCCGACGCGCCGACCATCATGCTGCCGCAGATCGAACCGTGGCTGCCGGCCGAACGGCTGCGGCGCGAATACGACGCGATCGGGTTCTTCCTGTCGGGCCATCCGCTCGACGACTACGCCACCGTGCTGAAACGCCTGCGGGTGCAGAGCTGGGCGGAATTCTCCCGCGCGGTGAAGACCGGCGCCACCGCGGGCAAGGTCGCCGCCACCGTGGTGTCGCGCATGGAGCGGCGGACCAAGACCGGCAACAAGATGGGCATCATGGGCCTGTCCGATCCGACCGGCCATTTCGAAGCCGTGCTGTTTTCCGAAGGTCTTGCGCAATATCGCGAAGTGCTGGAGCCGGGCGCTGCGGTACTGCTGCAACTCGGTGCCGAATTGCAGGGCGAAGACGTCCGCGCGCGGGTGCTGCACGCCGAGCCGCTGGATGCCGCGGCGGCAAAAACCCAGAAGGGCCTGCGCATCTTCGTTCGCGACACCAAGCCGCTGGAGTCGATCGCAAAACGCCTGCAGATGCCGGAGGTAGCCGGACAGGGCGTAGCGTCGCCGCCATTGGCCGCCAATGGCGACGTCTCGCTGGTGATGATGCTCGATCTCGAAACCGAGGTGGAAATGAAGCTGCCGGGCCGCTTCAAGGTCTCGCCGCAGATCGCCGGCGCGATCAAGGCGGTGTCGGGCGTGGTCGACGTGCAGACGTTGTAGGGGCGACCATCGCACGGGCGACGATCACGCCTGCGATTGCGAGCCCTGATATGTATGATAATATGGAATTATACACATCGCAGGAATTGCCCATGCGTACCAATATTGACATCGATGATACGTTGATGGCCGAAGCCCAGAAAGCTTCGGGGCACACCACTAAAAAGCAAACGGTGGAAGAGGCCCTTCGCTTAATGATTAGATTGCGGCGGCAGCAGGGCGTCGGCGCCGCCTTTGGCAAATATCGATGGCGCGGTGATCTTGCGCAGAGCCGGAGAGGGCGGGGAATCGGTTGATCGTTGTCGACAGCAGCGTATGGATCGATTTCCTCAATGGCCGCAGTGTCCCTCACGTGGGAGTGCTGCGCGCTGCCCTCGGCAAAGAAGAGATTATCGTTGGAGACCTGATGCTTTGCGAGGTGCTCCAGGGACTGGATGGCGAACGGGCGGCTCGCCAAGTCGAATCTCTCCTCCGCAGCTTCGAAATCGTACCTATGGCCGGAGATACAATAGCGGTCGCTGCTGCTCGCAATTTCCGTTCTTTGCGCCGTCGCGGTATCACAGTCCGCAAGACGATCGACCTTTTGATCGGAACCTGGTGTATCGAAAATCGCCGGCCCTTATTGCACAATGATGGCGATTTCCGCCCCATGGCGCGGCACCTCGGGTTGGTCGAAGTGCCAACGGTGACTTGACGGGGGGACCTGCCGCTAGCGCGCTGGGAGTGCTAAATAGGTCGCAAACCCGGCCGGTTTTCCTTGCTTCTTGCCGGAATCCGGCTATATACCGCGCCATCTCACACGGAAACATGGCTCGAAAGGCCGTCCGGTGGCAACCGGGCCATAAGGCTCGTTTGCTCACACGTTTCCGGAGGAACCAACCGGAGAATAGAACTATGGCGCTACCCGATTTCTCTATGCGTCAGCTGCTTGAAGCTGGCGTTCACTTTGGCCACCAATCGCACCGCTGGAATCCGAAAATGGCGGATTACATTTTCGGTGCCCGCAACAACATCCACATCATCGATCTCGCCCAGACCGTGCCGCTGTTGCATCGCGCGCTGCAGGCCGTCAGCGATACGGTTGCCAAGGGCGGCCGCATCCTGTTCGTCGGCACCAAGCGGCAGGCGCAGGACGGCGTCGCCGAAGCGGCCAAGCGCTCGGCGCAGTATTTCGTCAATTCGCGTTGGCTCGGCGGCACGCTGACCAACTGGAAGACGGTGTCCGGATCGATCAAGCGTCTGCGCCAGCTCGAAGAGATGCTCGGCTCCGGCGAGGGCGCGCAATACACCAAGAAAGAACGCCTGACCCTGCAGCGCGAGCGCGACAAGCTCGACCGTTCGCTGGGCGGCATCAAGGACATGGGCGGACTGCCCGACATGATCTTCGTGATTGACACCAACAAGGAAGACATCGCGATCCAGGAGGCGCAGCGGCTCAACATCCCCGTCGCCGCCATCGTCGACACCAATTCCGATCCCAAGGGCATCACCTATGTGGT
>DASYBT010000007.1:0-20124 GCA_036500585.1 Rhizomicrobium sp.
CATGTTGAAGGCCGATACCGCCACGATCATGAAGATGTCGAGATCGTATTCGCGGCCATAGGCTTCTTCATCCCACTTCATCGCGCGCTTGAGCGAATCCATGGCGTAGGTCGCGCGCGGCTCGTTGCCGTGCTCGACATAGATGCGCAAATCCACCTTGCGGCCCGACATGGTGGTGAAGCTGTCCTCGATGTGGCCGAGATCGCCGGCGACGAGTGCGAACAGATAGGACGGCTTGGGGAACGGGTCATGCCAGGTGGCGAAATGGCGGCCCTCGTCGAGATCGCCGGATTTGATCAAATTGCCGTTCGACAGCAGCACCGGATATTTCGTCTTGTCGGCTTCGATGCGCGTGGTGAACACGGCGAGATTGTCGGGCCGGTCGAGATAATAGGTGATACGGCGGAAGCCTTCCGCCTCGCATTGCGTGCAGAAGATGCCCTTTGAGACATACAGCCCTTCCAACGTGGTGTTCGAGGCCGGCCCGATCTCGGTGATGATCTCCAGCACGAAGTCGTCCGGAACGTCCCTCAAGGTCAACGATTCGGCATCGGCGTGATAAGGCGTCTCCTTCCCGTCGATGCATGCATTGATCAGCTTCAGCTGCTCGCCGTTCAGCACCAGGGCTGCGTCCTTCGCGCCGGTGCGCGTGACGTGCATCTTGGCGGCAACGCGGGTGGTTGCGGGATCCAGCACGAAATCGAGATCGATGGTGTCGATGCGGAAATCGGGCGCGCGATAGTCTTTCAGCTGAACGGCGCGGGGTTCGTCGGTGCGCATGGGTGTCCTGGCAGGGCTTTCGGGAACGGCCGGTATAGCCGCCCGCGCGCGCCCTGTCAGGCGTTTTGCGGCGCGTGTGGTGCGTGGCGGGATTGCAATGCTGCAAGCCGGGCAGGAAGTTCCCTCATGACCGCGCGACGCTGCGCGTCGGTGAGGCAACTCCACCGCGCGATCTCATCCAAGCTGCGGCCGCATCCGGTGCAGAGACCGCACGCGGCATCCAAGGTGCAGATTTTGATGCAGGGCGTTTCGATCATTTAGCCCATGTGGAAGACGCACAGCTTGTTGCCGTCGAGGTCGCGGAAATAGGCGCCGTAAAAGGTCGGCAGGCGCTCGCCCGGCGCGCCTTCGTCTCTGGCGCCGAGGCTCATCGCCTTGGCATGGACCTTGTCGACGAGTTCCTTCGAGGGCGAGGCGAGCGCCAGCATCGTGCCGTTGCCCGCCGTCGCCGGCTTGCCGTCGGCCGGCGTGCACACGGCGAGCATCGCGCCGCCTTTGCCGGACCAGCCCTGCATGTGATCGTTGGCGAAACTGCGCTGGCCGCCGAGTTCCGCCAACACGGCGTCGTAGAACCCCTTGGCCTTCGCAAAATCGTTGCTTCCAATCATCGCGTAACCAATCATCTTCTTTCTCCTTCGAAAGTGTGGCAAGTCGTGAACAGGCAGTAGGCAGTAGGCAGTAGGCAGTAGGCAGTAGGCAGTAGGCAGTAGGGCAGTTTGCTGAACGAGTGTCGAAGAGTCATCCCTCTTGGAGGGTCCGGATGAGTCGCCGCAACATCCGTCCGAGCTCTTGGCATTGGTTCAGAAGTGGTTCCGCGTGGCCGGCATCTGAAACTCCGACGCGTTCGGCGAGGATGAGGTGTGTCTCCAATTCCTTCAGTGAGCCTTGGGCGGTTTTCAGAAACTGCACGTAAGAACCGGTCTGATCGCGGCCATATCCCTCAGCGATGTTTGCAGCAATGGAAACGGCCGCACGACGAATTTGTGATGTGAGGCCGAACATTTCCTCGCGCGGAAATGTCTTTGTGTGCGTGTAGCATCCTTCGGCCAAGCTCATGGCAGATTGCCAGACCTTTAGATCCCGATAGGATTCGATTTTGTCGCTCAATCTACTGCCTACTGCCTACTGCCCATCTGCCTACTGCCTCATCGTGTTGAACGGCACATCCTTGTCGACGCGGACATCCTGCGGCAGGCCCAGCACGCGCTCGGCGATGATGTTGCGCAGGATTTCGTCGGTGCCGCCCGCGATGCGCAAGCCCGGCGCGCTCATCCAGCCCATCTGGAACGATCCATGCGCCGGCGCATCGTCTCCTTTCAGGCTGCCGGCTTCGCCTTCCAGCTCCATCGCGAACGCCGCCAGATCCTGCAGCTTGGACGCGACCACCACCTTGGCGATCGAGGCTTCCGGCCCCGGCTGCTGTCCGCGCGACAGCGCCGTCATGGTGCGGTAGGTCGTATACTTCAGTCCGGCGGAGCGCACATACCAGTCGGCGATCTTCTCGCGCACGGCTGCGTTCTTGATCGCGGGGCCATCTTCCAGCTCGAGCTCGCGCGCCAGCGCCAGCAGCTGCGGCACGTCGAGTCCGCCGCCCTGTCCGCCGCCGACGGCAAGCCGCTCGTGCATCAGGGTGGTGAGCGCAACCGTCCAACCCTGGCCCACTTCGCCGACCCGTTGCGAATCGGGAATGCGCACATCGGTGAAGAACACTTCGTTGAAACCGGAGGCGCCGCTTGCCTGCTTGATCGGCCGCACCTCCACGCCGGGCGATTTCATCGACAGGTAGAACATCGTCAGCCCCTTGTGCTTGGGGGCGTTCGGATCGGTGCGGGTGAGCAGCAGACCGTAATCGGAAATCTGCGCGCCGGTGGTCCAGATCTTCTGGCCGTTGACGATCCAGTCATCGCCATCGCGTTCGGCGCGCGTGCGCAGTCCCGCGACGTCCGATCCGGCAGCCGGTTCGGAGAACAATTGGCACCAGATCTCTTCGCCGTGGAGCGCGGGTTTCACGTAGCGCGCCAGCACGTCCTTGCCGCAATAGGCCATCAGGGTCGGGATGCACATGCCGAGTCCGATGGAGAACGGCGCGCTCAAACCGGCGGAGCCCGTCTTGCCTTCTTCCTGATTGAAGATGACCTGCTGGATGGCGTTGCCGCCCATGCCACCGACTTCTTTCGACCAGGTGATGCGTGCGTAACCGGCGGTAGCTTTCTTCGCCTGCCATTCGCGACCGGCTTTGAGGAATCCCTTTTCGCGGCTCTCGCCCAGTTCATCGAGCGCGCTGCTTCCGCTAGCGGTGCGCGCATTGTCCTCCAGCCATTGGCGGACCGTGGCGCGAAACTCGGCTTCCCGCGGCGTGTCTTCGAAATCCATCGTGTGCTCCTATGGCGTGAGTGCGGGCTCGTCGAAACTCAAGATGAGCGATTGTCCGGGCGGCGTGGCCCGCCACAATTCGTCGAGCCGCTTCATCTCGGCGCGGATGGCAGCAATGTGGGCTTCGGTGACCGGATAGGGCGAAACCTCGCGCGCATCGCAGGTGACGCGATACATGTCGACGAGATCGGCCGGCGCGGGGTATCCGCTGTTCGAATCGGCCTGCATCACTTCGACCAGCCGCTCCATCTGATCGCCTTCGATGGTGGTCGCCATGCGAAAGCCGAGTTTCTCGCCGTCGGCGACGCGGCGCAGGAAACCGCGCTTGCCCATCACATTCTCAACGGCGAAATGCACCATGTCGTGCGGAATGCCGCCGATCTTCGGGCACGCGACTTCCTCGATGCCGCCGTCGCGATGGACGAACAGGCGGTCGTATTTTCCGGCCGGCAATTTCTCGAACACGAATTTCACGGCGCGTTGCTCGCTTCCAGTTCGCTCACCAGCCGGTTCTTCCAGCTACGCTGCGCCCCAAGGGACAGCGCAAGCTCGCGCGAGCGCTTGTAGAAGAGATGGCAATCGGCTTCCCAGGTAAAGCCGATGCCGCCATGGATCTGGATCATCTCCTTCGCCGCGTAGTCGAACGCTTGCGTGGCGGCGACACGCGCAGCAGCCGCGGCCAGCGCCAGTTCGCGCGCGGCCGTCGAAAGCGCCCACGCCCCGAAATAGGCGTTGGAGCGCGCCAGTTCGTTGTTCACATACATGTCGGCGAGCTTGTGCTTGATCGCCTGGTACGAGCCGATCTGCCGGCCGAAAGCGTACCGCGTCAGCGCGTAGTCCTTCGCCATGGCAAGACAGCGGTCCGCGCCGCCAACCTGCTCGAATGCGGTGAGCACCGCGGCGCGATCGAGAACGGCGGCGGCGATGCTCCAGCCTTCGCCGCTCTTGCCCAGCGCTTCGGCCGCCGCGCTGTCGAACGCAAGTTCCGCATGCTTGCGCGAGGGATCGATCGAATCCTCTGCGCGCCGCGAAACACCGGCGCCTTTCAAATCGGCAATGGCAAGCGACAGCCCGCGCTCGCCCGGTTCGTCGTTGGTGCGTGCGAGCACGATCGCGAAGTCGGCATCCATGCCGTCGTTCACGGCGATCTTCTTGCCGGACAGTTTGCCGCCCCTGAATGTGGTGCGGATCGATTTCGGCGTCACCGCGCCGGCGCTTTCCGTCCGCGCGAACGTGCCGATCAATTCGCCGCTCGCGACGTTCGGCAGGTATTTCTGCTTCTGCTCTTCGCTTCCCGCCGCAAGGATCGCCTCCGCGAACAGGTACACGGTGGAGGAGAACGGCACCGGCGCCAGCGCCCGGCCCAATTCCTCCGCGATCACACACAGCTCCAGATACCCGAGCCCAAGCCCGCCAAAAGCCTCCGGAATGGCCGTGCCGAGCCAGCCCATTTCCGTGACGGCCCTCCACAGGTCGCGATCATATCCGGCGTCGCCTTCGAACACGCGGCGCACGGTCTTCGTGGTGCACTTCTCAGAGAGGAACCTGCGTGCCTGGTCGCGCAGCAATTTCTGGTCGTCGGAAAAATCGAAGTTCATGCCAGTCCACTCTGATAATCTGTCAGTCGAACGGTAGACGGCGGCGGTCCCGCCTGCAACAGTGGCCGGTCGGGGGCACAGCATGACGACGGAAACCACTGCAGCGGTTCAAACACCGCCGGCGATTTCGGCTCGCGCCGCGCTGGTCGGGCTTCTCGCCGTCGCGCTGTTCATCAACTACATCGACCGCGGCAACCTCGCCACCGCCGCATCGCTCATCAAGCACGACCTGCACCTGACGACGGTGCAGCTCGGGTTCATGACGTCGGCCTTCTTCTGGACTTACACGCCAGGGCAACTCGTCGCCGGATGGATTGCCGACAAGCTCGGCGGCTATCGCGCGCTGGGGTTCGGCTTTGCGATCTGGTCGATCGCCACCGCGCTCACCGGCTTTGCCGGAGGATTCGCAAGTCTGCTGCTGCTGCGCGTTCTGCTGGGCATCGGCGAGTGCACCGCCTTTCCTTCGCTGTCGAAGCTGCTCGCGGAAAACGTGGCGCCGGAAAAACTCGGCGTCGCCAATGGTTTCGTCGTTTCCGGTGTGGCGTTCGGCCCCGCCTTCGGCACGCTGGCGGGAGGGATGATCCTCGCCACGCTCGGTTGGCGGATGATGTTCATCCTGTTCGGTGTTGCCGCTATGCTGTGGCTGGTGCCGTGGTTCACCGTGGCGCGAAACGTTAGGCCGCAGAGGAAAGTCTCCGCGTCCATCTTCGCGCCCCCGCCGCCGGTGGGGGAAATGCTTCGCCAGCGTTCGCTGTGGGGCACCTGTCTCGGCCATTTCTCCGTCAACTATGCGCTCTATTTCGTCCTGTCATGGCTGCCGCTGTGGCTCGTGCAGCAGCGCGGATTCTCCATCGTTGAAATGGCCAAGCTCGGCGCGGCCGTCTACTGCGTGTACGGTGCCTGCACGATCGCCAACGGCTGGCTGAGCGACCTTGTCATTGCGCGCGGCGCTTCCATCACGCTTGTGCGCAAGACCGTCACGGTGCTGAGCCATGTCGGTGTGGCCCTTGGCCTCGTCGGCTGCGCGGTGGGGAGCCCAGCTGTGGTGATCGCCAGCCTGTTCCTGTGCGGCGTTTTTCTCGGCATGAATTCGACCTGGCCGATCGCGCAAACTCTCGCCGGGCCGCGCGCGGCCGCGAAATGGGTCGGCATTCAGAACGCCATCGCCAACACTGCCGGCATCATCGTGCCGATCGTGACGGGATTCATCGTCGACCGTACCGGCTCCTTCGATGCCGCCTTTATTGTCGCTGCCGCCGTCGCGCTGTTGGGTGCGGTGGGCTGGGGTTTCATACTTGGTCCGGTCGATCCGGTGCAGTGGGAAGTGCGGGAATGAAGCAAGCGTGACGGTCAATCAGTGGCTGCCCGCGAAAGGCGGCGCGGAATCCTGCAGGAACGTGCGGTAGACCCAGCCGTCCTCTTTCTTGCCGCCGGCCATCATCGCCACATGCACCCAGCTGCCGTGCCGCTCCATCACGTTGACCTGCACGCCTGGCGGCAACTTGGCGATCACGGATGCCGATGTGGACGGATCGCTCCGCACATTGGCGGTGCGCAGGCTTACGGCGGTAGACTGCGGCGGTGCTGCCGGTGCGGCGGCTGGTTTGGCTGCCGTTGCGGTGCTGGCCGGTGCCGGGGTGAAGTCGGACAACGACACATCTCGGCCGCTCGCCATCGCCTGGAGACCGGGTATCCAGCCATTCACGACCATCGGCTCGAGGCGCGGATAAAATACAATCGCGGCCAACACCACCACGGCGACGATGGCGATATCCCGGACCAATCTGCTGCCTTGCTTGTGCCGGTGTTCCGCTTCGGCCAGCTCGAGCTTCTCCTGCTTCGCCTGGCTCTCCCGCGCCCAGCGGTCACGCGCCTGATTGGCTTCGGCGCGGGCCTGCACCAGCTCGATGTCGCGTTCGGCAACCGCCGCTTCGAGCGCCGCCAGCTGATCGCGCAACCGGAAGAGTTCGGCGTCGTCTGTGCGTTCGCGAAGTTTTTCGACTTGCGACTGAAGATGCGCGAGCGCCTTCTCCGCCTGCTTCTGCTTACCTTGTGCTTCCGCCAGCATTTTGACGGAATGGTTGTGGCCGCGGGTCTCGGCAGCGGCGAGGCGCGGCGCTTCATTGTCTTGCCACTCCGCCAAAGTCTTTTCGATTTCGGCAGCCTTGCTTTGGGCTGCCGAGAGTTCTGCGCGCGCTTTGGCAAGCTCGGCTTCGCGATTGGCGAGGGTCTGCTCGAGGGCCGTCGCCTCTTGCGGGACGCGACCGGTTTCTGCATCGCCCACGCTGCGTGTGGCTTTCACGTCGGCGCGCGCCTGCACGAGCTCGGCTTCCGCCTTGGCCGCGCGCGCATCGGCGTCGGAAAGCTGCTGCGCGGCTTGCTCGCGCCACTGGAGTTCGGCGGCGGCGAGGCGTGCAGCTTCGCCGGCTTTCCAGCCGGCTTCGGCGTTGGCGAGCGCAGCGTCGGCCTCGCGTTTCCATATCTCGCGGGAATCTTCCATGGCGGACCACGCGCGATCCGCCGCGCCGCGGGCATCCTGCAGCTCGGTGTCGCGCTTGGCGAGTGCGGCTTGCGCCGTCGCCAATTCCACGCGCAGGTTCGTCAGCTCCGCGCCTTCGCTGACACGGCGGGAATTCGCGTCGCTGTTTTGATTGCGAAGGCCGTCCACCTCGGCGCGCAGCTTGCCCACTTCGATTTCCGCAAGCTCAGCGCGCGCCTTCAATTCTGCGAGCGATTTGGCGGATTGCTGTTGCCCACGCGCTTCGGCTGCCGCGAGCCGGGCCGCTTCCTGGGCCTTCCACGCCGTCTCGGCATTGGCGAGTTTTGCCTCCGCTACGGTGACGCTTGTGCGCGCGGCGCTCAATTCGATGTGAAGCCTTGCGGCTTCCTTGTCGGCACCTTCGCCGCGCTTTGCGGCTTCGGCCAACGCGCGGTCGGATCGCTCGCGCCACTGGGATTCGGCGGCGGAAAGGCGTGCCGCTTCTTCCGCCTTCCAAGCGCTCTGTGCGTTGGCAACTTCCGCCTCGATTGCGCCACGAGTGGCCGTTCCTGCCGTCACCCGCGCTTTCGCGAGCTCTGCTTCGGCGCGCTCCGCACGCGCCTTTGCTTCTTCGGCAACGGCGCCGAATTGCTGGCGCCAGCGCGCCTCTGCAGCGGCGAAGCGCGCGGATTCTTCCGCTTTCCACGCGACCTGCGCTTTCGCCAGTTCGGCTTCGGCTTCCGCACGGCCGACCGCGCCGGCGGCTGCCATCCGCGCTTTAGCGAGTTCGCCTTCGGCGCGTTCGGCGCGCATCTTTGCGTCCGCCAGCGCCGCAGTTGATTGCTGGCGCCAGCCTGCCTCCGCCGCGGCTTGACGTGCACCTTCCTCCGCCCGCCATGCAGCCTGGGCTCTGGCAAGAGCGGCTTCCGCTTCGCGGCGCCATTCCGTGCGTGCCTGCTCAAGAGCACTCTGCAGGGTCGCGTCTGAGGAAGACGCCTTGGCAGTGTGTTCAGCCTCCCAGGAGCGCCGCGCCTTGTCGAGCTTGCGTGCAGCTTCGGCATTGGCGGCCAGTCGGTCGCGCAGTTCCTTGTCGCGTCCGGCGCGCGCGGCGCTCAGTTCGGCTTCGACGCGCTGGCGCGATTCCTCGGCCAGGTCGAATTCCGCGCGTGCGACTTCCAGTTCGGCGTCGCGCGCGGAGAGTTCGGTTTGCAGCCGGCCGAGTTCGTCGCGAAGGCGGCGCAATTCCGCCGTGCTGCGTGCGTCCGCGCTCGGCTTCGAGGCGGTGGTTGGCTTTTCGACTGCAACCGGTTCTGCCGCTTCGCCTTCGATCGGATAATCGTGGACTGCGAGGGTCGCACCATCGCCGCCCTCCAGATTTATCAGCCGCACCCTCAAGGTGTGCGGCTCGTTCATGCCCTCAGGCGGAAGGTAGGTGAGCCCATCGAGCTCGTCGGGCATAAGGGAATACGAACGATCGCCATTGTTGCGGCCGCGCGTCAGGCGTCCGCGATGCGGCAGCCGCTCGACACGGATCGTGAGGCGGGTATGCCTGCGGTAGGGAGCGAGCAACGGCGCGAGGTTCAGCGCGATCTCGACCGGCCCGTCGTCGTCGCGCGCCAGCGTGTCGGCCGCCATTGCGGTCGACGAGCGTTTTGCTGATCCAACTGCGCGCGCCATGCTTTCCGTGTTCCGAGTGCGCGAGGCTCAGGCCCCGAACGTGGCTTGCCCCGCCGTCATCCTCACTCCGGCAGGTAAAGCAATCGTTGGTCTCAAAAGGCGAATTTCCTCTGAATCAAATTGTTTGGATTGGGGGCAAACACGGAAGAATTCGTGAATTCGCTGTGATACTGTCGTGCCCAAGGGGCTGGAGAACGGAATGCAAAGCGCGATTCGCGCCGGCCTTGCTGCCGGCCTTGTGACGTGGGCTCTCACTGGAGCCGCGCGGGCGGAAAACCCCCTTGGCGGGGCCATTCAAAAGTTACACCTGTCGCCGCAGCAGCTTCTGTCCGTGCGCGATTTCCTGGGGCCGATCGGCCGCGGCATCGAGATCGAAGCATCCGGCGAAGCGACATTCGTCCTGCGCGACGATACCTCGATGGCCTACGCGGGCGAATTCAGCCTGCGCACGGAAAGCGACGGCAGCGTCGTGATCGATCGGGTTAATGGCCCCGCGGCCCTCGATGCAGGGCATATGGTGACCGTGCCGCTCATGCTCGACCGCAAGTCCCGGGCGGAGGTGGTTGGTGCGCTTGCCGGCTTCCACCCGACGAATACGGCCACCATCCCGGCGGAGGAACTGCCCGCGCTGAAATTCGTGGACCCGAAGGCGCAAGGCACGATCTGGCAGGCGCATGCAGTCTTCCTGCGCGATGGATCGGGTTCTGTGCGCAGCATTCGGGCTGCGGCACTCGGCGGCGCTTCCCCGTCGCTGAATGTAACCGACCGCTATTTCTCGCCCATCCAGAGCGATGGCACGAAAGTCTGGCGCGCCGTCATTCTGGAAGTGAATGCGGATTTGCCGACAGGGCTGGCCAATCTGGAAAGCCGGTACGTTTGCAATACCGGCAGCTCCTGCAAGCAACAGCATGCGCTTGTGCCGGTCGCCGGTGTTCACCTGATCAAATGGACAAGGCAACTGGTCGCCTCGGTGCCGCCACAGCTTCTGGCCCAGATCGCGCCGCCCCTCGCGCCGCCGCCTGCGCCACCCGTTGTGGCAGCCGCTCCGAATCCCGGACCGGCGGCACAAGCACCACAGCCGCAGCCAGCATCGCCCGTCCAAAACAACGACAACTTCTGACGCGCTTAACCGTCGCTTAAGGCGGCGCGCCTAGGCTCATAGCCTTCGGGTCAGGCTGCATCAGGGCGCATCATGGCGAAAGCGCAGTTCCACAAGAACCAGAGAGTCTACGTCAAGCCGGTCGGCACGTGGGCGATGATCGAGCGCGTGATTCCGCATTGGGCCAAGGGACTCGATGAACCCATCCGCGTCTTCTACGATGTCGGTCTGGGCCGCGAGTTCGCGTCCGACGAGCTCCAGGCCGAGGCGCCGATCGGCGACAAGAACGGCGATGGCGAGAACTGGCGCATCATCCGCGCGCGCAACAAGTGGCAGCCGTCGGAGGATTGCTCGCGGCATCCGGTACCCGGAACCTATCCGGTCGTGATCACCGGCGAATCCGAATGGGGCGGCTGGCGCGTGCCCGGCGCCGAATACGATCTCAATCCCGACCGCATCGAGAAGCAGGCGCGGCTGATCGCCAGCGCGCCGCATCTGGCCGACCTTGCCGGCGAACTTGTCGACTGGGCGCGGCGTTCGGGCGAGGACATGCCGGCCGATCTTATGGAGCTTGCACACGACGCGCAGGATCTGCTCGCCAGCATGGAAGGCGAAGCCTGATCAGGACGCTTTGCTGAGGCGGTGATGCTTCAGCGGATCGGGATCGAGCAGACGGCCGGCTTGCGCGCCGATCCAGTCGAGTCCCTCGCGCAATCTTACATTTTCGCCAATGACGAGAACGGCCGGCGCGGTGCATGTGCGCGCGGTCTCGCCGAGTTCGGCTAACGTCGTCACCTCGACGTGCTGCCGGTTGTACGTTGCATCGCTGACGATGGCGGCGGGTTCGTCAGCGGCGCGTCCGGCGGCCATCAGCTTGCTCGCGATTTCGTCGGCATGAGCCAGCGCCATGTAGAGCACAATGGTCGGCGACCCTTGCGCGATGGATCGCCAGTCCACATCAGGCAGGCGCCCGTCGGCACCGTGTCCGGTGAGGAACGTCACCACGTGATTGGTTTCGCGGTGGGTCACCGGAATGCCCGCGTAAGCCAGTCCGCCAATACCGGCTGTCACGCCGGGAATGATGCGGAACGGAACGCCGGCGCGGGCCAATGCCAGCGCCTCCTCGCCGCCACGACCGAAGACGAAGGGATCGCCGCCCTTCAGCCGCAGCACCCGCTGGCGTCTGCGCGCGCGAGCGACCAGCGCGAGCGAGATGTCTGCCTGTTTCGCTGAGGTCCGGCCGCGGCGCTTTCCGGCATCGACGATTTCTGCACCGGCGCGGGCAAACTGCAAAAGCGCGGCGTTCGCCAGCGCGTCGTGAAAAATCACGTCGGCGGAGGCAATCGCATGCAGGCCCAGGACCGTGATGAGGCCGGGATCGCCGGGGCCGGCACCCGCCAGCCACACTGAGCCCCTCTCAAAGGTGGGCAATCTCAATGCCTCGGCGAGTCCGGACTGAAGCCCTCGGTTTCGGACGGCTAGCGGCGTATACGTTTCAACCATTTAACACCAGTAGAATGTACTACATAGAATATAACACTCAGTTTGGCGGAAAACTAGGTGATCTCCGCAGTCATTCGGTCAAAGCCCTCGCCGCGGCATAGCGTTAATTGCATGGCGCAAACAGCAAACGAATAGGACGATGTTGTGGTCGGCTGGGGGCCTATCACCAGAAGTGGGACCGGAAGCCCTCCCGAACGGATTCGAAGCGGAATCCTGGCGGCATTGACGTTCAGACCCCGAGTCCCGTAAGGCGCGTCTCGCGAATTCGGGAAGGAGAGGTTGCAATGCGTTTGCCGGTGCTTGCTTTCGCCTGCGTCGCCCTTGCTGGCTCAGCGCATGCCGAGAGCTGGACCAATTTCCAGGATCCGAACGGTGTTTTCAGTATCGCGTTCCCCGGAAATCCCGCGGTGTCCAACGCCCAGACCGATGTCGGCAACGGTGCGAAGGTGCCGATGGCGGTTTACAACACGACCTATGGCGGAACCCAGTTTGTGGTGATCGACACAAACCTGAGCGGCTACAAGGTCGATGCCGCGAGCGCAGTCGAGAGTGCCGCGGCCGGCACCAGGAAGGCGGCGGCCGATATTAAAGTCGATAGCCCCCTCCATGCCGACGGACAGAACGGCCGCGCCTTGACGGTGATCGACAAGAACGGCAATCGCGTCCTCGACCACATCTTCTTCGTGCGTGGACATCTCTACCAGGTGATGGCGACCGCTCCTGCCAATTCTCCGGAGGCCGACGGCCAGCACTTCGTCGACTCGTTCCGTTTTGCGCCGTGATGCGATGATCGTCCGCAGTCAGCTCAAGCCCAACACCTATGAATTCGAAACCGAGGCACTGGTCTCGCCGAACGGCTTTCGCGAATACGACGCGCGCTGGCTGTTTCCCGATGACATCAACCTCAACGGAATCCAGGCGCTGGGGCTTGGATTAGGACACTACTTTCACGAGCTCGGCATCGTCCCGCGGGTGGCAACGGGTCACGATTACCGCTCCTATTCGCATGGCGTGCAGCAGGCGCTGATTGTCGGTCTGCTGCAGGCGGGCTGCGGGGTCGTCGATGTGGGTCTTGCGCTGACGCCGGTCGCCTACTTCGCGCAATTCGCGCTGGATTGTCCCGCCGTCGCCATGGTGACCGCCAGTCACAACGAGAACGGTTGGACCGGCGTGAAGATGGGTGCGCAGAAGCCGCTGACCTTCGGACCGGACGAGATGCAGCGGCTGAAGACGATTGTGCTGAACGGCGAAGCGAAGCCGCGTCCGGGCGGAAGCTACACGCGCGTCGAGGATTTCCGCGAGCAGTATCTCGAAGCCGTGATGAAGGGCCACAAACTGTCGCGGCCGATCAAGGTCGTGGCGGCGTGCGGCAACGGCACGGCAAGCGTGTTTGCGCCCGAAGCGTTGAAGCGAATCGGGGCCGACGTCATCCCGATGGATGCGACGCTCGATTACAATTTCCCGAAATACAATCCGAATCCGGAAGACCTCGAGATGCTGCACGCCATGGCCGATGCCGTGCGGGCACATGACGCCGACATCTGCCTCGGCTTCGACGGCGATGGCGACCGCTGCGGCGTGGTCGACGATTCCGGCAACGAGATTTTCGCCGACAAGATCGGCGTGCTGCTGGCGCGCGATCTGTCCTCGCGCCAGCACGGCGCCAAGTTCGTGGTGGACGTGAAGTCGACGGGATTGTTCGAAACCGATCCGGTGCTGAAAGAGAACGGCGTTTCCGTCGACTACTGGAAGACCGGGCATTCCTACATCAAGCGCCGCACGGCCGAACTCCGCGCCGTCGCCGGCTTCGAGAAGAGCGGCCATTACTTCTTCAATCCGCCGATCGGCCGCGGCTATGACGACGGCATTGTGGCCGCCATCGCCGTCCTCGAAATGCTCGATCGCGCCGGCGGCAGGAAGATGTCGGAATTGGTGGCCGGCCTGCCGAAGACCTGGGGCTCGCCCACCATGGCGCCGTACTGCCCCGACGACAAGAAATACGCCGTCGTCGATGCGCTGGTGAAGGAGTATTCCGATCTTCACGCCCGCGGCGAGAAAGTCCTGGGCCAGACGATCACGCGCGTGATCACGGTGAACGGCGTGCGCGTCGTTCTGGAAGACGGCACCTGGGGGCTGGTACGCGCATCGTCCAACAAGCCGTCACTGGTCGTCGTCGTCGAGAGCCCGGCATCGGAAGCGAACATGCGGGCGATGTTTGCCGACATCGATACGCGGTTGAAGAAGCATCCCGAAGTCGGCGAATACGATCAGAAGATCTGATTTCGGCATCGTCACCCGAAACGGCAAAGGGCTGCAGCGCTTTCGCGTGCAGCCCTTTTTCATTTCGCGGCGCTTCGAGACTTGGGGTCATCTCAGCCGCGACGAAACCGGTCCGTAACCTCAGCCAACGCACAAGAGATACGCGCATCCCTCCGATAGCGGATAGTGCGGGAAACCCCTTATGCCTTTAGATGGGTTTACCGCCTCGCTTCCAGCACCAGGTTGAAGGGCGTTTCGGCGGCCCGGCGCAACGAGCTGAAGCCCGCCTGATCCACCATGATCTCGCGCAGTCGCTTCTCGCCGGCCTGTGCGCCGAGCGCGGGACCGTTCCTGGCAAGCGACACCGGAACACAAATCAGCGCCGAGGCGCCGTACATCAGGCGTCCGACGGGATTGTGGTTGGCCTCCGGCGTATCGTTGGCGAACGGCTCGACCAGCATCACCTTGCCGTCCGGCTTGAGCTGCTCGCGTGCATGCCGCGCTGCGCCGGCGGGATCGGCCATGTCGTGCAGGCAGTCGAAGAAGGCAATAAGGTCGAAGCCGCCGCCATCGTAGCTTGTCGCGTCTGCCACCTCGAAGCGCGCATTGCCGGCATCGGCGTCCTTCGCACGCTGTCGCGCCGTGGCGACGGAGGGTTCGTGGTAGTCGTAGCCGACGAACTCGGAATTCTGGAAGGCCTTCGCGAGCAGAATGGTGCTGGCGCCATGGCCGCATCCCACGTCCGCAACCTTGGCCCCACGCTTCAACTTCTCTTCCACGCCGTCGAGCGCTGGAAGCCACGAGCCGAGAAGGTTGGCGTTGTAGCCGGCGCGGAAGAAGCGCTCCGTTCCGTGGAACAGGCAGCGGTCATGTTCGCCCCATTCCATGCCTTTCCCTGTGCGGAAATTCTCCACGGCGCGTTCGCGGACTTTGAACAGATCCTGCACGATGAGATACGCGCCGGGCAGATCCACCGGTCCGTGCGGATTGGCGAGGCACAGGGCCTGTTCTTCATCGAGATGATAGGTGCCATTCGATGGATCGTAATGCACATAGCCGCCGGCTGCCTGGTTGTTCAGCCATTCGCGCACATAGCGCTCGTTGGTGTGCGTCCTCAGCGCCAGCTGCGCCGGCGTCTGCGCCTCTGTCGCGAGTTCTTTGTAGAAGCCGAGTTCGTCGCCGATGCTCATCAGCACCGCGCTCATTGCGGCACCGAGATCGCCGACGGCATGGTGCAGAAATTCGTGAAGCTTCTCTTGGTCTATCGCCATAACACCCTCCGATATCTGAGAAGGCGATCAGCCTATTCTCTCGTCGCCCGCCTGCATAGCTGGCGCGCCGGCGGGGGCTTCACTGGGATAACGGATTACGCCGCGACCAGCGCCCGTTCTGTGCCAAGACGCGCCAGCGCATCGTGCAACACATCGATGCCAGCGCCGCTGCGCGTGGCGTTCTCGCTCAGATGGCGGCGGAAGGCGCGCGCGCCCGGCCGGCCATTGAACAGCCCCAGCATGTGCTTGGTCATGGCGTTCAGCGGCGCGCCCGCGCGCAGTTCTGTTTCGACGTACCGAATGTAATGCTCGACAGCTTCATCCACATCGCGCGAAGGTTCGCCGAACAATCGCGGATCCACGTCCGCCAGCATCGCCGGCGCCTGATACGCCGCGCGACCTATCATCACGCCGTCGAGATGCGCCAGCTGCCGTTCTGCATCGTCGAGGGATCGAATGCCGCCGTTGACGATGATCGTCAGCTGCGGGTTCTCATGCTTGATCCGATACACGAGTTCATAATCGAGCGGCGGAATCTCGCGATTCTCCTTGGGCGACAGCCCTTGCAGCCACGCTTTGCGCGCATGGACCGCGAAGATAGTCACGCCTGCGTCTGCGCACGCAGCGATCATCGCACGCAGGGCGACCTCCGGGTCCTGATCGTCCACGCCGATACGGCACTTCACGGTCACGGGAATTGAGACCGCCGCGCGCATGGCGGCAACGCACTCCGCCACCAGCTCGGGCTCGCGCATCAGGCAGGCGCCGAAGCGGCCCGATTGCACGCGATCGGAGGGGCAGCCGACGTTCAGGTTTACTTCGTCGTAGCCGAAATCGGCGCCGATCTTCGCGGCTTCCGCAATCTTCGCGGGCTCCGAACCGCCAAGCTGCAGCGCCACCGGCCGTTCGAAACGATCGAAGGCAAGCAGCCGGTTCCGGTCCCCTCGGATCACCGCGTCGGCCGTCACCATCTCGGTGTAGAGCCGCGCGCGCCGGGTCAGTAGCCGATGCAGATACCGGCAGTGCCGGTCCGTCCATTCCATCATCGGGGCGACGCAGAATCTGTGACGTGCTGTTGGCGGGGTGTTCATGCGGCGCGTGGCGTAGCGCATTCGCCGAGCAACAGAAATAGGTTCAAATGCGCCTACCCGCGTAAGGCCCACCTGGCGCCTCTGGCAAAGGCTCCAGCGGATTCCCATATCACACAGGCGAGCAAGGCTTGGAGGAGCACATGTTCCACTTATGGTTTTGGCCATTCTGGATTTTCTTCTGGCCGTTCCATGGCTTGCTGACGCTTCTGTTCATCGTCTTCATCGTGTGGCTGATCTTTGGCCGGCGTCATTACTACTATTACGGACACCCCGGCTGGGGAACGGCGCGGAGCCGGTCGGAGGCCCTCGATATCCTCGAAGGCCGATACGCCCGCGGCGAAATCCAGCGGGACGAGTATCTGCAAAAGAAGCAGGACCTGGGCGGCAGATAGCCGGGCGCCGCACCTCGCGTTAACCTCTCGTTAACACTTTTCTTCCGTTGGTGCTGGCGGTTTGCGATGCTTCCACGTTCGCTACAGCGGAACGCTTGGGATGCCTCGCAAGGTGGGTCAGTGGACTGGTCTCGCCGTCACGGCGATCATCGTGATGGGCTGCGATGTGGACGTGGTGTATGCCGTTCCACTCGGCATTTTTGCCGGCCTGCTCGCCACGTTTTTCGTGACCCTGGATGATTTGCGGCGAAAGGCGACGGAGTCCTAAGCCGAATCCGGCGGGATGTTGTTGAGGGACTCTTCAAGTTCCTGGAAGGTTGGCTGGGCGACGGTCGGCACACTGCCGCGGCCGATCTCCACCGATACCTGCGCCGCATTGCCGTGCAGATGCGCAACCAGAATGTCGCGGATCACGTGGTAGAACAGCGCCTCCTCTTCCACGATCGCCTTCAGGCGCTGTGAAATCGGTCCGACAATTCCATAAGACAGGAACACACCGAGGAACGTTCCCACCAGGGCCGATCCGATCATCCTGCCGAGCACTTCCGGCGGCTCGCTGATGGCACCCATGGTCTTGATCACGCCGAGAACCGCCGCGACGATTCCCAGCGCGGGCAGGGCGTCGGCAGTCGCCTGCAGGGAACCGGCGGTCGTCAGGGCTTCGGCGTGATGCTTGTCGAGCTGTTTCTCCATCGCGGCTTCGACCTGATGCGGGTCTTCCAGGCTCATCGTCATCATGCGCAGGGTGTCGCAGATGAAGGTGAGAGCGAAGTGGTCCTTCGAAATGCGTGGATAGCGCTTGAAGATGGAAGAGTCTTCCGGTTTTTCGATGTGCGCTTCCAGCGCGATAAGCCCTTTGGTCTTCATCGTTTTGGTGAGCAGGAAGAGCAGGCAGAGAAGATCGCGATAGTCCGACGGCTTCCACTTCGGTCCGGAAATGACCTTGCCCATCTCGCCGCCGATCTTCTTGAGCGAGTACATCGATCCGGCGATGAGCAGCGCCCCGATGGCGGCGCCACCGATCGTCATCATCTCGTGCGGCAAGGCTTCGATCACCACGCTGAGCGAGCCGCCCGAGATGATGAATCCGCCGAAGACCATCGCGAAAAGGATGACAATTCCGCCGATTTGCAGCATGCCAGATCCAACGTTAAACGGGACGGCGACCGCTTGCGCGCAGCCCCGCCTGAGACAGTTCATCATTAAGGGAAGGGCTTAAATTGCGATGAACGCACTTGCACTGCGGCTGTAATCGCCGTCACGGCGGGAAACATCTCGTTAGGCTTTTGCCGCGAGGCGCTGTGCCACCAACGCATCCAGCTCGGCGGCCACGGCACGACCGAACCGGTCAGCTTCGTCGCGCGCTTGGGTCGCACGGGCGATGGCTTCGACGTGCAGCCGCAAAATCAACGGATCGGGCGTCACCCCCTTGCCGGCCGTGCCGTCAAGATACTTGCAGAACTTGTCGGAGATCGATCCCGCTGCCGCGAAGCCGGCGTTGCCGGCAAGCCCGCGGATCTCATGGGCCTCCGCGTGTGCTGCGTCGAGGTCGCCTGCGGCGAACGCCGATTTCAGGCCGGAAACGTGGGCAGCGATGGCGTGCCCGATGATTGGCCGCTGCTCCGCGACGACCCGATCGGCGCGTGCGAGCGCGCCTTGGCTCGTGAGAACCTGTATGAAGGCTTCGCTCTCCGCCCGCGGCATCACCTGCGGATATGCTTCGGGAGGAATGATCTCGACGGCCTTGTTGTCCACGCGCACCTCTACTGGATGACGATGTCGTCTCGGTCGGCCTGACGGCGCCATGGGCCGGTGTGCTTGCCTGTACGGCGTCGCCGGTTTGGGCCGAAATACCGGTCGCAGCGGACGAAAGAGCGCGGCTGGTCCACGACCGAGGCGATTCGCAGAAGCAGACTTTTGGCGGTGATCGGTTTTGCCAGAAATTCCGTGATGCCGGCATCGCGCGCTTCTTCCACGAAGCGGCGCTCGGCATGTCCGCTGATCATGATGATTGGGATGAACGGCTTTGCACTGTCCGGCCGACGCCTCACCATGCGCGCAAATTCGATTCCGTTGACGGGTTTCATGGAAAGGTCGGTGAGGATGAAATCGGGACTCAGCGTGTTTAGCTTCTCGAACCCAGCTGTGCCATCCACCGCCTCGACCACCTGTCGGATTCCGACGGAATTGAGGATTGCCGGAAGCAACATTCGCATATGCTCGTTGTCCTCGACGATAAGCACTGTCAGGTCACGCAAGCCTTGCGTCGTCATTGCGGAACAGTAGCACCGCGCCCGTTGCGACTTTCTTGACGCAATGCTTTACACAGCCACTACAGGAAGGGCCCTGTTCCTCCCGGGCGCCAGAAGGTTATTGTCGATTAACCACTTGACCGACCATGGCCGCCAGGCAATCCGCATTCCTGCCCCTTCTGCTCGCCTTCAAGGCGCTGGCGAGCCCGGTTGCGTTCGGCGTCAGCGCGATCATCGAAGATGCCGAAGGGCGCATTCTGCTGGTGCGGCAGCGATATTCTCCCGGCTGGCATTTCCCGGGCGGCGGCGTCGATCGCGGCGAGCCGCCGGCCGATGCAGCGATCCGCGAATGTCGCGAGGAAGTGGGGCTGCAATCGTCAAGTGCGCCAGTGCTATACGGCCTTTACACGCGCGCCGTCGGGATCGCGACGAATGTGGTGGCGCTCTATCGCTTGCCGGACGCGATCATCGATTTCCGGCCGAACCTGGAAATCGTGGAGATACAGTGGGCCGATCCCGCTGCGCCACCCCAGGATGCCACGCGCGGCACCCTGCGAAGACTGAGGGAATTGACCGGCAAGGCGCCGCCGTCACCTTATTGGTGACGCTTGCGCGCGGCCCGCTTGGCGGCTTACGTCGCGCCTGTTCCTTTCGTGGAGTGCACGTGACCCATCCCGGCAATCCAACCTGGCACATCCGGCTGGAGACGCCGGAAGACTCGGCAGCAGTCGAGGCTTTGGTGGCGAAGGCATTCGGGCCGGGCCGGTTTGCGAAATCGGCCTATCGGCTGCGGGAAGGCGTCGATCCCGATGCGCAATTCAGCTTCGTCGCCATCGAGGGCGACACATTGCGCGGCTCCGTCCGCTTTTGGCCGATTGTCGTGGGAGACGATCCGGCCCTTCTGCTCGGCCCCCTTGCGGTGCAATCCAATCAGCGTGGGCGCGGCATCGGAATCGCGCTGATGCAGCGCGGTATCGAGGCGGCGAAGACGACCGACTACGGCTGCATCATCCTTGTCGGCGATGAGCCCTATTACGCGCGTGTCGGCTTTGCCAAACTTGCCGCCGGCACGGTCCGCTTTCCCGGACCGGTCGATCGCGCGCGCATTCTCGGCCTTCCGCTGAAGCCCGGCGCGCTGGAGAGATTATCCGGTGAGGTTTGCCGCGCGCGCATCGATCACTCCGTCTGCGCCGATGGCGCGCCGGTTGCGCGTGCCGGCTAGAGCGTGATCCAATCATATTGGAGCGTATCCGGCATTGACGAGGTAGTTTGAGCATTGGCCGGGAGTGAAGGCGTTGAGCAGGATGCCGATGCGCTGCCATGTTGCGTCAACCGTACGCTCCTCGGCCT
>DASYBT010000008.1:0-3094 GCA_036500585.1 Rhizomicrobium sp.
CTACCAGAATGACACCGCCGATGCCCATTCCGGAATGGCCCATGCCGTAGCCATAGCCGCCGAACCGGCCGCTGAAGCCGCCCAGCAGATAAATGATGACGAGGATGATGAGTATCGTTCCCAGGGACATCGCGCTCTCCCAACAGGCTGCCGGCGGCATCTTGCGCCGCGCGGGGCCTGTCGAGCAAAGCATATCCGAAGCCCAGGTTCCAGCGAAGGAACCGCGAGCCCGCTTATTTGGGCTGCAGCTTCAGCGCCGCGGAGTTGATGCAGTAGCGCAGGCCGGTCGGGCCGGGGCCGTCGTCGAACACATGGCCGAGATGGCCGTTGCACTTGGAGCACAACACTTCGGTGCGGATCATGCCGTGGGTGATGTCGCGCTCCTCGTCGACATGGCTGTCGACCGCGGGCGCGGTAAAGCTCGGCCAGCCGCAGCCGGAGTCGAACTTGGCGTCGGATTCGAACAAGGTCTGGCCGCAGCCGGCGCAGGTATAGGTGCCCTGGCGCTTCTCATGCTCGTACTCGCCGGAGAACGGCCGCTCTGTCGCCTTTTCGCGCAACACCGCGTACTGCATCGGCGTCAGCTCCTTGCGCCACTCGGCCTCGCTCTTCTCGACCTTGCCGGTCATCGTCTTGGTGTCGGACATCGAACCTCCTTCTCAAACACGCCGTCAGTTGGTGACCTTGGCAGCGCCCACCAGCGTCGGCTTCTCGGTATAATTTTCGGCGAACAGCTTCTTCAGGTTCTCGACCTTCGGAATGTCGTTGACCGCAATATAGTATTGGCTGGGGTGCAGCGTCAGGTAGTCCTGATGATAGCCCTCCGCGGCATAGAATGCCTCCAGCGGCCCGACCTTGGTCACGATCGGCTTGCCGTAGACCTTGGCGGCGTTGAGCTGGGCGATATAGGCGTCGGTGACCTTCTTCTGCTCGTCCGAGGTGGTGAAGATCGCCGAGCGATATTGCGTGCCGCTGTCCGGGCCCTGGCGGTTCAGCTCAGTCGGGTCATGCGCCACCGAGAAGAAGATCTGCAGCAGCTTGCCGTAGCTGATCTTCTTCGGGTCGTATTTGACCTGCACGGACTCGGCGTGTCCCGTGGTGCCGGTCGAGACGATCTCGTATTGCGCGGTCGCCTTGCTGCCACCGGAATAGCCGGACACCGCGCTGACGACGCCTGCGGTGTGCTGGAACACGCCCTGCACGCCCCAGAAGCAGCCGCCCGACAACACCACGGTCTGGATACCGTCTGCCGGCTTGGCATCCATCGCGGGGGCCGGGATCACCACGGCGTTCTCCGCCGCGAACGAGGGCGTCGCGAAAAAGGCAGCGGTCGCCAGCGCGCCGATCGTGGCAACGCAGAGCGAAAGACGCCTGAATTGGCTACGGGAGGTGAGGCGGGACATGAAGCTACGAGACATGGGGCTTCCTCTGGGGGTGTTCGGATTGAAAGGCAGTTTAGGGCGGCCGTTGCCGTTCGCAATCGCTAATGGTCGATGAGAGAGCCGCCCGATGCCCTAGATACGGAGCACTGTCGGCTTTGTTACAGCCGGACGCACACGAGTTCGTGAATAAAAGCATGGTTTGCAAGGTGTTAGCGCGCCGTCAGGCCGAAAACTTCTTCCGGTTCCGTGTCGGATCGCAGTCTCGGGGTTCGTCATTCAAGCAGGAGGCCGTGAAAAGGGACCGGCCAGTGGAACCTTTGCGAACCGCTGAACGGATGAAGCCTCCGGGATCAGGGCGTGTGCAGTCGCAACGCTGATCAATCGCTCGCCGCCGAAACATGTTGCGCGGGTGCTCCGCGCAAGTTGTCGTTCGGCCGAGATCCGGTCTCGACAACAGAAAGGAAGATATCATGCAACATAATATCGTATCCCCTGAGGAATGGCGCGAAGCACGCGTCTTGCTGCTCGAACAGGAGAAGGCGCTTACCAAACACAAAGACCTGGTGATGGCTGAACGCGCCCGGCTTCCTTGGGTCCGGATCGAAAAGGACTATGTGTTCGACAGTCCGATGGGAAAATTGACCTTGTCGGATTTGTTTCGCGGCCGCAGCCAGCTCTACATAAAGCACTTCATGATGCCGCCGGGCGCGGACCACCAGTGCGTCGGCTGCTCGCTCGAGGTCGACCATATGATGGATATCCTGCCGCACCTCGAAAACCACGACGTCAGCTACGCGGTGGTTGCCCGCGCGCCGATCGCCGAGATCGAGGTCGTGCGCCACCGCATGGGCTGGAAATTTCTCTGGGTTTCCTCGTTCCACAGCGATTTCAACTACGACTTCGAGGTCTCGTTCAGACCCGAGGATGTCGAGGCCGGTCGTGCGCAGTACAATTATCGCCCCGCGCCGGAATGGGTAGCCGAGGTGCTGGATTTGTCCGGACGCAGCGTGTTCTACAAGAACGAAACCGGCGAGATCTTTCACACCTATTCGGCCTACGGCCGCGGCGGCGAGGAGGTGATGGGCGTCTATGGTGTCCTCGATGCCATGCCGAAAGGCCGTAACGAGCACGGGCCCAATCATTCGCTTACAGATTGGGCGCGGCCGCGGAACATGTACGGCAAGGGCGGTGAAGTCGAATCCAGCGGCCGCTACCACGCGCCGTCCAGCGACCAATAAAGTGCTCGTTTTCCCTTCTTCCCCTTGTGGGAGAAGGTGGCGCGAAGCGCCGGATGAGGGGTGGCCACAAGATGAGACGCCGCGTATCCCTCACCCGTCTCGCATCTATGATGCGAGCCACCCTCTGCCACAACAAGGGGAGAGGGGAACAAGAGGCGCTCCCTCTCTCGATTACTCTACACCACGATGCTCAGCCGCTTCGCCGCCCGCGTGATGCCGGTGTAGAGCCAGCGCGCGCGGCTATCCTGAAACGCAAAGCTTTCGTCGAACAGCACAACGTCGTCCCATTGCGAGCCCTGGCTTTTGTGCACGGTCAGCACGTAGCCGTAATCGAATTCGTCATAGGGCTTGCGCTGTTCCCACGGAATGGTCTCGATGCCGCCGGCAAAGCAGTCGCCGCGCACCGAGACTTTTGTCACCTTGTGGCCGAAATCCTCGTCGGGCGACAGCCGCATGGTGATGATCTGGGATTTT
>DASYBT010000009.1:0-6911 GCA_036500585.1 Rhizomicrobium sp.
GAAGCCGGACCTTCGCATTTTTTCAAGGTCCTCTTCCTCTTGGATGTCGCCGATCAGCTTTTTCAATTCCTCTGGACTGTTGAAAAGCGGCTTTCCAGCATCGAAGACATGAATTTTGAATGGCTGACGGCGCTTGGGTTCAGCTTCCACCGCATCGAGGCCCCTGCGGACAACATCGTTGAGTACGTCCTTAAATTTCTGACCCCGTTTCTTGCTAAGGCGCTTAAGGCGCACTGCGTTGTCGCTCGTAAAGGTTGCGGTCGTTCTCATTAGCATCAAAGCATCATCCGGTTGATGCCTTGATGTCAAGTGGTGAAGTCGCGTTCGCAGACAAAAGCGGCTAGTCTCGCGCGCATGAACAAGGTTCACATCATCGGCGGCGGACTGGCGGGCAGCGAGGCGGCGTGGCAAGCGGCGAGTGCCGGCTGCCGCGTGGTGTTGCACGAGATGCGCCCGGTGCGGCGCACGGATGCCCACCACACGGATCGCTTCGCCGAACTCGTCTGCTCGAATTCACTTCGCTCCGACGATTGGGAGAACAATGCCGTCGGTCTTCTGCACGAGGAGATGCGGCGCGCGGGGTCGTTGATCCTGCGCGCGGCGGACGCACATCGGCTGCCCGCCGGCGGCGCGCTGGCCGTGGACCGCGACGGCTTTGCCGCCGAAATCACGCGCGCCATCGAGGCCCACCCGAAGATCGAGACCGCTAGAGAGGAAGTCGCCGGGCTGCCGCCGGAGGACTGGCGTTCCGTCATCATTGCCACCGGCCCCCTCACTTCGCCGGCGCTCGCGGAAGCCATTCGTGCCAAGACTGGCGAGGAGTCGCTTTCCTTCTTCGATGCCATCGCGCCCATCGTGCACCGCGAATCGATCGACATGAACGTCGGATGGATGCAGTCGCGCTACGACAAGGGCGACGGCGCCGACTACATCAATTGTCCGCTCGACGAGGCACAGTATCGCGCCTTCATCGACGCGCTGCTTGCGGGCGAGAAGGGCGAGTTCAAGGAGTGGGAGAAATCCACCCCCTACTTCGAAGGCTGCCTGCCGATCGAAGTGATGGCGGCGCGCGGGGTCGACACGCTGCGCTTCGGCCCTATGAAGCCCGTTGGGCTCTCCGATCCACGGACCGGGAGGCGCCCGCATGCCGTCGTGCAACTCCGCCAAGACAACGCGCTCGGCACATTGTGGAACATGGTCGGCTTTCAGACCAAACTCAAGCACGGCGAGCAGACCCGCATCTTCCACATGATTCCGGGGCTTGAGAACGCGCAGTTCGCGCGCCTTGGTGGCTTGCATCGCAACACATTCATCAACTCGCCGCGGTTGCTGGACGAGGCGCTGCGGCTAAAGCGCGAGCCGCGCATCCGCTTCGCCGGACAGATCACCGGCGTCGAAGGCTATGTCGAGAGCGCGGCCATCGGCTTGCTGGCGGGTCGCTTCGCGGCGGCGGAACTCCGCGGTGACACAACATTGCCGCCGCCGCCAACGACAGCGCTCGGTGCATTGCTCACGCACATCACCCGCGGCGCCGATGCAAAGACCTTCCAGCCGATGAACGTGAACTTTGGATTATTTCCGGAGCTTGCCGGAGCCCGAGGCCGTGACCGCAAGAAGGCGATGGCGCATCGCGCGTTGGCCGATCTCGATGCCTGGCTCGGCACCACCCGCGCCGCGGCGGAATGATCACACGCGCCGCCGCAGTGCCGCCGCGAGCATGGCCAGTTGCTTGCGATAGAGTGGCACGTCGCGCTGCTGGTTCTTGAGATAAAGCGGCACCAGCGAGGCTGGCAGGAATGCCGGCATCGCCTCGCGCGGAATGCGCGTCCGGCGCGCCGCTTCCAGCCGCATCTGCGCGTCCTTCCTTGCTGTGTCTGCATTGGTCAGAAATAGCTTGCCGCGGGCGGCATGATGCTGTTGCGAGCGCAGCAGCCCGGCCAGGCCATAGGCGATTCCGGCATCGCCGGCGAGACCATCAAGCGCATCCCCCTCGCCAAGGATGCGCACCGCCAGCCGCATCAAATTGCCCGATGTGGCATCGAGATAGCCATCGCGTTCCCGATCGTTGGCGAACGGTCCCGGGACGAAATCCGCGGCCCGTGCATCGATCATCTCGTCGAACAGGCGCTGCGGTAACTCCACGGCGCGGAAGGTTTCCGCCAGAGCGCGCAGCACGTCGTGCGGCCGCGGATCGCCTTTTCGCGCGCCTTCCAGCCCCTCGCGCCACCACTGCAGGCGGATTTCGCCGATCATCGGTTCGCGCACGGCCTCGGCCACGTGGGCGAGTTCATGGTTCAGCGCGTAGAGCGCGAACAGGTGCCGGCGCTTTTCCTCAGGCGCAAACAGCGCAGAAAAGTAGCGATCGGGATCGGCGCGCCGAACAATCGCTTCGCAGGCGGTGAAGGCAGATTCCATTGCGGACTTCTACAATGGAAATTCCCTCGCCCCCACGCATGTGGGGGAGAGGGCTAGGGTGAGGGGGTGTTGGGATTGTGGCAAGCCCCCTCACCCCAACCCTCTCCCCCGCTGAAGCGGGGGCGAGGGGGACTCATCGCGTCTCAAATCGAGCCGTACAGATGCGCGGTGGCGATCATGCAGAACAGCATCGGCACCGACAGCATCGTGTTGATGCGGCTGAACATGCCTGCCGTCCGCGCCGCAGCATCCTTCTCCGGCTGCGTCAGGTTCGGATAGCCATTGTCGATGTTCAGCGCCTTCTGCTGGTTCGGCCAGATGATGAACCACACATTGAACCACATGATGATGCCGAACCACACGCCGATTCCCATGTTGATGAAGGCGGGATTGGAGAAGCCCTCTACGGCGTCGAAGGTAATCACCGGCAGCAGGTAGTTCTTCACGCTCCAGTCGTTCGACCACGCGAGCAGCAGGCCAAAGATCAGGGTGAACATGGCGCCCCAGCGGAACCAGAACAGCGCCGCCGGCGTGATGTACTTGCCGAGCGCCGGCTTCAGCTCGGCCGGAATTTTTGGCGCCATCGGCGTGGAGACGAAGTTGAAATAATACAGCAGACCGATCCACATGATGCCCGACAGCACATGCAGCCAGCGGAAGATGAACCGCCAGAACATCGTTGCATCGTAAGTTGTGGTTGCCCAGTAAACGATCGACACCAGCGCCGCCAGCACGAACGCGGCGATCACCGTATTGCGCAGATTTGCAAAGAATGCGGCCACGGCCCTGCCTCCCCTCAGAAGCGATTCCAAGGCTGGAGTGTAGCGCGCGCTTCGGGGCGCCGCAAAGGCGCCGCACCTCAGCGTGACGCCATCCTGAGGCGGGAGCCCGCGAGGACGAGGCGCGAAAGCGTCATCCTGAGGTGCGAGCCCGAAAGGGCGAGCCCCGAAGGACTAAATCGCCAGGCGCTTGGGCTGGCGCAGCTCCAGCCAGCCAACCACCAGCAACCGCGTCACCATCACCGCCGTGAAGAACGACGTGATAATGCCCACCAGCAGCGTCACCGCGAAGCCGCGCACCGGACCGGAGCCCAGCTCGAACAGGATGATGGAGGCGATGACGTGGGTGGCGTTGGCGTCGATAATCGTGGTCATGGCGCGGCGGAAGCCGGTGTCGATCGAGGCCAGCATGCTGCGCCCGTTGCGCTGCTCCTCCTTGATCCGCTCATAGATCAGCACGTTGGCGTCCACCGCCATGCCCATGGTGAGCACGATGCCGGCGATGCCTGGAAGGGTGAGCGTGGCGCCAAACAAGGTCAGCGCCGCAAACAGAAGAATGATGTTGAAGGCGAGCGCAACGTCGGCGAACACGCCGAACAGCCCGTAGCGCGCGATCATGAACAGCCCGACGAGCAGGAGACCGCCGATGGCCGAGTATTTGCCTGCCGTGATGGAGTCCGCACCCAGCTCGGCACCCACCGTGCGCTGCTCGATCACCTTGAGCGGCGCAGGCAACGCGCCGGCGCGCAGCAAAGCGGCCAAATCCGTCGCGCTCTGAATGGTGAAGCTGCCTTCGATCTCACCCGATCCGCCAAGGATGGGTTCGCGGAAAACCGGCGCGGACAGCACCTTGTTGTCGAGCACGATGGCAAAGCGGCGGCCGACATTCTCGCGGCTCATGTCGGCAAATTCGCGCGCGCCAACGCTGTCGAACCGCATGGTCACGACCGGCTGGCCGCTTGACTGGCTGAACGTGCCGGCGCTGTCCACCAGGCGATCGCCGCTCACCATGACGCGCCGCTGCACCACGATGGGAACCGGCGGGCCGCCCTTGGTGGGGGTGTCCTCGTAAAGCAGCTCGTCACCGACCGGAACGATGCCTTTCGCGGCCTGTTCGGGGTTCGCGGTTTCGTCGACCAGCTGGAACGTCATCTTCGCCGTCTTGCCGAGCAGGTCGATCAGCCGCTGCGGATCGGAAAGGCCGGGCACTTCGATGAGGATGCGATCCTCGCCCTGGCGGGCGATATCCGGTTCGCGCGTGCCGAGCGCGTCGATGCGCCGGCGCACAACTTCGATCGACTGCGACACGATCTGCTGCGACGTCTGCGTCTTGTACGCATCCGTCATTTTCATCACCAGCGTGTCGCTGCCCGGTGTGGTCAGGTCATAGGCGCGCGCACCGCCGCCGAGCAGCGAACTCGTCGCCACCGGATTGAGATTGTTGAGGATGGTCTTCGCATCTTCGAAGCGCGAGGGATCGAGAATGCGCACATGGATCGTGTCGTCGCCGGCGACCTCGAGATTTTCGAAGCCGATATGCGCTTTGCGCAAGCCGATGCGGACGTCCGCATGCAGGGATTCGATCTTGTCCTTCAGCGCCTGATCGAGCTCGACCTCCTCGAGGATCGACGAACCGCCTTGGAGGTCGAGGCCCAGAGCCACGGTGTTGGACATGAAGGACGGCATGCGAGCCGCAACATTCGCCGGCAGCGCATTGGGCAGTGCGATCAGAATCCCGCCGAGCAAAATCAAGCCGATGAAGACGCGCAGCCATGTCGGAATCTGGAGCATGGCCTATTTGGCGTCCTTGTCGTTGGCGGGCACGTTCTTCGGCCGCACTTCACTGATCGTGCTCTTCAGCACCTTGGTGTGAACCCCTTCGGCGATCTCCACCGTCACGTGCTCTTCCTCCGGCTTCACCGGCCTGGAGACCGTGGCGATATGTCCGCCGGCCGTGATCACGGTGTCGCCGCGGCGCATATTGGCTAGGGACGCCTTCAGCTGCTTCATGCGCTGCTGCTGCGGCCGCATGAGCAGGAAATACATAACGACCAGCACGAAAATCAGCGGGATGAAGGGACTGGAAAGCAGGTCGGTCATCAAGGATTCCGGGCCGTTTGGCTATGAATATCGCCGTGCCCGCGAAGCTGCGAGCGGCGGCGGAATATAGCCGGGGAAGGCGGCTTTGCAACCGACGTGATTCGCTTTGGTCGGGCGCCAGGCCTAGGCTTCATCCGGGCGTCTTGCGGATCGCATAGGTCGTCGGGGCTGTCGCGAAGGAGGCGGTCATGCCCACATTCACCACCAGAGACGATGTCACCATCTACTACAAGGACTGGGGCACAGGTCAGCCCGTTGTTTTCAGTCACGGCTGGCCTTTGAGCGCAGATGCGTTCGAGGACCAGATGTTTTTCCTCGCGCAGAACGGCTGCCGCTGCATCGCGCACGACCGGCGCGGACATGGCCGCTCCGATCAGCCCTGGGATGGCAACGATCTCGACCACTACGCCGACGACCTGGCCGATCTCGTCGCGCATCTGGGTCTCGAAGATGCCGTGCATGTCGGCCATTCGACCGGCGGCGGCGAAGTGGTGCGCTACATGGGGCGCCACGGGACCGACCGCGTCGCCAAGGCGGTGCTGATCGGCGCCGTTCCGCCGCTGATGCTGAAGACGCCGGACAACCCCGAGGGCACGCCCATCGAGGCGTTCGACCAGATCCGCTCGGGGGTGGTGGAGGATCGTTCGGCCTTCTGGAAGAACCTCAGCATGCCGTTCTACGGCTACAACCGGCCAGGCGCCAAGGTGTCGGAAGGGGTGCGGGAATCGTTCTGGCTGCAGGGCATGATGTGCGGCTTCCCCGGCTCATACTTCTGCATCAAGGCCTTCTCGGAGACCGATCTCACCGGCGACTGCAAAGACATCGACGTGCCGACATTGATCCTGCACGGCGATGACGACCAGATCGTGCCGATCCAGGATGCGGCGATGAAATCGTCGAAGCTCATCCCCGGTGCGGAGCTCAAGATCTACAAGGGCGCGCCGCACGGCATGTGCACCACGCACAAGCACCAGATCAACGAAGACCTTCTTGCATTTGTCCGCAAATAGCCGAACCTAGTCCGAGCGCGATCGGGGAAGAGGGCAACCTCTTCCCCGACGCGTATGAAGTCCTCATCGGATTTGGATCATGCCGCGAAGCTTTGTCACGCATCTCGAATGTTCAGCCACCGGGGAGCGCCACGAAGCCGGCGTGCTGCACAACCTGTCCCGCGCCGGGAAGCCGCTGCTGGTCCGCTACGATCTGGCAGCCGCCAAACAGTCGATGACAAGGGAGGCGCTGCGCGACCGACCGGCGGAGCTGTGGCGCTATCGCGAACTACTGCCGGTCCAGCACGACGAAAACATTGTCAGCCTCGGCGAAGTGATGACGCCGCTGGTGCGCATCGCCAGCGAAACGGGCGAAGTGCTGATCAAGGATGAAGGCCGTCTGCCGACCGGATCGTTCAAGGCGCGCGGCGTGGCGCTGGCGGTGTCGATGGCGAAAGAGCTGGGCGTCACGCGCGTCGCCATGCCGACCAACGGCAACGCCGGCGCGGCCTGGGCCGCCTATGCCGCCCGCGCCGGGATGCGCAGCCTGATCGCCATGCCGGTCGACGCCCCGGTGATCACCCGCGCGGAGTGCGCGATCGCCGGTGCCGAGCTGTACCTCGTCGAC
>DASYBT010000010.1:0-10967 GCA_036500585.1 Rhizomicrobium sp.
ATTCGCGACTCATCGGCTACATCGAAGCCGTGGCCGGACATTATCGCGGCCGCATGCATTCCTGGGATGTGGTCAACGAAGCGCTGTTGCTCGACGGAACCGGGATGTACCGCGACACGCTGTGGCTGAAGGCGTTCGGGCCTTCCTACATCGACATCGCCTTCCATGCCGCGCGCGCTGCCGATCCACACGCGCTGCTCGTCTACAATGACTGGGGCTGCGAGATCGCGCCGAATGACGCGTTCCGCGCCAGGACCTTGGATTTTCTCGAGGCGGCTCTGAAGCGCGGCGTTCCCATCCAGGCTTACGGAATGCAGGGCCACCTCGCTGCTTTCGGCCATGGCGTGGATCAGAAGAAGCTCGCGTCCTTCCTCGAATCCATCCGCGCGATGGGACTGCGCATTCTGGTGACCGAGCACGATGTGGACGATAGCGGCGGCACTTTGGATGTGGCGTCACGCGATCGCGCCGTGGCCGACATGAGCCGGCGCTTCCTGGATGTGGTGGTCGACCATCCCGCGACCATCGCTGTGCTCACTTGGGGGCTCTCGGACCGATTCCTCGATCCGCCCGGCTGGCGCGACCGGCTGCGCGGATACTCGCCGCGCATGCTGCCGCTGGACCGGGATTTGCAAGCAAAACCAATGTGGGACGCCTTGGAAGCAGCTTTCGCGCGGAAACTTCGCTTAACCTCCGATTAACCGAGATGCGGAGCGTTAAGGGTTCTTCAGTTTGCGAAGGGTTAAATCCGGCGGCCCAATTCAGTCGGCAGGCAGAGGCGCGAGCGGAGAACATGGCAATCGCGGGCAGCATTGAGGCTGGCGAAGAAACGGGCAGCGCCCGCCGATTCCGCCCCAGCGCGGCAGACATTTTCCGCATTCTTTACGGCCGCCGCGGTTTCATCTTTGCCGTCGCCGTGATCGTCGTGGCACTGACGGCGGTTGTCCTGATGCTACTGCCGACGCTCTACTCTGCGTCGTCTGTCGTCATGCTCGACAGCCGCAAGAACAACGTGGCGGATGCCTCCTCCGTCCTCACCGAACTGCCGACCGATCCCGCTTCGGTACAGAATCAGATTCAAATCCTCACATCGCGGGATCTTACTTCCCAGGTGGTGGACAAGCTTGGCCTGGACCGCGATCCGGAATTCAACGGTTCCGGCGGCCTCTTCGGCGGCAGCGACAGCGCCGTGCCGGGCGACACCTCCGTGGAGCAGCACGAGACCACGATCAACAATTTCCTTCAGCACCTGTGGGTCGAGAGCGAGGGCTTGTCGACGGCCATTTCCATCCACGTCACGTCCCACTCGCCGGAGAAGGCGGCGCAAATCGCCAATACGGTTGCCGAAACATATGTCGAAGCCCAGCTGCAAACGAAATTCCGCGCCACGCGCGAAGCCACCGGCTGGCTCGAGTCGCGCGTGCGCGAACTGTCGCGACAAGTGGAGGCGGCCGACGCTGCCGTCGAGCGCTACAAAGTGCAGCACAATCTGAACGATACGGCCGGCGTTCCGCTGGTCGATCAGCAGATCAGCGCGACGAGCGCGCAACTTGTCGCCGCGCGCGCGGATCTTGCGGAGAAGGAAGCGACATACGAGCGGGTGAACAGCCTTACGAAGTCCGGCCAGGCTGCGGACATCTCCCAGGCCGTGGCCTCTCCGCTCATCGTGCAGCTGCGCACGCAGGAAGCCGAAGTGATCCGCAACGAGGCGGACCTCGCGACGCGCTATGGCCCCAAGCATCCCAAGCTGATCGCCGCGGAGCAGCAGAAGAAAGATATCGAGGCAAAGATCGACGAAGAAGTGAGCCGCCTTGCGGGGTCCCTCGCCAACGACGTGTCGGTGGCGCGTGCGCAGGTCGCCTCGCTCGAAAGCAGCCTGAAACAGACCGAGCACCAGGCGGGCGGCGAAAACATCGACCGCGTCAAACTGAAGACTCTGGAAGTGAATTCCGCCTCCAGCCACGCCATCTACGATTCGTTCGTGCAGCGCCTGCGCTCGATCCAGGATCAGGATGCGATCCAATCCTCGGACGCCAGCGTGATCTCGCATGCCGCCGTTCCGAATGTGCCGAGCTCGCCGCGTCGCAGCATGATCTTCGCAGCCTCGATCCCCGCCGGACTGATGCTGGGCGTGCTGCTGGCCCTGGTTCTGGAGCGATACGGTCCCGCATTGCACAGCATGATGCCGCGCGATCCGCTCAGGGGCGTGCCGGTGCTTGCGGAACTTACCGGCATTGCGCATCCGCTCGCGGCCGATCTTGTGACCGACTGGCCGAATTCGGAATATGCGCGCTCGATTGGCCAGCTTGCCCAGCAGGTGGCTTACGGCGCTGCCAGCGGCGGACCGCGTGTGGTCGTTGTGACTTCGCCGCAGGCCGGAGAAGGCGCCGGCACGATTGCGCTGAGTCTTGCGCGGGCGGCCGCCAATTTCGGCAGGCGCGTCGTGATCGTGGACGCCAATGTCGCGCAGCCATCGGTCGCGCCGCTCGCCGGCTACCGCGGCTTGCGCTTCGGCCTCACCGAAGTTCTCGGCGGCAAGGCGCAATTGAGCCGCGCCCTGATCAAGGATCCGCGGACCAATGCCCTGCTGCTTTCGCCGGCGCAGGCGCGAAGCGACACGGGCCGGGTGCTCGGCTCCCGTGAGATGGCACAGCTGATCGGATACCTGCGCGGCGCCTGCGACCTGTTGATCCTCAATGCGCCGCCGGTGCTGGGAAGCGACGGCGCCCCGGCGCTCGTGCGGTACGCCGATGCCGTGATGCTTGTCACGCGCGCCGGCCGGCCGCAGCCCGAGGCATCCTACGCCATCGATTCGCTGGCGCGGATTTCCTCGCCGCCGATCGGCGTCGTGCTCGCCAGCTGATCGCCACCCTTCAAACGACGAAGGGCCGCTGCCCTGAGGCAACGGCCCTTCCATTGTCAGTTTGCGGACCCTGACGAAGGCCCGCGAAAGGTCTGGCCTTAGGCCCGGACCTCGCCAGAAGCGCTGATCCAGGTCGCGGCACCTTTCGTCGGCCGCAGGTCATGACAATGAGACACTGGATCACCTCCTTTCGAATATTGTTGCGAACCCGAATATAGGCAGGCGCGGCGCGAATGGGAACACCCCAAAGACAACCTCCCCGCGATTTGTTGACCGGCCCGAAGCGGGTGGACTAAACGGCGGAATGCCTGTCGTCGACGCCGTCTCCCTAGCCCAGACGCTGATCCGCTGCCCCTCGGTAACCCCGGCCGATGCAGGCGCCATTGGCGTGCTGGTGGCGGCGCTCGAGCCGCTCGGCTTTCGCTGCGAGAGACTGTGCTTCGAGGAGGCCGGGACTGCGCCCGTCGAGAACCTCTATGCGCGATGGGGAACGCGCGGACCGAATTTCTGCTTTGCCGGTCACACCGATGTCGTGCCGCCTGGCGACGCCGCCGCGTGGCGCTCCAATCCGTTCGCGGCGGAGATTCGAGATGGTGCTCTTTATGGCCGCGGGGCAGCCGACATGAAATCGGCGGTCGCGGCGTTCGCCGCCGCGGCTTGCCGCCATCTGGAAAAAGGACAGCCGCCGGGTTCGATCAGTCTGCTCATCACCGGTGACGAAGAAGGCCTGAGCATCAACGGGACGAAAAAAGTGCTCGAGTGGCTTGCGACGAAGGGTGAGCGGATCGACCACTGCGTGGTCGGCGAACCCACCTCCACGGCAGTCTCAGGCGATACGATCAAGATCGGCCGGCGCGGCAGCATGCGGGTGGAGATCGTTGCGCGCGGCGTGCAGGGCCACACCGCCTATCCGCACCGCGCGGTGAACCCCATTCCGATCCTTGCTTCGCTGGTGGCGCGGCTTGCCGAGGAACCGCTCGATGCCGGGACTGCCCATTTCGAGCCTTCGATCCTGGTGTTCACCTCCTTCGATGTCGGCAATCCGGCAAACAACGTGTCGCCTGCCGAGGCACGCGCCGTTTGCAATATCCGCTTCAACGACCTGCATACGCCGGAGACGATCATCCGCCGCATCGAGACCATGGCGCATGATAAGGCCAAGGAGACCGGCAGCGAGATGACCGTGTCGCACAGCGTCGGCGGGGTCGCTTTCGTCACGGAGCCGGGGACGTTCACCGAGCTTCTGTCGCGCGCGATTACCGGCGTCACCGGCGCTACGCCGCAATTTTCGACGACCGGAGGCACATCGGATGCCCGCTTCATCAAGGACTATTGCCCGGTGGCGGAAGTGGGGCTGCCCGGCGCCACCATGCACAAGGTGGATGAGTGCGTTCCGGTGGCGGAGATCGCTCGGCTGACCGACATCTACGCCACCATTCTGAAAGACTATTTCCGATCGCCGCCGGCATGAACGAAGCACCCATCGGTGTTTTCGATTCCGGTATGGGCGGGCTCACCGTGCTGCGCGCGCTGGCCGAGCGACTGCCCAACGAAAGCCTCGTCTATCTCGGCGACACGGCGCGGCTTCCGTACGGCACCAAGAGCGCCGACACCGTGCGCCGCTACGCGATCCAGGCGTCGCGGGCATTGGTCAGCCGCGGCGTGAAGATGATCGTGATCGCCTGCAACACGGCCTCGGTTTCGCTCGCCGCGGTGCAGGAAGTGTTGGCGCCGCTGCCGGTGCTTGGCGTCATCGAGCCCGGAGCTGCAGCGGCCGTGGCGGCCGCACCCAGGGGACCGATCGCCGTATTGGCAACGGAAGGAACCGTTCGCCACGGCGCCTATGTGGGTGCGATTCGTGCGCGTGCGACTGACATCACCATCGTGCAGCAAACCTGTCCCTTGTTCGTGCCCATCGCCGAGGAGGGCCTGACCGCCGGACCGATTGTGGAAGCGATTGCGCATCGGTATCTCGACCCGCTGATGTCGTCGATACCCAGGCCCAAATGCCTGCTGCTGGGCTGTACGCACTATCCGGTTTTGAAGCCGGCGATCGCCCGCCTGGCGCCGGATGTGGCGCTGGTGGACAGCGCGATCACCACCGCCGACGCGGTTGCGGGGTTGCTGCACGAAAGACATATCGGCGCCGGCAGCAGGGAACGCAGATTGCAATTCCTCGTCACAGACGCGCCGGACCGATTTGCGCGGATTGGCGAAATCTTCTTCGGACAGCCGATCGATCCGGGCTCGATTGAACTCGTTGATCTTCAGTAGTCGACACCGGCGAGATACAGCCCGTCCGGCGGCGCAACAGGACCGCAAGCGGCGCGATCCCGGCCTTCCAGCGCGCGGCGGACATCGTCCGGCTGCCATTTGCCTTCGCCCACCAGCTTCAAGGAACCGACCATCGAACGCACCTGGTTATGCAGGAAGGATCGTGCCGAGGCCTCGATATGGATTTCATCGCCGGCGCGGCGCGCGGACAGAGCATCCAGCGTCTTCACCGGCGATTTCGCCTGGCACTCACTGGAGCGAAACGTGGTGAAGTCGTGCTGGCCGAGGAGCGCTTGCGCGGCTTCGTTCATCGCGTCGGCATCGAGTGCATGCACCACATGCCACACGCGGCCCCGATCCAGCACCGGTGGCGCGCGCCGCGTGAGGATACGATAGAAGTAGTGGCGCTTGGTCGCTGAAAACCGCGCATGAAAATCTGGCGCGGCGATTTCCGCTGCAATGATCGCAACCGGCGCGGGCTTGACGTGGTAGTTCAGCGCATCGCGCACTTTTTCCGGCGGCACATCCTTCGCAAGATCGAAGTGCGCGACCTGGGCAAAGGCATGCACACCGGCATCGGTACGGCCGGCGCCGCTCACCGTCGAGACTTCCGACGACAATCTGAAGATCGCCTCTTCCAGCGTTCCCTGCACGGAAGGGCCGTTTTCCTGCCGCTGCCATCCGGCAAACGGCCCGCCATCGTATTCGATCGTGATGCGGTAGCGTGGCATCACGCGAGCCGTTCGCCTTGTTGCAGAGCAAACCCGCGCAGCAATTCCTCCGCCGTCATCACCGATTTTCCCGCGCGCTGAAGACGAAGGAGACGCAAGGCGCCTTCGCCGCACGCGACCGTCAATTGATCGTCGAGGATTTCACCGGGTGCGCCACCACCGCTCAGCGGCTCCGCACACAGCAACTTCAGCCGCTCGCCCTTTGCTTCGCACCACGCACCGGGAGACGGAGAAAGGCCGCGGATCAGGCAGTCGATCTCACGCGCGGACTTCGACCAATCGATGCGTGCTTCATTCTTGCCGATCTTCTTGGCATAGGTGGGCTCACCTTCCTGTGGATGTTCGTCGATGCTGCCGCGCTCCAGGGCCGCCAGCGCGCGCGCCATCAGATCGGCGCCCAGGCGAGACAAGTCGTCGTGCAGCTCGCCATAGGCCTTGCGGCCGATGGCGACACGCTTGCTCATCAGCACGGGGCCGGTGTCGAGACCCTCTTCCATGCGCATGACCATCACGCCGGTTGCCGCATCGCCCGCCATGATGGCCCGCTGGATCGGCGCGGCGCCGCGCCAGCGCGGCAACAACGATGCGTGGAGATTGAAGCAGCCCATCTTCGGCGCATCCAGAATCGGCTTTGGCAACAGCAATCCATAAGCAACGACAATCGCGGCGTCGACATTGAGCGCCGCAAACTCGGCTTGTGCCTGCGCATCCTTCAGAGTGAGTGGGGCGCGAGTAGTTAGGGCATGTGTCTCGGCCACTTTCGCGACCGGCGAGGCTTCGGAAGCCAGTCCGCGGCCCTTCGGGCGCGGCGGCTGGGTGTAAACGGCGGTGATGTCGTGGCCGTGCCCAATGAGCTCGACAAGCGAGGGCACGGCGAAATCCGGCGTGCCCATGAATGCCAGCCGCATTTACCTCCCCCTTGTGGGGAGGTCGGCGAACCGCAGGGGAGCCGGGTGGGGGGCGGACCTATCCCCGCGCATCGGGGCCAACCTAGCTCGCCTTCTTGAGACGCTGAGCCTTCTGGACTTTGCGCAGCGCGATGGAGCGCTTGAGCTTGGAAATGTGATCGATGAAGAGGATGCCGTTCAAATGATCCATTTCGTGCTGCAGGCAGGTGGCCAGCAGGCCTTCCGCCTCCACGGTGTGCACCACACCGTCTGAATCGAGAAATTCGGCGCGGATTTTCGTCGGCCGCTCGACGTCTTCCCAGATGTCGGGGACCGACAGGCAGCCTTCCTGCACGGTCGTCGTTTCTTCCGAAGCCCAGAGGATTTTCGGGTTGATGTAGGCGCGCGGATCGCGCTTCTCGTCCTTTTTCGCGAGGTCCATCACAAGTACGCGCTTGGGCACGCCGATCTGGATGGCGGCAAGCCCCACGCCATCGGCCGCGTACATGCTCTCGACCATGTCGTCGATGAGCCTGCGGACTTGGTCGTCGACCTGCGTGACATGCTCGGACACGGCCTTAAGGCGCGGATCGGGCGCGATCAGGATGGGGCGGACGGACATGGTCTGGAGATAGGGATTCCAGGGATTCGGGTCAAGGATTTGGCGGCGTAGCCGCCCGCGCACGCGCGCACAAATCCGGAACATTGTATCATGGATCGGAGAATCACCCCTGGCGAGCAAATCCATGGACCCGGCGTTCCTTATCCTTGCGGCCTCCTTCCTCATTTCCGCAGCCCTTGTGGCGTTCGCCTTGCTCAAACGAAAGCCGGCGGTCGAGCCAAAGGTCGTGGCCGATCCACGTCTGGATCACGTCATCGAAGCGCAAGGCAAGATCGCCGGCCAGTTCACGCAGACACTGGAGGCGCAGTCCGCACTGCAGAGGACGCTTTCCGAGCGCCTCGATTCCTTGAACGCTCGACTCGGCGAAAGCCTCACGGAGTCCGCCAGCAAGACCGCCGAGACCTTGGGCGGAATTCAGACGCGGCTTTCCGTGATCGACGAGGCGCAGAAGAACATCACCCAGCTTTCGGGCGAGATGGTCTCGCTGAAAGATATTCTGTCGAACAAGCAGTCGCGCGGGGCATACGGGCAGGCGCAGATGGAATCGATCATCCGCGATGCGCTGCCGCTTGGCGCCTACGAGTTTCAGGCGACGCTCTCCAATCGCAGCCGCCCGGATTGTGTTATCCGCCTCCCGGGCACAACGACGGCCATCGTTATTGACTCGAAATTCCCGCTGGAGTGCTTCGAGGCCCTCAAGAAGTCGATCAGCGAGGACGAGAAGAAATTCGCTGCCGCGCGCGTGAGAAATGACGTGCTCAAGCATGTGAAGGATATCGCGGAGAAGTATCTCGTCCCCGGCGAGGTGCAGTCGCCGGCCATTATGTTCGTTCCATCCGAATCCATCTATGCCGAATTGCACGACGGATTCCTCGACGTGATCCAGAAGGCGCATCGTTCGCAGGTGGTGATCGTCTCACCGAACATCCTGATGCTCGCGATCAATACCGTGCAAACCGTGCTCAAAGACGCCCGGATGCGCGAGCAGGCGTGTCAGATCCAGAAAGAAGTCGGAGCGCTGACGAAAGATGTAAAGCTGTTGGGGGAGCGGGTCGAGAAGCTGCAGCGCCACTTCAACCAGGCCGATGGCGACTTGAAGGATATTTTGATTTCCGCCGGCAAGATCGCGGCGCGCGGCGACAAGATCGAGAAGGTGGAGCTGACCACCGCCGATCGGGGAACTGCGCCCGCCGAAATCGGTGCACGGAAGGCTATGGCGGAATTGCGCGCCGGTTTGGCCTAAAGCGCTCGCCGCGCCTTGAAGGCGGCCGACAAAGTGCCTTCGTCGAGATAGTCGATCTCGCCGCCGACCGGAACGCCGTGCGCCAGCCGCGTGACCTTCACATTCGAAGCGGCAAGAGAATCCATCAGATAATGCGCCGTGGTTTGGCCTTCCACCGTCGCATTCATGGCGAGGATGACCTCGTCCACGCCCTCGTGCACGCGCGTGAGCAGCGATGCGACATTCAGCTTCTCCGGCGTCACGCCATCGAGCGCCGAAAGCGCGCCGCCGAGCACATGGTATTTGCCCTTGAACACGCCGGCACGCTCCAGCGCCCACAGGTCGGCCACATCCTCGACCACGCAGAGAATGGACGTGTCGCGGCGCGGATCGCGGCACAGCGCACAGGGTGACTCCGTGTCGAGATTGCTGCAGACTTGGCAGGTGCGGATCGCGGCGGCGGCGTCGCGCATGGCCGCGCCCAGCGGTTCGAGCAGCGCCTCGCGCTTCTTGAGCAACACAAGCGCCGCACGTCGCGCAGACCGCGGCCCGAGGCCCGGCAGCTTCGCCAGCAGCTGAATCAATCGCTCGATTTCGGGACCGGCGGGATGCGTTGCCATGCGCATGCTCTAGAGCATCACGCGTTTGTTTGGAACTGCAGACGCAGCGCCGGCGGAACAACCTCACCCACGAGAATGCCATCAACACGTCAAGCTTGCGTTCCGTGGGCGTGTCGTACATATCTTCCGCATGGGCCATACATTGACGGTACGTATAGACAGGGAGTTGGCGGCCTGGATCGAAGGTGTGTCGAAGCGCACCGGTCTGTCGCAGGGACAGATCGTGCGCACACAGCTCGAGCGCGCGCGCAAGGAGGACAAGTCGCAACCGTTCATGCGGCTTGCCGGCAGCGTCAAGGGATCGCGGGATCTTTCCGCCAGGAAGGGCTTCAGCAAGCCGTGAACGGGATCGCCGACACCGGCTTCCTGGTGGCCTTCGCAAACCGCAACGATAGGTACCATGACTGGGCCGTCGGCGTCGCGGAACGGGTGACGGAGCCGCTGCTCACCTGCGAAGCTGTCCTCGCCGAAACGGCATTCCACCTGTCAAGCTGCGACATAGTCTTCGACATGATTGCGGAGGGCCTTGTCGCGCTCGCGTTCAGCTGCAGCGAGCATCAGGAGCAACTCCGGGTGCTGGCGCGGCACTACGCAGACAGGACACCCGACCTCGCCGACCTTTGCCTGATCCGGATGAGCGAACTGCATCCGAAGCTGCCCGTCATCACGGTCGACCGTCGCGACTTCGGCGTGTACCGCCGCAACAAGCGCGAGGTCATCCCGCTCATCGCTCCCGCTTGACGCGTTGGCGAAGGCCCGCTCTGGCGGCCGCTGCAAATCCTTGCCATGGTTTCGGCGAAAGGATCGCCCGCATGTCACAGCCGCTCAAACGCCGCCTCGTTCTGCCGCAGCCGGTTTCCATGCCTGACGATCGCGAATGCGGTCGCGAGCGCGAAGTGCTGCGCGAGCTCGGGCCCGATGCGATCATGATGATGGGCGACGACCCGGCGCTGCCTGCCATGCCGGAGAAACCGACGCTTCTCGATTTTTTTCGCCATCGCTTCGGCGACATCACCTGCAATCACCTGCTGCAGAGTGCCAAGCGTGCCGGTGACGCCGGCCATAATGAGAAGATCGTGCTGGCCTGCCTGCTGCACGATATTTCCAACGGCGTGTTGATCCGCGCCGATCATGCCTACTGGAGCGCGCAGCTCGTGCGCCCATATGTGGACGAAGAAGTCGCATGGGCCATCGAGAAGCACCAGGCGATGCGGTTCTTTCCGGATGAATCGGTCGGATATGCCTACCCGGAGGCTTACAACAAATTCTTCGGGCCCAACTACGACGTGCCGAAATATTTGCGCGACGAATACGAGCGGGCGAAGAACCATCGCTGGTACATGACCTGCCGCATCATCACCATCAACGACGTCTATTCGTTCGAGGAAGGCGTCTCTATCGATTGCGAGGAATTCGAGGACGTGATCGGCCGCAATTTCAAGCAACCGGAAGAGGGTCTCGGCTTCGACAACTCGCCGGTCGCCCATATGTGGCGCACGATGATCTGGCCGCGGAATTTTCTTTAGATCGCCCACCACATGCTGTGGCCGCCAGTGTGCCGCCTACCGTGAATTGTTTTCGAAATATCGCGTTTCATCCGGCGTTCACGATCTAGAGCGTGATCGGCCTTTTGTGAATCGGTAGGGGATTCCCAAAGAGGCGCGAGTCAGATTCAAGATGCGGGCTGGGTATGGAGGCCGGCATGGATGACGCGAGCGTATTCCTTGGACCTTCGGGAGCGGGTGGTT
>DASYBT010000011.1:0-1607 GCA_036500585.1 Rhizomicrobium sp.
GCTTGTGGCTGGGCGCTTCCCTGCTGGGCCGTTGTGGGCTGCGAGCCGCTTGTGCCCTTCGGCATCTCCACCGGCTGCATCTGCGGCGTGTCTTTACCTTTGTCGGCGGGCAGGGCTTCGCCGGGATTTCTGAGCGTGGGCGCCGCGGCTGGCGCTGATTCCTTCGCAGCGTCGGCAGGCGCCTGATCGCCGAGCTTGACGATGCGGACGTTGTCCGGCTGCTGCGTGCTCCAGTAGTCGCCCATTTCGTTTTTGGCGTGGACTTCGATGGGTTCGCCGACGCGCGCGAGCTCAAAACGAATCACGCGATTGCCGTTGAAGCGGACGAATTGCGTGGGCTCGGGCGGCTCGCCGTAAATCCAGATTTCGATGTCTTGCTGGTTTTCTTCTTCGCGCATTTTTGTGCGCGGCTGGCCCATCGCGCTAAGCACCATCTCATGGTTCATGCCCACAAGCACCTGATGCGCGAGGACGGCCTTGCGGAGAAACGGCGGCAGCGTGTCACTATAGGCCTGCTGCGGCGTCTTGACGGAGAAATCAACAATCGGCTTGACCAGCGCCTCGACCTGCAGGCCGGTCACCTCCGGCACTCCGTGCGGAAAGACGAGCACGATGCGGGAGCCGTGCGCCTCATTGGGAGCATCGCGGACAACGGGCGTGGTGTAGTTGGGGTCCATGCCGATGGAGAGGTGGCGCAGGACTTTATGCTTGTGGACTGGACCTCCGTTAAAGTCGAGGACAATGTGGTCTTTGTCGATGGCGACGTCGGTGATCACGACGCGCTCGCCGGCTTTCGCGGCGATTCCCTTCTTCTGAACGAGATTGGCGTAATCGGAGCCGTTGGGCTTCATCTCTCCATTGGCGGGCAAGGTGAGCGCAGCGACGGGCAGCGGGCGCATGGTGAATCCCTGCTCGGATTGCAGAAAGCGCAGAAGTTCTTCGCGATCATGGTGCGTAAGCGGCAGCGTGGAGAGCGTGACGTTTGTGGGCGTGGACTGGAGATACTTTGCGTCTACGCCTTCGGGCGTGACAGTGAATACCTGAGCGGCTGCGGGCAGGGCCAGGAACGCGGCGAGGAGCGGGAGCAAGAAGCCTTTCATGGGACGGCCTCCAACGTTTCTGACTACTAGGATGTGCCTTTCTCAGGACAATTGGCAAGGGGGCCGGCCGTCCAGGCAAACGGCTTCGCCCCATCCCCGTCGAGCCTGCCGCGCCCTCCTTTTCTGCTCGGAGTCGCATATTGGCTTAAAGTGCTAATTCGTTTTGATGGATGCGATTAAGGCTGCCGCGAGAATAAGGTCGAACCAGGCGAACCAGTTGCCTGCCCAGGCGTACACGGTCGGCTGGTGCCAGACGGGGGCGCTGGCGATGAGGATGGAGAAAGGCGCGGTTGCGCTGCCGGGCTGGGCGGCGCTGGATTGCTCGGCCAGGATGCGTCCGCGGCTGTCGGTGACGGTCATGGTTCCCTGCTTTGCCGTGCGGGCGATGCTGAAGCCGCTTTCGACCCCGCGCAGAATGGCCATACGGCTGTGCAGCCAGCCGTCGGTGATGAAATCCCATGCGGGAACCAGCATGAGTCCGGCTCCGTCGGCGCTGTATTGGCGGGA
>DASYBT010000012.1:0-19578 GCA_036500585.1 Rhizomicrobium sp.
CCTTCGAGCACCCGCGGCATGAGCTTGTCTGTGCAGTATTGCCGTGCGGAGTCGCGAACCATGCGCTCTTCCGCGGAAAGCTCCTCCTCCAGCAGCAGCGGATCAGCCCAGTCGAACGGATTGGTGTCGAGATTGTGCGGCTTGGTCGAATGTTTTTCGGCGGCGCTCACCGGTTCCTCGCGTGTCTGATCGCGCGGGATCATAGCGGCAGCATCTGCCGCGCCTCAACTGCCGATATGAGCCTTGAGGAACCGCTCGACTTCCTTCAGCAGCTGCGTGCGCGTGGCGGCGAATTCGAGATAGTGATCGTCGCCATCCAGCTTGACGAATTCCACCGGCTTGCCGGCGTCCTTCAATGCCTTCTCCTCCCGCTCGCTCTGATCGATCCGAACGGTGGTATCCTTGTCGCTGTGAAGTAGCAGGATCGGGATTTTCACCCTGGCAGCGAAATTCGCCGGCGACTGTGCATCGATCTTGCTGTCGTCGGTCTCCGCGCCGAAGCGCCGCTTCCAGATCGACACGCCTTCGGATTCGAATGTCGTGCCTTCATAAATGGCGTGCCTGAGATCGGATAGGCCCGCGAAGCTGACGGCGCAGGCATAGACGTCCGGCGTGAACGTCGCGGCGGCTAGCGCCATGTATCCGCCCCAACTGGCGCCGACGATGCAGATGCGCTTGGGGTCGGCGATCCCATCCGCGACCAGCTTCTTCACGCCGTCCTCGAGATCCCATTGTACCTTACCGGCCCATTCGCCATCGCCGGCTTTGACGAAATTCCAGCCATAACCGAACGAGCCGCGGTAATTCGGCTGCAGCACGGCGTAGCCGCGGCTCGCCATGAACTGTGCCCACCAATCGAACTTGACGGCGCTGCGGTCTTCCGGTCCGCCATGGGGAAAGATCACGGTCGGCAGTCGGTGCGCCTCCTTGCCCGGGGGCAGGGTGAGGTAGGCGTGAATCTTGACGCCGTCGCGCGTCGTATAGGGATAGGCCTTCTCGTCGCCGAGATCGTCGGGCTTCAAGGCCGGATATGCTTCCTGGATGATGTTCGACTGGTGATTGGCCGGCGTATAGAGCGACAGCACCGGCGGATTGTGCGGGCTTTCGGTGCGGACCACATAAGCGGCGCCGGCGTCGTCCTTCGACAGAATCTGCACGGATTGTCCCGGATAGGCCTTTTCCATCAACTCCTGCACATGCTGCAATTCCGGATCGAAATAGCGCGTGCGCGGACGATCGTCGGTATAGGTGACGCCGATCACTTCGCCGCTCCGCTCGCTGCCGATCACGTAGCCGAGGTCATAATCCGGGTCGGCAAACAGTGGCGCGCCGAAACCCGTCGCCTTCCAGGGGTAGAGCGCCGTGGTACCCGACGCGTCCGGGCGCTCGACGGCAAACTGCAGCGGCAGGCCCGAAAGCGGCCCCTCGATGTCGAAATCGTCCCGCCCCTTGACGGGGATTTGCAGCACATCGCTGCCGTTCAGAAACACGTGCTCAGTCAGATCGCTGCCCTGATCGATGCGCCCCACGGGATGTCCGTGGCCATCGGTCAGGTAGGACACGGTCTGCTTGTTGCCGTGCGAAGCGAGCTCCGCCGCGCCGGTACGGATGTCCACCCGAAACAGGTCGGGGATGATTTCATAGTCCCACTGGTTGTACGCCGTCATATAGACATGGTCGGGGTCTTCCGGCGCCAGATCGACAATCGCCCCGCCATCGTTGTTCTCCTTCAGGTAGGTGAAATTCTTCATCATCAGAACCTGGGTGCGATTCACAACATCGACGCTCAGCGTGCGGCTGAACGATTCGATTGCACGGGTGCGCGTGTGCTGCAGGGTGGCATGAAAAACGCACAGCGCGCGATTGTTGCTCTTCCAGAAGACGGTGTCGGCGATGCCGTCCTCCATGCCGACAACATAAGGAGGGGAGGGCACTTTCGATAGATCGTAGAACACGACCTTCTCGTGCCCGTCGACCGGCTTGATCACGGCAAGCCGCTTTCCATCGGGTGAAAGACGCGCGAGCTGCGCCTGCGGAAGTGCGCCGAACACCTCCGCCGGCGGTGGAGCGGCGAGAGCCGGTATCCTGGACACACTGATGGCTGCCGCCAGGACAGCCCACCATGTGAGTCCGCGCATCAGCAGATTGCCCCGTGTGTTTGACCCGGGAAGGCTAGCACACCACTGGGGTCAACCGAAGTGCCGCGGACCGTGGAAAACCGTGCGGAACTCCGCACCTCACTGCGCTTGGCCGCCGATATGCGCCGCGAATTCTACTCGGCGAGAAAGTCCAGCACCGCCTGCTTGTAGACCTTGTCGCCGACGGTGCGCATGTGGTCGCGATTCTCGACCGTGACATGGCGACCATTGCCGAGCGCTTCGGCGAGCGCATTCGGCGGGCCGGAGACGATATCGTGGCCGCCGCAGACGACGAGCATGGGTGTGGAGATCGCGCCCAGTTCCGCAAAAGTGAGCGGCGGACGCGACGCGCGCATACAGGCGGCAAGCGCCTCGATATCCTTGCCGGGCTCGTGCGCGAAATTGCGGAACATCCACTGCACCGGCGTCAGCTCGGAGGTGTCGGTGGCGACGATTCCGTCAGCGATGGCTTGGCGCCATGCGTCATTGCGGGTGAAATAGACTTCGCCCACGCCGCCGAGAATGCCGCGCGTCACGGCTTGTGGGTGGTCGTGGGTGAGCCGTAACGTCAGCATGCCGCCCATCGAGTACCCCATAACGTTGGCGCGCGTGTACCCGGCCGCCTGCATTACCGTGAGGACATCATCGGACATGGTGCTGCCGGCATAGGCTGCGGGGTCGTGCGGTTTGTCGCTTTCGCCATGGCCGCGGCAGTCGAGCGCGATCACCTGATAGCCTGCCTCGGTGAGCGTCTTGTGCCAGCCCGGTTCGCGCCAGTTTTGGTTGCGGCTCGCGCCGAAACCATGGACGAGCACCACCGGCGCGCCCCGGCCGACAATCTCGAAGGCGATGCGAACGCCGTCCGGCGCCGAGACAAAATCCGTCATCCGGCAGTCACATTCGCAAAGGCGTCTGTCCTTGTCTATGATGCAAAGCCGAACGCTACACGGAAGCTCGTTATGTCACTTGAATCGCTGAAGAAGGACGTCGTCGCCGCCGTGGAGTCCATGGCGGGCGAATTGCTGGCGCTGAGCCACTCCATCCACGACGAGCCCGAACTGGCGCTGGAGGAATTCCAGTCGGCGGCGAAACTCGAGGATGCTGTGGCGGCGCAGGACCTGCCAGTTCAGCGCGGCGCATTCGGGCTGGAAACCGCCTACGTGTCCGAATTCGGCAACGTAAGCGGACCAACCATCGCCATCCTTTCCGAATACGATGCGCTGCCCGGCATCGGCCACGCCTGCGGCCACAACATTATCGCGACATCCGGATTGGGCGCGGCCCTGGCGCTGGCGAAACTAGGCGGCAGATTGCCCGGCCGTGTGCGCTACCTCGGCACGCCGGCGGAGGAGCGCTTCGGCGGCAAGGAGATCATGGCCCGCGAAGGTGCCTTCGACAGCGTCGACGCCGCGATGATGATGCATCCCGCCAACATCGATCTTGTCAGCATGCCCTGCATCGCCATTTCGGAAGTGGACGTGGTGTATCACGGCCGCGCCGCGCATGCGTCGGCCATGCCTTACCGCGGATTGAATGCGCTGGATGCGGTGGTGACGGCCTATCAGTCCATCGCGCAATTGCGCCAGCACATCCGTCACACCGAACGCATCCACGGCATCATCACCGATGGCGGGCTGGCGGCGAACATCGTGCCGGAGCGCGCCGGCTGCCGCTTCTATGTGCGCGCCAAGGATGCGCATGATCTCGCCGCGCTGAAGACGCGCGTGCAGGCCTGCTTCGAGGCGGCGGCACTCTCCACCGGCACGCGGCTGGAAACCGAATGGGGCAAGACGGATTACCTCGACCTCAAGACCAACTGGCCGATGGCCGGCGCCTTCGAGCGCAACGCGGAAGAATTGGGCCGCGAATTCTTCCCGTTGAAGGACATTCCGCCGGGTTTCGCCGGCTCGACCGACATGGGCAATATCAGCCATCGTGTGCCGTCCATTCATCCGATGTTCGGCGTCGCGCCGGCGGAAGTGATCATCCACAATCCGGAGTTCACGCGCTGGGCGGCATCGGAGCGTGGCGACAAGGCCGTGCTCGATGGCGCCAAGGCGCTGGCGCTCACCGCGCTCGAGCTGATGGCCGATGCGGCACTGATGGAGCGCGTGACGGCGGATTTTGCCGCCACCGCGGAATTGTCACAGCACGCCATCGCCAGCGTCAGTCATGGCCACGTGCACGGCGCCGGTTGCGGCTGCGCATGACTGCGTGGCTGCTGATCGCCGCGATCAACGGTTTCCTCGCCGTGGCCGCCGGTGCGTTCGGCGCCCATGGATTGCAGGGAAAGCTCGACGCCCACGCGCTCACCATATTCGAAACCGGCGCGCGCTATCAGATGTATCATGCGCTGGCGATAGGCTTGGCCTGCTTCGCCATGCGCGGGGGGACGACGGCGGCAACCGCCGCCGCCGGATTCTTTCTCGCCGGCATCGTGCTGTTCTCCGGCTCGCTCTATCTGCTGGCGCTGACCGGCACGCGGGCGTTCGGCTTCGTCACGCCGTTCGGCGGCGTCGCGTTCCTCATCGGCTGGATCGCGCTGGCAGCTGCCGCGCTGCGCCTGGCGCCATGAATTTCGACAACAGGAGAACGTCATGACCGATTTTCCCGAACCAACGATGATCCGCACCAACGGCATCGACATGGCCGTGTACGAGATGGGGCCGAAGGATGGATTGCCCGTGGTGCTGTGCCACGGTTTTCCGGAGCTTGCCTATTCCTGGCGGCATCAATTGCCGGCGCTCGCCGCGGCTGGCTATCGCGCCATCGCGCCGGACCAGCGCGGCTACGGCCGCACCTCACGGCCCGAGGCAATCGAAGACTACGACATGCCGCACCTGACCGGCGATCTCGTGGGTCTGCTCGATGCGCTGGGGCTGGAGAAGGCGGTGTTCGCCGGGCATGACTGGGGCGGCATCGTGGTGTGGCAGATGCCGGTCTATCATCCGGACCGCGTCGCCGGCGTCATCGGCGTCAACACGCCGTTCCTGCACTTCCCAATGGATCCGATTGCGGCGCTGCGTGCCATGCGCGGTGAGAATAACTACGTCGTGTTCTTCCAGAAACCCGGCGTGGCGGATGAGATTCTGGCCCGCGATGTCGGCAAGACCTTTCGCTTCTTCATGCGCAAGAATCTGGTGACGGCGAAGGAATTCGAAAACGCGCCGCAACAGGCGAAGAATTTCGAGCTGGTGCACGCCATCGAGCAGGACGAAACGGCGATGCGCGGCGAACCGCTGCTGACTGACGACGAGATGAAGCTGTTCGTCGACACCTACCAGCGCACCGGCTTCACCGGCGGCATCAACTGGTACCGCAACCTGTCGCGCAACTACGAGCTCGGCAAATCGATGGAGCAGATCGTGCGGGTGCCCGGGCTGATGATCATGGCAGAAGACGACGTGGTGCTGCCGCCATCGATGACGGAAGGCATGGAGCGGTTCGTGCCCGATCTTGAGAAGGTGTTGATCCACCGTTGCGGCCACTGGACACAGCAGGAGCATCCGCAAGAGACCAGCGCCGCCATGATCGACTGGCTGAAGCGCCGGTTTGTGAACTGACTTAAACCCTCCCTTGCAAAGGGAGGGTCGGATCGCCGACAGGCGAGCCGGGGAGGGATCATTCTTCGATCTCGACCATGTGATCCCCACCCGATCCGCTTCGCGGATCGACCTCCCCTTTTCAAGGGGAGGTCACGACCGTACCTTCGCTCTGTGAACGATGCAGCTCTGACATCGAGCAATTTCTCCTACGCCGGAGCGGACGATCCGTGGCTCAAGCGCACGCTGATCCGCGCCATCGAGCGCGCCACGGGTCAGCCATATCTGAAACGTCTGTATGAGCAGTACCTCGCCGAGAGAACGACGCGCGCGGCGTTCTGGGATGAGGCCTTCGTCCGGCTGAATCTGAAGCTCGACTGCGATTTCACGCCGCTCGATACCTGGCCGCGCAAAGGCCCGCTCGTCGTCGTCGCCAATCATCCCTACGGCGTGCTCGACGGCATCGTGATCTGCCACATCGTCGCGCGGGTGCGTGGCGATTTCCTCGTTCTGACTCACGAGTTGCTCACACGCACGGAGGAATTGCGGCCCTATCTCCTGCCAGTCGATTTCTCCGAAACCGACGATGCGCTGCACACCAATCTGAAATCGCGCGCCGCGGCCAAGCATCACCTGATGAATGGCGGCTGTTTGATCGTGTTCCCGGCCGGCGGTGTCTCCACCACGCCGTCGATCTGGCACAGCCGCGCCACCGATGCGAAATGGAAGAACCTGACCGGCCGCCTCATCGCGCAGTCGCGCGCCACCGTGGCGCCGGTCTATTTCGACGGGCAGAATTCCCGCGCCTTCCAGATCGCCAGCCACATTAGCGCGACCTTGCGGCTGTCGCTGCTGTTCAAGGAAGTGCGCGACCGCATCGGCACCACCTTGCGCGTGCGTCTCGGCAATGCCGTGCCCTACGCGCAACTGGCTGCCATCGGCGACCGCGCCGCCATCATGCAGCACCTGCGCGAGATGACCTACGCGCTGGCTGACACATGAGTGTACGTCCGAATGTTGCCCTGTTCGTCACTTGCCTCGTCGATCTGGTGCGGCCGAGCGTCGGCTTCGCGGCGGTGAAGTTGCTCGAACAAGCCGGATGCGACGTGCACGTGCCGGTGCAAACCTGCTGCGGACAGCCGGCATGGAATTCCGGCGCCGACCGCCACGCGGCCGATCTTGCGCGCCAAGTGATCGCGGCGTTCGAGCCGTATGACTATGCGGTGGTGCCGTCTGGTTCCTGCGCCGGCATGATCAAGCGGCATTATCCCGAGGTGTTCGAAGGCGATGCCGAATGGCTGCCGCGTGCACGCGCGCTGGCGGCGAAAACGCATGAGCTCCTCTCGTTCCTGGTGAACGTGCGCGGCATGAAAGACGTCGCCGTAAGCTGTCCGGCTCGCGCCTGCTACCACGACAGCTGCTCATCCTTGCGCGAGATGGGCGTGAAGTCCGAGCCGCGCACGCTGCTGGCGTCCGTAGACGGACTGTCGCTGGCCGAGATTGCCGAACCCGAGGTGTGCTGCGGCTTCGGCGGATTGTTTTCTGTGAAATATCCCGAAATCTCCGAGCGCATGGCCGACGACAAGATCGCCGATGCGCAAGCAACCGGCGCCGGGTTGCTGCTCGGCGGCGATCTCGGCTGCCTGCTGCACCTGAAAGGCCGCATGCAGAAGCGTGGCGTGGCGATGGACGTGCGCCATGTCGCCGAAGTGCTGGCCGGCATGACCGACGAACCGCCGCTGGGCGAGCCATGAATTTCGACCCCCGCGAATTTCGCGAGCAGAGCCGCGCGGCGCTGGCCGATCCCGGCCTCAAGATGGCGCTCAGCCGGCTCAAGACTCACTTCGCGCTCGGCCGCGCCAAGGCGGTGGCGCGCTATGGCGGCGACTGGGAGGAGCTGCGCGAGCATGGCCGCGCCATCCGCGATCATGCCGTCACCCATCTCGACACCTTGCTGGAAACCTTCGAGCGCAATGTGGTCGCGCAAGGGGGCCATGTGCACTGGGCCCGCGATGCGGCGGAGGCGCGCGACATCGTCCTCGCCATCCTGCGGGAGGCCGACGCACGCAAGGTGATCAAGGGCAAATCCATGGTGAGCGAGGAGATCGGGCTCAACCCGTTCCTCGAAGCCAATGGCATCGCGCCCATCGAAACCGATCTCGGCGAATACATCGTGCAGCTGCGGCGCGAGCCGCCGAGCCACATCATCGCGCCGGCGTTCCATTTGAACAAAGAAGACGTGGCGGACACGTTCCGCGCTGCGCATGCAGACCTCGATCCGCAGCGCCATCTGGTGGAACGCACCGAACTGGTCGGCGAAGCCCGTCGCGTGTTGCGCGCGCAATTCGAAACGGCGGATGCCGGAATCACCGGCGCCAATTTCCTCACCGCGCAGGAAGGTGCAGGCATCCTCGTCACCAACGAAGGCAATGGCGATCTGTCGCGCCTGCTGCCGAAAACGCACATCGTCGTCACCGGCATCGAAAAGGTGGTTGCTAATCTCGACGATGCGGCCGTGCTGCTGCGGCTGCTCACGCGCTCCGCCACCGGCCAGGATATTTCCAGCTACGTCACGGTGATGCTCGGCCCCCGCCGCACGGGCGAATCCGATGGGCCGGAGAATTTCCATGTCGTGCTGGTCGACAATGGCCGCACCCGGCTGATCGGCACGGAAGCGGAGGAGACCTTGCGCTGCATCCGCTGCGCGGCGTGTCTAAACCACTGCCCGGTGTATGCGGCCGTCGGCGGACACGCGTATGGCGCGACGTATCAGGGCCCGATCGGCGCCGCGCTTAATCCCAACCTCATGGGGATCGCCGCCGCGCATCATCATCCCAAGGCATCGACCTTCTGCGGCCGTTGCGCCGAAGTTTGCCCGGTGAAGATTCCGCTGCCCAAGATCATGCGCCACTGGCGTGCGCGCGAATACGCCAGCGGCCTTGCTCCGAAGCCAGCTGTCATGGGTCTTTCGTTATGGGCCTTCGCGGCAAAGCGGCCGAAACTCTATCGCGCGCTGGCGAGCACCGCCGCGCGCGCGCTGCACGCCATCGCGCGCGACGGCCGCGTGCATTCGCTGCCGCTGCTGCTCGGCTGGTTCGCCGTGCGCGATCTTCCGGCGCCGCAAGGGAAGACCTTCACCCAAATCTGGAACGAACGCCAATGAGCGCCCGCGACAACATCCTCGAAGCCATCCGCAAGCGCCGCCTGCGATCCGCTCCGCAGCCGACAGTCTACCGCGCGCCGGAATCGAGGAATCTCGTCGCGGATTTCGTGCGGCGCGCCGGGTTCGCGCATGCCGAAGTGCGGGTGCTGGAGAGCGACGTAGAAATTCCGGCCGCCATTGCCGACCTGCTGCGCGCGAAGAATTTGCCGGCGGTGATCCACCTACCGCCGAACGCGCCGGACCTCGCCTGGGAGTCCGCACCCAGCCTGTCGCGCGAAACGTCACCCCCGGGGCCGGATGATGCCGCGCTCGCCATCGCGCCTTATGCCATCGCCGAAACCGGCACGCTTGTTTATCCGTCGCGCGCCGGTGCACCGGCGTCGTGGCACTTCCGCACCGGATTCGAGATCGCGATCTTGCGCGCCGGAAATATCATGCCGCACATGGAGACAGCGCTGGCGCGGCTGAAGCGCGACGACGAACTCCCCTCCACCATCAACTTCGTCACCGGTCCATCGCGCACCGGCGACATCGAACAGACCCTTGAACTGGGCGCCCACGGCCCCAAAGCCCTGGCAATTCTGGTGGTGAAATCCTGACTCCCTCACGTGCCGGCTGTATAACTGGAAGTGTGAGCGAACGACCGCAACGACAATGCGTCATCTAATTGCAGGGCTAGGTGTTCTCGGCGCGGTGTGCGCTGCGCTATTTTTTTACCCCATTGTTCCACCTTCTGGTGCAAACCACGGGCACGGCATCTTCCTCGTTAACTTGGTATGGGGATTATACTACGGGATTGGATTCGAGCCCGCTCTGATCTGGTACAAAATCCATGGACCGTTCCCGACGGGTTTCTTGGATCTGTTCGCGATGCTTATTTATCCGCTCACCGCGAGCGCGTTTCTCTATGCGGTGATTTTCAAACTTGGCGCTCGTCCGTCGTGGCGAAAGTGGATTGTTATCGGCGTGGTGCTCAGCCTTTTTATAATTGCCCCATTGCCAATTTTGCCAGAAGAACAATCGTTATTGCACCCGATTTGGATATTCGGTGCGTTTTCGGAACCGCCTTAAGAAGACAGCCTTGTCAGCCCAGGTATTACGTATTACCTTTCAGGTATGACCAAACCGCTGCTGAGCCGATTGACATCGAAAGGCCAAGCCACGATTCCCGTCGAAGTTCGCCGGGCGCTTCGTCTCCGCGCGGGTGATCGTGTGGCTTTCGATCTTTCGAACGGCAAGGTCACACTTCGCCGGGCCGATAGCCTCGACAAGGCATTCCTGAAACTGTCGGAGATCGCGTTCGAGGAATGGAACAGCCCGGGGGACGAGGCGGCCTTCCGTGACCTATAAGCGATGGGATGTCGTTTCCATCGACTTTCCCTTCGTAGAGGGCACCGACGCGAAGCGGCGTCCCGGCCTGATTGTTTCGTCGGAGCGACTGCGCAACGACTACGGCGTATACTGGATCGCGATGATCACGACGGCCGGCTCAGGCGCGTTGCCGGACGACATTCCAATAACCAACCACGAACGCGTCGGCCTGCGACATGCCTGCTTCATACGCGTCGCGCGGCTGACGACAGTCAACGATGCGCTGATTGGGCGCAGACTTGGCGAAATCACCGCCAAGGATCGCACTGCGGTTAGCGGATTGCTCCGGAGGTACATGCCTTAGAAGTGACGGCTGGCGGAATTGCACCAGCCTGTCACTCCGCGTCTGGCTGATTTGCAGGTAACGCGGCTTCGAACGCGGGATGCGCCAGAGCCGTTTCTTCGATGCGGACGAGCGTCGGATAAGGCGAGAGGTCGAGGTTTACGCGACGTGCATTGGCCATCTGCGGGATCAGGCAGATGTCGGCCAGCGTGGGCTGATCGCCATGGCAGAAGCGGCCGGTATCGGGCGAATTCGCAAGCAACTCTTCCAGTGCCGCGAAGCCGAGTTCGATCCAATGCCGCTGCCATTGCAGGATGTGCTCGTCGTCCTGATGCAAGGTGCGCTTTAGGTATCGCAGCACGCGCAGATTGTTGAGCGGGTGCATCTCGCACGCCACCGCGTAGGCAAGCTGGCGCACGCGTGCGCGGCCCGCGGGATCGGCCGGCAGTAGCGGCGGCTCGGGCACGATCTCATCGAGATATTCGATGATGGCGAGCGATTGTCCGATGGCGTGGCCGTCATGAACCAGCGTGGGGACAAGCTCCTGCGGGTTGATGGCGCGATATTCGTCCGTGTGCTGATGCCCGCCATCTTTCAGAAGATGCACGAAGCGCAGCTCCGGCTTGATGCCCTTGAGGTTCAGCGCAATGCGCGCGCGAAAGGCGGCGGAGGAGCGGAAATAGCCGTAGAGGACGAATTCATCCGCCATGGCGGACGACCTCCTGATCGATGGCGCCGAAGATGGAGCGGCCGTCGGGCTCCGGCATTTCGATCTTCACGCGATCGCCGAATTTGAGGAATGGCGTCTTCGGAGCGCCATGATCGATGGTCTCCAGCGAGCGCACTTCGGCGACGCAGGCCGAACCGCGGCTGCGGTCCTTGTTCGACACCGTCCCCGAACCGATGATCGAGCCGGCGCAGAGATCGCGCGTCTTGGCTGCATGCGCGATCAGCTGAGGAAAGGCGAATGTCATGTCCTCGCCGGCGTTCGGTGCGCCGAAATGCTGACCGTTCAGCGACACGTGCAGCGGCAGGTGGACCTTGCCGTCGCTCCACGCCTCGCCGAGTTCGTCCGGCGTCACCGCGACGGGCGAAAATGCGCTGGCCGGCTTCGATTGGAAGAAGCCAAAGCCCTTCGCGAGCTCCGCCGGAATCAGATTGCGCAAGCTGACATCGTTGACCAGCATCAGGAGCTTGATGTGCTTTTCCGCGTGGTCCGCGTCGGTGCCCATTGGCACATCATCGGTGATGACCGCCACTTCGGCTTCGAGGTCGATGCCCCACGCTTCGTCGCTCGCGGCAATGGGATCGCACGGCCCCAGGAACGAATCCGAACCACCCTGGTACATCAGCGGGTCGGTCCAGAAAGAGGGCGGCATGTCGGCGCCGCGGGCTTTGCGCACCAGCTCCACATGCGTGACATAGGCGGAGCCATCCGCCCATTGATAGGCGCGCGGCAGGGGCGAAGCGCAATCGCGCGGATCAAACGGCCGCTCTCCCGGCACATGCTCTTCGTTCAGAAGATCGTACACGCGCGCCAACCGCGGCGCGGTATGCGCCCAATCGTCGAGAGCCTGCTGCAGGGTCGACGCGATGTGCTCCACCGACACGCAACGCTGCAGGTCGCGGGAAACCACGACGAGGGCACCATCCCGCCCGCCCTTCCATGAACCGAGTTTCATCGCGTGACTGCCTTTGTCGCCAATGCACGGGGCAGCGGAAGGATATCACGGCCTTGCGAAAACTGCGAAAGGACGGCATCTGCCGTCTTGTCGATCTCCGCTGCCAATTCCGCATTGAGATACTTGCCGGCCTGCAGCCTCGCTTCGGGCGTGAAGCTCTTGCCGGCATATTTGGCATGGCGATTGAGGAACACATCGTCCCAATAGAGACTGCTCTCCTCGACATCGCCGGGCAACTCGAGAAAATCCCAAATCCGCGCCAACACGCCCTGCGGATCCTCGAGAAACGCGTCACAATCGAGCGAGGCGGCGCGGTCGCCATAGATCTTCAGCGAAGCCTCGAACCGCGAGATCAGGAGCTGCCAGGTCAGGCCCGCAATCTCCAGATCGGTCAGCTTGGCGATGCTTTCCGGATTCCAGCGTGTCACCGCCCCCTCGTCGCGATAGAGAACATTGAACAGATACCGCACCGTGCTCCGCCGGTTCTCGCCGTAGCGCATGGTGGCCCTCAGGAAGCTTTTGCAATCGCAATAGAGGAACAGCATCTTGCCATTCGTCTTGGCGGCCGCATCGGCGACAAGATAATTCGATGTCGGAGCCGCTTTGATCGTTACCGCCGCACCTTTCTGATAGGGCCGGTTGAGCAGCCTGTACGCCACATCGGAGAGCCACGAGATGTCGCGGCGCTGGCGATCGGCTTCCCGCCGCAGCAGCGCAACGCGCAGAAGAAGCGTGGGCTCGAGCAGCGACGTGTTTCGGCCGGGAACGTCGATGGCCGAGGCAATGGCGGTGGAGCAGCAGTACGAGGTGTGCCAGATGAAATTGATGCGCGGACGCTCGGGATCGTCGCGCACGATCTTCAGGGCCTCCGCCGCTGGCAGAGTCTTCTGGGGCACAACGCGCTCGCCTCTGACGATATCGAGGAAATCGCGTCCGCCCGGGCGCTCTGGCCCGATATCGGCGAAGCGGATCGCGCCTGTCTGCTGGTCGAGATCCATGGGAAACCAGCGCGGATCGCCGATGAAGCTGCCTCCGGCACCGGATTGTCTCGACTGCGCCATACACCAATCCCGCGGGCGTCCCTCCCCAACACGCAACGCCAGTCCTCGCGCCGCAGAGTGCTATGCCGTCGTCGCGGCAGTCTTCGCAGAAGGTGTCTTAAAGTTTGTCCGGGGCCTGCTTACGCGAAACCAACTCGCAGATTTCGTCTTCGCGGCATCGGAAGGTCATGCCGCTGCCGGTGTGTGCATCGCAGGGCGATACGTGATGCGACACATTTCGCCAGCATGCCGTCGCGGCCGTGGCGAAGCGACGCAAGTTTCATTTGGTCTTCCAGCTGTCGGCATAACCGCGGTCTTCGGTGCCGGCTGCGGCTTCGCTCATGTCGAGCGGATCGCGCGCATCCACCATCACGGCGACTTCATCCGTCATGGTCTTCGCCGCCTTGGCGCCGGCCGCAAACGCTTTCGGATGCGGGCCATGCGTGAATCCGTTCGGGTGCCAGGTGATCATGCCGGGCTTGATGTTGTCGCGGCTGAAGAATTCGCCGGAATGATAGAAGATCACTTCGTCGTAGTCGTCGTTGGAATGATAGAACGGCACCTTCAGCGCACCGGGATCGCTCTCGATCGGCCGCGGCACGAAGGTGCAGACCACGAAGCGATCCGCCACGAAGGTGGAGTGCACGCTCGGCGGGATGTGGTAGCGGTGGCTCATCACCGGACGGATGTCGCGCCAGTTCAGCTTCACCACCGACAAATTGCCCTTCCAACCCACCGCATCCAGCGGATTGAACGGATAGGTGATTGTGGTGATGGCCCCGCGCCGTTTCACTTCCAGCTGCCATTCGCCGTCGCGCTGCGACTTGAACGTGTCATCGAGACGCGGCGTTTCCAGCGCCGCGGAATCGAAGATGGCGTGCGGCCCCAAAATGCCGCGCTCCGGCAACCGGTAAGAGCCGCCCGTCGCCTCGATCAGCAGCGACGCCGTCGGCACGCGCGGTTCAAGGCGCCACATCGTGCCGCGCGGAATCAGGATGTAATCTCCGTCGCGATAGCCCATGTGGCCGAAGTCGCAGAAGAAATCGCCGGCACCTTCGTGGATGAACAGCAGCACATCGCCGTCGGAATTGCGTTCCAGCTTCGGCATCGGCTCAGCCACACGCCACAACGCGATGCGGCAGCCGGCATTCGAGAGCAGCAGCGCGCCGCGATAGGGCTCGGCCGTGGGCTGCTTCGCCGCCGCCAGCGCATCAAAGGCGCGCGGCCGCAACGGTCCTTCGAAGGATGTCCAGCCCGTCGGCGGATGCTTGTGATAAAGGTGCGTGGCGGGGCCGAAGAATCCATCGCGCCCGATTTCCCGCTCGTAGGTGCCGGCGGGAAGATCGGCATGCGCCTGCTTCGAGGTCTCGCCTTCGACGCGGGGAAACTCGATCCAGTTGCGGCTCACGACGCGACCCTCTTGTCCTCAAGCACGCCGCGGCGGATCTGATCCGCCTCGATGGATTCGAACAGGGCGCGGAAATTACCCTCGCCGAATCCTTCATTGCCCTTGCGCTGGATGATTTCGAAGAAGATCGGCCCGATGGCGTTCTGGGTGAAGATCTGCAGCAGCAATCCCTGGCCGTCCGTGGGCGCGCCATCCATCAGGATGTTGTCGCGTTTCAGCCGGTCGACATCCTCGCCGTGGCCTTTGATGCGATTGTCGAGCCGCTCGTAATAGGTTTCCGGCGTGTCCTGGAACGGCACGCCGAGACCCTTCAGCGACTCCACCGTATTGTAGATGTCGCCCGTGCCGAGCGCGATGTGCTGAATGCCCTCGCCTTTGTAGTGATGCAGGTATTCCTCGATCTGCGATTTGTCGTCGGAAGACTCGTTAATCGGGATGCGGATCTGGCCGTCCGGGCTCGTCATGGCGCGGCTCTTGAGGCCCGTCAGCTTGCCCTCGATATCGAAGTAGCGGATTTCGCGGAAGTTGAAGAGCTTCCCGTAGAAACCGGCCCACTGGTCCATGTTGCCGCGCATGACATTGTGCGTGACGTGATCGATGTAGGTCAGTCCGGCGCCTTCATGCGCGAATCCCTTCGACGGATCGGTGGCGACGAAATCGACATCGTAGATGGAGCGGTCGCCGTAGCGGTCGACCAGATAGATGACGCTGCCGCCGATGCCTTCGATGGCCGGAATGTTCAATTCCATCGGCCCAACCTGATTGGCAAAAGGTTTGGCGCCCGCCCCGATCAGCGTCTTGTATGCCGCCGGTGCATCATGCACGCGAAACGCCATGGCGCAGGCGCTGGGCCCGTGCTCTTGCGCGAAACGCGCGCCGTGGCTGCCCGGCTCGGCATTGACGATGAAATTCACTTCGCCCTGGCGGTAGAGCGTCACATCCTTGGCGCGATGGCGGCCGACGGCGCGGAAGCCCATTTTCTCGAACAGCGCGTGAAGCTGGCTGACATCGGGCGCGGTGTACTCGACGAACTCGAATCCATCCGTACCGACTGGATTGTCCCACAGCTCTGCCATCGTGCTGCTCCTTGTGCGCGTCAGACAGGTTTCAGCTTAAACTCCCCTGCCGGTCAACGCGGCGTTGCCGGGATGCTGACGGCACATATTCAACTTTCCGTTCTTACTTCGTCCGCCATATGATGCAGCTCCATGAGAACGGCATTCCGCTCCACGACGAGCGCAGGCCTAGAGCGAGATATTCTCATACAGAAACAACCGTCATCACCCGGTCGACCCCGGATTTGTTCCGGGGGCGATCCGGGCGATCCATTTTCCATTTTGACAAGAGGAAAAATGGATCGCCCGGACGAGTGTTCGGACCGGAAAGATCACTGACGGGTGTTCGGGGAGATAGCTGACACATTGTGAGGCGTGGTTTTGGGCTTTGGAGGCCGTCCATGCCGTGGCGCGAGGTGTCGGTTATGAGAGAACGTCAGGAGTTTGTGCGGTTGGCGTTGCAGGATGGTGCGAACCGTCGCGAGCTGTGCCGCCGGTTTGGGGTCAGTCCGCAGACGGGATACAAATGGCTTGAACGCTGGAGCGGCGGTGATCGCGGGCTGGCCGACCGCTCGCATCGCCCGCACAGCAGTCCGGGGCAGTCGGCTTCGCAACTGGAGGCGAAGATTGTCGCGGCACGCGATGCGCATCCGGCCTGGGGCGCGCGCAAGATCGCCACTTGTCTGGACCGCGAAGGGCACAAGGGTTCATCGGCGCCGAACTCCGCCACAACCGGGTGCGCGGATTCCGTCACAGGGGGGAAAAATCATTGACCGACAGGCGCTTCCCCTTGACGGTTCCCCGGAATCCGCAAAGTCTTAACGCGCCGGCGGGTGGAACCGGCGGCGGCCCTCGGGGGGAGGGCAAGGATGATCAAGTCGGAGCTCGTGGCGCGGCTGTCCCAGCGCTACCCGCATTTGTACCACCGCGATGTCGAGCGCATCGTCATCACGGTGCTGGACGAAATCAGCAAGGCCATGGCCGCCGGGCACCGCGTGGAACTCCGCGGATTCGGGGCATTTTCCGTGAAGACACGGCCGGCGCGAACCGGCCGCAACCCGCGAACCGGCGACGCTGTGCAGGTCAAGGCCAAGAAGGCGCCGTTCTTCCGCACCGGCAAGGAGCTTCGCGAAAAGCTGAACGAGGCGGCGGCAGAGAAGCCGGCGCGACAGCTCGCCGATTCCCACGCCGGCCCCTGAGGCCTTGCCGGGGCAGGCGGCAGCGCCTAGACCCCGCTGCATGACATCGAATCCCATCTTCGTGGCGCTGGACATGCCGGATTTGGCGCGCGCGGTCGCACTTGCGAAGGCGGTGCGGCCTCATGTCGGCGGCCTGAAGGTGGGGCTGGAGTTCATCACGGCCCAGGGACCGGCCGGCGTGCGGGAGATCGTGTCGCTTGGCCTGCCGGTGTTCGCCGACGTGAAGTTCCACGATATCCCCAACACGGTCGCCGGCGCTGCCCGCGAGATCGCGCGGCTGGGCTGTACCCTGTTCAATGTCCACGCCAGCGGCGGTGCCGCCATGATGCGCGCGGCGAAAGAGTCCGCGGCAGCGGTCGATCCCAGGGTCAAGGTGCTGGGGGTGACGGTGCTGACCAGCCTGACCGAGGACGATCTTCGCCAGGTCGGGCAGGCCGACAACACCGGCCAGCAGGTCGCCCGCCTTGCGGCGCTTGCCAAAGCGAGCGGGCTCGACGGCGTCGTGTGCAGCCCGCAGGAGATTGAACTGGTTCGCCGAATTTGCGGGCCGGATTTCCTGATCGTCACGCCTGGCGTGCGTCCGGCCGGCGCTGTTCTCGCCGACCAGGCGCGGGTGATGACCCCGAGTGAGGCGATGTCTGCGGGTGCCGACATTCTCGTCGTCGGCCGGCCCATCACCGCCGCTGCCGATCCCGCCGCCGCCGCTGCAGCCATTGCGGCAGAGGTCGCGCAAGCCCGCGCCCCCTGATACATCGGTTTCCATGAGCGTACAGGTGAAGATCTGCGGGCTGACGACCGTCGACGCCGCCGATGCCGCGGCAAAGGCGGGTGCCGATTACGCCGGCCTCGTGTTTTTCCGGCGCTCGCCGCGCCATGTGAGTGTGGAGCAGGCGACCGCCATCGCCGCACATTTGCGGGGACGCTGCCGCATCGTTGCGCTGTTCGCCGATGCCAATGACGGGGAAATCGAAGCGGCGGTGCGGCCCGTATCGGCCGATGTGGTGCAGCTGCACGGCCGCGAGAGCATCGAGCGCGTCGCCGCCATCCGCTCGCGGTTCGGGATTCCGGTGATGAAGTCGTTCGCCATTGCCGAAGCCGGAGATTTCGCTCATGTCGCGCCATACGAAAGTGTAGCCGATATGCTGCTGTTCGACGCCAAGGCGCCGGCGAATGCCGCGCGTCCCGGCGGCCACGGCGCGGCATTCGACTGGCAATTGTTGCGCGGCCGCAGCTTCGCGCGGCCATGGCTGCTTGGCGGCGGATTGAACGCGGAGAATGTCGCCCGTGCCGTCCGCATTTCCGGCGCGCCGGGTGTCGATTGTTCGTCCGGCGTGGAAACTGCGCCCGGCGTCAAGGACGCGCAGATGATCCGCGATTTCGTTTCCGCCGCGCGCGCCGCGCAATTTGCAGAGACCGGATCGTGACCGCGCTGCCGCCGAACTCCTATCGCGCGGGGCCTGACGATCGCGGCCATTTCGGCGCTTACGGCGGACGCTTCGTCGCCGAGACTCTCATGCCGCTCGTGCTCGAGCTGGAGCGCGCCTACGAAGAAGCGAAGGGCGATCCGCAATTCCATGCCGAGCTTGGCGGGCTCCTCAAGCATTATGTCGGCCGGCCGAGCGCCCTCTATTTCGCCGAACGGCTGACGCAGCATTTGGGCGGCGCGAAGATTTATCTGAAGCGCGAGGACCTCAACCACACAGGCGCGCACAAGATCAACAATTGCCTCGGGCAGATTCTGCTCGCCCGCCGCATGGGCAAGACGCGCATCATCGCCGAGACCGGCGCAGGCCAGCATGGCGTGGCAACCGCAACCGTCGCGGCGCGGTTCGGGTTGCCGTGCGTGGTTTACATGGGCGAAGTCGATATCGAACGGCAAAAGCCGAATGTGTTCCGCATGCATCTGCTGGGCGCGGAAGTTCGCGGCGTCTCGTCCGGTTCACGTACCCTGAAAGATGCGATGAACGAGGCGTTGCGCGACTGGGTCGCCAACGTCCACGACACCTTTTACATCATCGGTTCGGCCGCCGGTCCGCATCCTTATCCGGAAATGGTGCGCGACTTCCAATGCGTGATCGGCAACGAAACACGCGAACAACTGCGCGCTGCGGAAGGACGATTGCCGGATATGATTGTCGCCTGCGTTGGCGGCGGATCGAATGCCATCGGCATGTTCCATCCTTTCCTCGATGACCGCGAGGTGGAAATCCATGGCGTCGAGGCCGCCGGCGAAGGCGTCGAAACGGAACGCCACGCCGCGACCTTGTCGAAAGGCGCGCCGGGCGTGCTGCATGGCGCGAAGAGTTATCTACTACAGAACGACGACGGCCAGATTCTGGAAGCGCACTCGATTTCCGCCGGGCTCGATTATCCCGGCGTCGGCCCTGAGCATTCCTGGCTGAAGGATCAGGGCCGGGTGCGGTATTTCTCCTGCACCGATCGCGACGCGCTCGATGCGTTTCAGTTGCTGAGCAAACTGGAAGGCATCATTCCGGCGCTTGAGCCTTCACATGCCCTCGCGCATGTCATGCGCATCGCGCCGAAGTTGGCGAAGGACAAGGTGATCGCCGTCACTCTGTCGGGCCGCGGCGACAAGGACGTGTTCACCGTCGCAAACGCGCTGGGAGCGAAGCTGTGATGGCCCGATCGAATTACCTCCCCCCTTGTGGGGAGGTCGGCGAGCGTAGCGAGCCGGGT
>DASYBT010000013.1:0-30047 GCA_036500585.1 Rhizomicrobium sp.
ATCATGCCTGGCTTCAGCACCTGCTGGACCGGCCGCTTGGAAATGTTCTGCGGTCCCTCATGCACAGAGAGATACGAGCCCACGCCATGGCCGGTGCCGTGGTCGTAATCGAGCCCAGCATCCCACAGCGATTTGCGCGCAAACGCATCCAGCGCGGCGCCGGTCGTACCTTCCGGGAACCGGATTGTTGCCAGTGCGATATGCCCTTTCAGCACGCGTGTGAAGCGGTCCTTCATCTCCGCCGTCGGCTCGCCCACGATCATGGTGCGGGTCACGTCGGTGGTGCCGTCGGGATACTGCCCGCCGGAGTCGATGAGATAGATCTCGTTGCGGTTGATCTTGCGATTCGAGGAACGCGTCACGCGGTAGTGCGGAATGGCCGCGTGCGGTGCCGCACCGGAAATGGAATCGAAGCTCAGGTCGGTGAGAGATTTGGTGTCGCGGCGATAGCCTTCCAGCGTTTCGGCCGCATCGATCTCCGTCAGCTCGCCGTTCGGCGCCTCGCGCGCCACCCAGCAGAGGAAGCGCGTCAGCGCCGCGCCGTCGCGGATATGCGCTTTGCGCATGCCCTCGATCTCGACGGGGTTCTTGCAGGCCTTCGGCAGTTGAATGGGATCGGCTATGCGCTTCGCCTTGGCGCCGGCCTTGTCGAGTCGGTCAAAGATGGCGACCGAGGCGCTCGACGGATCGGCCGCGACTGTCTTGCCCCTCAGCGCATCCAGCGCGGGCGCAAACTCCTTCGGATCGCGCAGGCGCACGGCATTGCCGAGATGCTGCAGCAGCTCTGGTGAACTCTTGCGCTCGTCCATGAACAGATCGGTCGAACCGTCGGCATTCAGGATGGCGAACGACAACGCGAACGGTGTGTGCGGAACATCGCCGCCACGGATATTCAGCAGCCAACAGATGGAATCGGGCGCGGTGATCACCGCCGCATCGGCACCCAGACGCCTGATGTCCTCGGCGATGCGCGTGCGTTTGGATTCGGCGTTCTCGCCGGCCAGGTTGATGGCGTGCGGCGTGGCTCTTGCGGTGGGCGCGTCCGGTTGGTCTTTCCAGATGGCGTCGATGGGATTGCCGTCCGTTGCGACCATCGTTGCGCCGGCGCGTTCGACCGCCGCGCGGATCGGCTCCAGCCCATTCGGACTATGCAGCCAAGGGTCGTAGCCGATGCGCGCGCCCTTTGTGACGTTCGCTTCCAGCCACGCCGCCGGGCCTTCGCCGACCAGGTCACGCGGATCGAACAGCTTCGTGTCCGTCTGCTCCCGTACCTGCAGGGTGTAGCGGCCGTCGACAAACACCGCCGCCTTATCCTTCAGCGCCACCGCCACGCCGGCCGATCCGGTGAAGCTGGTGAGCCAGGCCAGCCGCTCGGCCCGCTTCGGCACGTACTCGCCCTGATGCTCGTCGGCCCGCGGCACGATGAAACCGTCGAGCCCGCGGCGTTCGAGTTCGGCCCGCAACGCGGCAAGCCGCGGCGCAACGGTGGCGGCATCGGATTGGTCTTGGAACGACTGGAATTGCTTGTCCATGACTAGCTCTGGCTGAGGCGAGGGCGACCCTATCGCGTGGTAGTCGGTCTCTCAAGCACGAGAGCGGACCACGGTCCATCGCGGCGGATCTGGCGCAAGGTGAGCCCGAGCGCGCGGTAGAAGCTCAGCACCATGTTTTCCTGCCAGCGCAGCAAACCCGAGAGAACGGCAGTGCCGCCCGGCGCGAGTGCGCGCGCGATGTCCGGCGCGAGGCGCGTCAGCGGCTCGGCCAAGATATTGGCGACGATCAGATCGTAAGGCGTGCGCGCCGCCAGCGCTGGATTTGCCAATCCATCGGCAACAATCGCGTGTACCAGCGGTGCTTCGCCATTGGCGCGGGCATTCTGTCCCGTGACCTCTATGGCGACCGGGTCGATGTCGGAGGCGATTACGCGCCGCCGCCACAGCTTTGCTGCGCTAATCCCGAGCAAGCCGGTGCCGCAGCCGAGATCGAGGACATTTCCAAACCGCCGCCGTTTGGCGAGATCGGTGAGCGCGGCGAGACACAGCGAGGTTGTCTCGTGATGCCCCGTGCCGAACGCCATGCCGGCCTCGATGCGGATGGGAATGACGCCGCACGGGACCTCGCCTTCGTCGTGCGCGCCATAGACGAAGAAGCGCCCCGCGCGCACCGGTGGGAGGCCCTCCTGGCTCAGCTTGATCCAGTCGGTATCCGGCAGCAGCGCGACATGCACCGCGCGGCTGGCGAGCCGCGTGAGCAGTTCGCCATCCGGCATGTTGGCGTAAAGCGCCTCGACCGTTGCTTCGTCCGCGAACGGCTCTTCCGCAATGAGCACCGCTTGCGGTCCGGTCAGCTCAAACGCCGCCGCAAGATTGGCGGCATCGTCCTTAGGAATTGTGACGTGAGCTTTCCAGAGGGGCGGCGCCGGCATGCGGCAAGCGCATAAGCCAGCGCCGCCTGTTCCTCAAGCCGCCGCGGCGGCGGTCACCGGCTTCTCGCGCGCCAGCATGAGCCCGCCCAGTACAATGGCCACCAGGATCAATGCCGCATCGTCGCCGACCAGATGACCCATGTTGTTCATGCCATTGGCCATGCCGAACGATTGGCTCACCATGATCAGCCCGTGTACGAGACTGGACCACACGGTGAACCAGATCAGGCTGCGGTTCGCATCCGGGTTGCGCGCAGCCAGGATCAGGAACACGCCAAGCGTCGCGTACACGCCGACGATCATCATGTAGTAATCGTTTGAATACGGTGCGCCTTCGTGCCACGCCCAACCTGACGGCCAGACGATGGCCATGGGATAAATCAAAAGAAACGCGAGACCGATAATCACCAGTGCAATCTTCAGCAATTGTGTACTGTTCATGGAACAGCTCCCCCTCGAGTCCGCGCCATACGATAGACCCGCCGCGTCATCCGACAAAGAAATACGGGCGCAGGCTAAGGCTTGGGCCGGCCCAAAAGAGCCGTTATGTTCTGCGTCAATGTGTCGGGGGAGGGAAAAGTGAAGGCCCTTAAATTCAACCTTCATCGTGTCGTCGTCGTCGGCACGCTGCTGCCCGCTGCGCCGGCTGCACATGCTGTCGAAAACGGCTTTCATCCGGCCAAATCGGCGGCCGAAATGGCCCTTGATCGCGTACTGAAGATGGCAGATGGCGATGAGTTCCAACTGGACAATCTGCTGCATCGCTATCCAGTGGTGCCGAAGAAACAGGTCGATTATCGCGGAATGCTGACGGTGAAGCTGATCGCCGCGATGCAGGCGGAAGAGCACAAGCTCGTGGCGAAGGATTGCGGCGGCAGGTATCTGGAAGGCGAAATCTGCGGCATGGACTACAGCCCGATCACCTGCGCGCAGGACACGATCGCGCCGTACACTTACAAGACCCTCACCCAACGCGCGCGCGACGCGATCATCGCCGGACCGTCGGCGACTTATCGGATGATTCAAGTCGGCAGCGGCTGGCAAATCGACGGCATCAAATGCACCGAAGGCGCAGCGTTCAATTTCCGCTGATCGCCTGGACGGCTATTCCGTGTACGGCACCGGCGGAATGGGGCAAGTGTCGATGCGCTTCGGATCGAGCGCCTGCTGATTGCCGATCGTGTTGATCCAGCACTCGTCGAACACTGAGCAATAGCAGACACGGTAGCTCATATCGCTTTGCCGCGCCGCGTCGAGCGCGTGCCAGGCGTCCGAATTCTGGCTGTTCAGGGCGTAGCTGATGAAGTTTGCATGTTGGCCGGCTGGAATCACACTGCCGGCGATGTAGCCGGTGATGAAGGCGCCCGCCTCGACCTTGGGGTTGCTGGGCGAGCGCGTCGCCTTGAACTTGGGATCGCAGCACGCTCGCATCAGAGCATCGGACGTGGAGTAGGGCCTTCCCTTGTAGAACACCTCGAAGGTACGCACCTTGGCCGGACCGACACCGTCATTGGCGATGTGGAAACTCAGTTGCGCTTCGTTGTCGCCGACATTGCTGCTGCCCACGATCAGGATGGGCCACGACGAGGCCGCCACCATCTGGCGATTGGCCTGCTCGGAGCCGATGGCCACCCACAGCGACACGACCGAAATCACCACAGCGACAAACGTAGAGACATATTCCAGCCAATGGCGCGACTCGCGGGACGGTTTGGGCAGTTCGGACATAACTGGCCTCGGTCGGTGACGAGCGCGCCATCAACTGACGGGAAGATGTCGGCGGCGAATGCGCTGCGGCTCCACGACGAAAATGCTTCGTTCGAAATCGGCTTCGCTGACCGAGGCCAGTAGCGTGGCCATTCTGGCCACGATTTCGTCGTCGTCCCAGTTGCCGCCGCGGAACAGAATTAAGCTCGGTTCGATTGCGGCGCTGAGGGCCAACAGTCGAGGGTAGTCCAGATCGGCCGTTACCACGATGCGCCCTTCGTCCTTCGCGTGCGACATGATTTCTGTGTCAGGGGCGCGATGGAGGCCAATGGCAGCCGCATGGAGAGCATCGTGGCCGTTCTCTGAAAGCCACTGAACAAGCATCGGCGACAACGGCATATCGACCAGAAACCTCACCGCGCCAGCTCGACAGTCTCGTCTTCCGCGAGTTCGGCTGCGTAGCGCAGTGCTTCATCGATGTCCGCGGCTTCGAGGTAAGGATAGTTCTGCAGAATCTGCTCGCGCGACTCACCGGATGCCAGCAGGCCCAAGAGGCGCGCGACGGGAAATCGCAAGCCCCTGATGCAGGGTTTGCCGGTGCAGACGGCCGGATCGATGGTGATGCGGGTGAGCGTCATGGCGACACGTTAGCGCAAAATGGGGCGTATCGCCACGGCGACGCCTGCGCTTCTGCTTTACCTCGCCTCCTGCGGCACCTACCGCAAGCGGGGGAAGGCACTGCGCAGAACTGTGTGTCGCCCATTGTCTCGACACCCAAGGAGAGGTTGCCAACGCGCACTCCACATTCCTATTGCCACCGTGTATAGTTTGGCCTGGAAAATGTGGGGGAGCCATGAATAGAAAGCTGTTGCTAATTTCGCTGCCGGTCCTTGTTGCACCCATTTGCGCGCTCGCGGGCACATCGGCGTTATACAAATACGGAGAAAACGGCTGCGACAAGTGCAAGCCTGACGAGTACTTGCAAACATTACAGGACGTGGTCCCGCCTGGGACCTACGTTCATAGGGACGATCCTCCGTGCGACCAAGTACCGGCTGCGCTTGCGAGCACACTTGCGTCAGCGCAGCAAACTCAAGCTGCGGGTGATCCGAAAACAGCAGAAATGGTCGGGGCCGCAACGGCAGTTGCAACTGCTCTTCATGTAGGCGGCACTGTGGGGCAGATTTTACAAGGCTATGATCAGAATAGCGCGTCAAATCGTGCCAGATGCACTCCGGTTTGTGGTGTTCTCCCAGACGGTGCTGTGCTCACTGCTTTAAGGGTCGAAGTTGAAAATGCCACGCATCACGCCATGGAACCGTGCACTCCCGGTACCGTGTGTTCGGCGGGTTTTTCGCGAGTGTTACCCCAATATCAAACTCAGAATCTCATTTGCGTTGTCATTTCAAATTGGAGCGGTGATCAGAGTCGCAAGGTAAAAATGTCCTATTGGTTCAAGAGTGCAATACCGCCCGTAGAAATTCGGTGATGTATTTCATCCCCTCGTCACGAACTGGTCGATCACTTTTTTTTCGCCGGCCTTGTCGAAATCGACGGTGAGCTTGTTGCCCTCGACGAAGGTGATGCGGCCGTAGCCGAATTTCTGATGAAACACACGGTCGCCGCGCGCGTATTGCGTTGCCACCGGATCGCTGGTTTGCACGGTGTAAGCCTGCGCCTCGATCAGAGGCGGCCGCGTGCGCGCGCCACCGGCCGCGGCGCGATTGGCCTGTGCGCGTTTCCACCCCGGAGAATCATACGTGCTGCCGAAATTCGCCGCCTGCGCGTTGTCGCGGAAGCCGACATAGCCGCCGTAGAATCCTTCATCCACCACGGTGTCGGTGTGCTCCTGCGGCAGCTCGGTGATGAAACGCGACGGCAGCGCACTCTGCCAGTTGCCGTGCACGCGCCGGTTGGCGGCGAAATACACGAAGGCGCGCTTCTTGGCGCGCGTCAGCCCCACGTAAGCCAGCCGCCTCTCTTCCTCCAGACCTTTCAATCCATTCTCGTCCATCGTGCGCTGCGAAGGGAACAGGCCTTCCTCCCAACCCGGCAGGAACACGGTGTCGAACTCCAGTCCCTTGGCGGCATGCAACGTCATGAGGTTGATGCGGTCGCCCGAGTCGTTCTGCTCCAGCTCCATCACCAGCGAGACATGCTCGAGGAACGCCGCCAGGGACTCGTACTGCTCCATCGACCGCACGAGTTCTTTGAGGTTGTCGAGGCGGCCAGGCGCTTCCGCCGATTTGTCGTTCTTCAAGGCATCGGTGTAGCCGGATTCATCCAGTACCATCTCGGCGAGGTCCGTGTGCCGGATGTGTTTCGCCACTTCTGTCCAGCGCGCGAAATCCGCGGCGAGGCCGCCCAATGCCTTGCGCGCTTTCGGCGGCAGCTCGTCGGCTTCGGCAATCTCGTGCGCCGCCGAAAGCAACGGCAGATGATTCTTGCGTGCAAACGCATGCAGCGATTGCACGCTCGCATCGCCAATGCCGCGCTTCGGCCGGTTGACGATGCGCTCGAACGCGAGGTCGTCATCGCCCTGCGCGATCAGCCGCAGGTAAGCCATGGCATCGCGGATTTCCGCACGCTCATAGAAACGCGGACCGCCGATCACGCGGTAGGGCAGGCCAAGCGACAGGAATCGATCTTCGAATTCGCGCATCTGGAACGAGGCGCGCACCAGCACCGCCATCTCAGCGAACCGCTCGTTCTTCGAATGCAGGTTCTCCGCTTCGCTGGCCACGGCGCGGGCTTCTTCCTCAGCGTCCCACACGCCCTGCACCTTGATCTTCTCGCCGGCGTCGCCTTCGGTCCACAACGTCTTGCCGAGGCGGCCTTTGTTCGCGGCGATCAACCCGCTCGCCGCACCCAAGATCGAAGGCGTGGAGCGGTAATTGCGCTCGAGGCGAATGACTTTGGCGCCGGGAAAGTCGTGTTCGAAGCGCAGGATATTGTCGACTTCCGCGCCGCGCCAGCCGTAGATGGATTGGTCGTCGTCGCCCACCACGCACACATTGCCGCTGCGCCCCGCCAGCAGCTTCAGCCACAGATACTGCACGCTGTTGGTGTCCTGATACTCGTCCACCAGCATGTATTTGAAGCGCTCGCGATATTCGGCAAGAATCTCGGCTTGCGTTTTCAGGATGGTGACAACCTCGAGCAGCAGATCGCCGAAATCGGCCGCGTTCAGCGCCCGCAACCGCTCCTGATACTGACGATATAGCGAACCGCCTTTACCGTTGGCGTAAGCGTGCGCTTCGCCATCCGGTACGTCTTCGGGGCGCAGCCCGCGGTTCTTCCAGTCGTCAATGAAAGAGGCGAGGGTGCGCGCGGGCCAGCGCTTCTCGTCGATGTTCTCCGCCTCGATTAGCTGTTTCATCAGGCGCAGTTGGTCGTCGGCATCCAAGATAGTGAAGTTGGATTTGAGGCCGGCCAGCTCCGCATGCCGCCGCAGCATGCGCGCGCCGATGGAATGGAACGTGCCGAGCCACTGCATCCCCTCCACCACGCCGCCGATGAGCAGGCCGATGCGCTCCTTCATCTCGCGCGCCGCCTTGTTGGTGAAGGTGACGGCAAGAATCTGCCCCGGCCAGGCGCGGCGTGTGGCGAGGATGTGGGCAAGCCGGGTGGTCAGCACGCGCGTCTTGCCGGTGCCGGCGCCGGCCAGCACCAGCACGGGGCCGTCGATCGTGAGCACCGCCTCGCGCTGCTCCGGATTGAGGCCGGCGAGATACGGCGGATCGCGCGGAACCACAGGCGTTTCGTGCGGCTCGTCGCCGAACGCCTGATCCAGCGGATCGGTGTAGCGGTCGGAATAACCGCTCATGAAGACTCACATCGCATAGGAGGCATGCACCTATTGTAAGAGGTGGAGCGGGCCAATTCACCCCCTCTGTGTCCTCCGCGACCTCCGCGTGAACCCACTTTTTGCATGCGGAGGACACGGAGTGCGCGGAGCCAGCCACGTCACAGACCCAGCTCTTTGAGAATGGCCTGACGATTGTCGTTTAGATCTGGAGCTGACCTTCGGGTCGAAGCATCATCGTAGGCCGACAGTTTGATCGGGTTGCCTTGCATGCGGACGGGGCCGAGATCGGGATCGCGCGACTCCACGATCATGTTGCGGGCCAGCACCTGCGGATCGGACATTACAGCCGCGATGTCGTTGATAGGCGCGCAGGGCACACCTTGCGCTTCCAGCAGCGTCAACCATTCTTTAGTACCGCGCGCACCCAATGCCGCTTCCATTTCGGCGTGCAGCGCATCGAGATGCTCGATGCGCGAAGGGTTGGTGGCGAAGCGCGGATCGTGCGGCCATTCCTCGTGACCGAGAACGTTGGCGATGCGAGCAAACAGCGCATCGTTGCCGGCCGCGATCACGATGTAATCATCGAGCGTGCGAAATGCGGCAAACGGCGCGATGGAGGGATGCCGGGTGCCGAGCGGCCCTGGCACTTCGCCGCTGGCCACATAGCGGGCGATGGCGTTCTCCAGAATCGCCACCTGGCAATCGAGCATGCCGACATCCACCTTCTGCCCGCGTCCCGTTTTCTCACGGTCGTACAGCGCGGTTGCGATGCCCACCGTGCCGAACAGCGCCGCGGTGAGATCGCCGACCGATGTGCCAACCCGCGTGGGCTCGCCGCCCGGATGGCCGGTGAGGCTCATGATGCCGCCCATCGCCTGCACCACCATGTCGTAGGCCGGACGGTCCGCATACGGACCGGTGTGGCCGAAGCCGGACACCGCCGCGTAGATGAGCCGCGGATACTTCTCCTTCAGCGATTCCCAGCCGTAGCCCAATCGCTCCATCGTGCCGCCGCGATAATTCTCGATCAGCACATCGGCGCGGGCGAGCAGGGCTTCGAAGATACGGCGGTCGTCATCCTTCTTAAGATCGAGCGCGATGGATTCCTTGCCGCGGTTGATGCTCATGAAATAGCCGGACTTCGCCACGCCGCTTTCGCCTGTGAGAAATGGGCCGTAGCGCCGCGCATCGTCGCCTTCCGGCGGCTCGATCTTGATCACCCGCGCGCCGAGCTCCGCCATCATCAACGCGGCATACGGCCCCGCCAGCACGCGCGTCAGATCCAGCACCAGCAATCCGGAGAAGGGACCGTGTTGACTCACGGCGGAACGCCTCGCCGAGGCCCGGCGCGCGCGGTGCGAAAACTCGATATTGCTCTTCCCTCTCCCCCTTTGAGGGGGAGAGGGATCAGGGTGAGGGGGCATTCACGTTCGCACAATGCCGAAAGACGTTGCGCAAACCTCACCGCCCCCTCACCCCGACCCTCTCCCCCGCTGAAGCGGGGGCGAGGGAGAGTTGCCTTATAGGTTTTCACCCGCTGAAGGTTCTTGCGAGCGCGGACCACCATTTCGGCGCGGACGATGGCGTTGCGGGCGGCGCAGAGCAGCGCGTCGATTTCGCGCCGCCGCTCGGCGAATTCGCCGCTCCAGCGGCCATGCTTCAGCCGGTTGCGGTTTCCCTTGGGCGCGCCGCGCCGCCGGGCGATTTGTTTTGCGAATTGAACCTGCGAATCCGGAAGGGGGGAGGGGGGTGCACTCGTGTCAAGAACGGCGTCTTCGATGGATGCGTTCCGGGCCGCCACAGCCTGCCGTCCGTAGCGGCCATGCTTCAGCGCGTTGCGATTGCCTTTCGTGGCACCGCGCCGCCGCACGACGGCCACCGCTTCAGACCTCAACAGTGTTGCATCGGCTTCGCTCATGGGCCGCATTCTACGGCCGATTCTGGTGGCGAGAACAAAATTGGAGCAGAAAATTTTATGCCGTTCGTCGCGTTAGGTTTTCTGGATCGGCCAGCTTCCAGATCCGAGAATAAGCCGTCAGGAAGGCGGTTGCGGCGGGCTAATTCTCGTCCAGCTTGCGGGAATCGATCTCGCGTGTGGCCTTGTCCGCACGCGCCTTGGCGAGATCGCGAACCGGCTTCGCCACGCCATGCTTCATGCGATTGGCGTCGGCTTCCGCCTCCTTGGCGGCGCGCGCCTTGCCTTTCCGCACGCGCCGCAGATTGACGATCTCCGTCATTACGGGCTCGCTAACTTTCCATTGCTTTCTTGAAGGCCGGCCGCGATGTGATGCGCGAGGCATATTCCTTCAGCGCGTCGGTCTCCGGCGTCATCTTGAACAGCATCATGTAGTAGAGGCCGCCGCCCACCATGATATCGGCGGCGGAGAATTCGTCGCCCAGCCAATATTTGTTCTTGGCGACGTGATCGTTTAGCACCTTCTCCACTTCCTCCGGCGCGGCCCATCCCATCGCGCCCTGGATGTGCGCAAAGCCGACGCGCCGCTCGATGAACGCCGGCTCCATGATTCCCGGCCGATAGAACAGCCACGACAGGAATTCGCCGCGCTTCGGTTCGCCGGCGGCCGGTCCCATCTTCGCCGTGCGATATTTGTCCGTGAGGTAGAGCGCGATGGCGCCGGATTCGAACAAGGTCTCGTCGCCATCCTTCAGCGCCGGCACCTTGCCGTGCGGATGCGGATTGGCCGGGTCCATCTCGCCGGTGCCGTCGGCGCGGCGGAAGGTGACCTGTTGCGTCTCATACGGCACCTGCAGCTCCTCCAGCAGCCACACGATGCTGGAGGAACGCGTCTGCGGCGAATGATAAAGCGTGATCATGGGAGGCTCCGGCTTTCGGTTTCTGCTGCCACTCTACTGTCACCCTCCTGACAGCATTATGTCAGGAGTGAACTGACTTTAGCGCACGCTGTGCCTCGGCAACAGAATTAGATACCGTCGCACGTTTGGGCCTGGCCTTCGAGACGGGATGCGAGGAGATAAAGTTGAAACCGGCACTTTGGCTGATCAGCAACCGCCGCTCGCGGCGAGGACACGGCGGAACAGCAAAAATATGGCGCCGCTCTGGCGGATGAAGTCCGAGCGACTCGGGTGTGCATTTTTGGAGAAGTTGATCGGCGCCTACATGCCGGTCAAACCGAGATCAGTGAGGAAGATCGCTCGACCATTAGGACCGCCGCCGCGAATGCCTGCTACGACCACGCAGTTCAGCTGGCGCGATTTAGTAGTGATTATCGCGCCGGTACCAGGACCTTGCAGGATATAACGGTAGAGATGTTGGCTCAAAACATCGCTATTGCTAATGCATTGATCACTGTTCGGCTGGGGCAAAGTGCCAAAAAGGCCGCTCTGGACAAGTCGCACAAGTAGTGGATCGACGACCAAGAAGGTCTGATGCAAAACGTCAAACGGCCGCTCGGCGAAGGCACCACTGGCCAAGACCCGCTGCTCCTGCGGCGGCTGCTGCGGGCGAAGGACAGGATGGATGCCGCGCCGCATGAGGATTGGCCCATCCCGCGGCTGGCGCGCGCAAGCGGCGCGTCGCAGGCGCATTTCGCGCGATCGTTCAAGGATGCCTTCGGTGTTCCGCCGCACCGCTATCTGCTCACCCGCCGTATCGAGCGCGCCACCGCTCTCTTGCGAGAAACCGATCTTTCCATCACCGACATCGCCTTCGAGACCGGCTGGAACAGCATGGGCACGTTCGGCCGCGTGTTCCACGATATCACAGGCATGAGCCCCAGCGCATTCCGCGCGCGCGCGAAAGCCGCGCCGCATCGGCCCGATCTTGTGCCGTTCTGCTATTTGAGTGCCGCACACCGGCCCAATCTCACAATCGCAGTTTCGGAGAAGCGGCGGCAGGAGGACGCAGATAAGGTCGCTGCGCCTGAAGAAACAACGGAGGTTATCCCATGAGCCAGGGTGTTGGCGTTGCCGGAATTTACGTGCGCGATCAGGAAGAGGCGCTGGAGTTCTATACGAAGAAGCTGGGCTTCAAGGTCCACACGGATGTGAAGAACGGCGATTACCGCTGGCTGACGGTGCAGCATCCCGATCAGCCGTCGTTCCAGCTTGGCCTGTTCAAGCCGGCGCCGCCGACCTTGGACGAGGCGACGGCGCAGACCGTCAGCGAAATCGTGGCGAAAGGTGCCATGCCGCCGCTGATCCTCGATGTCGACGATTGCCGCGGCGCATACGAGCGGATGAAGGCAGCCGGCGTGGAGTTCACGCAGGAGCCGGTCGAGCGCTACGGCACGATGGATGCGAGCTTCCGCGATCCCGCCGGCAATGGATGGAAGCTGATCCAGGCGCGTGGCGCGGCCGCCGGGAAACGGGCATCGTGATCGAATGGATGATGATCTGTTCGCGTTCGGGAATCGATGCGAAGCCTGGTGATCGGGGGCACCGGCATGCTGGCCGCCGCAACCCATTGGCTGGCAGATCGCTCGGAGCTGACTTTGGTCGTTGCGCGGCACGCGACCCGGTTTGCAGGCGAAGGCAGCCGCTTCTTGCCACTGGATCTGGATTGGAATGCGCCAGGATTTGCCCGCGGCGTCTGCGCGGCGGTTGCGACGAACTGGCCGATCCAGATGGCGTTGCTGTGGCTGCACAATCCGGACGCCGTTCTCGGTGAGCTGGTACCGCACCTGAAGAGCGCAAGGATTGTTCTCGTGCTCGGCGGCCTGGACGGCTCTCCTGCGCTGCCGGATGCCAAGGATGCACTCGTCACCGTTCGGCTCGGCAGCAAAGCCCTTCGCGGCGGCGGCAGGCGATGGCTGACGGACAAGGAAATGCAGCGACGGCGCGATCGGCGCGCTCAGCGACGGACGATCGCGGATCGTCGGCGAACTGACAGGACTATCGTAAACGCGCGCTACACCTCACGCTTGATCGCGGCGAGCGCATGGAGACGCAGCACGCTCGCAAGCGGGCTGGCGCCGCGATCCCGATCGATCTGCGCGACAAGCGCCGCGAAGCTGATGTTAGCGGCAATCGCCTCGCGTTCCAGAATGGCCCAGAATTCGGGCTCCAGCGCGATGCTGGTGCGATGTCCCGCAATGGTGACGGAACGTTTCTTCAGCACGCGAGTTCGCCTTTCGTGTGGCCGCGTAGAGGCCGGAAAGTGCAGGTTACCATGCGTTTGGCGCCCATCGTTACAGCGCTTTTGCTCTCTTCCGTTGTGTCCGGCGCATCCGCGCAACCGACGGCGAAGAGCCTCGATCCTGCTCTCATCGTGACCAACACATCTTATGATGATTTGAATTGCGCCGCGCGATATACGCTGGCCGCGGTCGTCATTCGTGGGCTCGATTCAACCGCTGCCACCTACTATTCCGAACGGGCCGAGGAGGCCGGCAAACGCTATCTCCAGATGCACCCGGGGGAGTCGATCCAGTCCTATGCCAACCGGGTGCAGCAGGGCGCGCAGGCACTGCAGGAGAGACTGGATAACAACGCGCTCACGCCGGAAGGGCTGGTCGCGGATATCAAGCACTGCGACTCAAATTCGGATTCGCTCATTGTGATGTAGCGGCTCTCATTCCGGCCCGATCATCTTCTCCGGGCGCACGATGGAATCGAACTCTTCTGCGGTCACGTAGCCGCCTTTCACCGCCTCTTCCTTCAAGGTGGTGCCGTTCTTGTGCGCCGTCTTGGCGATCTTGGCCGCATTGTCGTAGCCGATCTTGGGCGCCAGCGCCGTCACCAGCATCAGCGAGCGCTCGAGGCCGGCTTTAATGTTGTCGCGCCGCGGCTCGATCCCGACCACGCAATTCTCGGTGAAGCTCACCGTCGCATCCGCCATCAGCCGCACGCTTTGCAGGAAGCTGTACGCCATCACCGGATTGTAGACGTTCAGCTCGAAATTTCCCTGGCTGTCGGCGAAGGTGATCGTCACATGATTGCCGAAGATGCGGGTGCAGACTTGCGTCATCGCTTCGGCCTGTGTCGGGTTCACCTTGCCCGGCATAATGGAGGAGCCAGGCTCGTTCTCCGGCAGCGCCAATTCGCCGAGCCCTGAGCGCGGTCCCGATGCCAGGAATCGGATATCCTGCGCGATCTTGAACAGCGAGGCAGCGACTGTGTTGATCGCGCCATGCGTCATAACCAGCGCGTCGTGCGCCGCGAGCGCCTCGAACTTGTTCGGCGCGGTGGTGAACTTCATGTGCGTGATGGCGGCGATGCGCTCCGCCACCATGGTGTCGAAGCCTTTCGGTGCGTTCAGCCCGGTGCCCACGGCCGTGCCGCCCTGCGCCAGCTGCATTAGCATCGGCATGGTGGATTGGATGCGCGCGATGCCGTTTTCCACCTGCTGCGTGTAGCCGGAAAATTCCTGCCCAAGGGTCAGCGGCGTTGCGTCCTGCGTATGCGTGCGGCCGATCTTGATGATGTCGCGCCAGGCCTGCGCCTTGTCGTTCAGGGCATTGCGCAGCATTTGCAGCGCGGGAATGAGCCGGTGCTCGATCTCCTCCGCCGCGGCGATGTGCATCGCCGTCGGGTAAGTGTCGTTCGACGACTGGCTCATGTTGACGTGGTCGTTGGGATGAACGGGCTTCTTGGAACCCTTTTCGCCGCCCAGGATTTCAATGGCGCGGTTGGCGATCACCTCGTTGGCGTTCATGTTCGATTGCGTGCCGGATCCGGTCTGCCACACCGACAGCGGGAAATGCGCGTCGAGCTTCCCCTCGATCACTTCCTGCGCCGCCTGCACGATGGCTTGGCCCACCTTCGGATCGAGCCTGCCCAGGCTCATGTTCACTTCGGCGGCCGCACGCTTCACGATGCCGAGCGCGCGCACGATCGGCAGCGGCTGCTTCTCCCAGCCGATCTTGAAATTGTGCAAGCTGCGCTCGGCCTGCGCGCCCCAGTATTTTTCGTCGGCGACGGCGATGGGGCCAAAACTGTCGGTTTCGGTTCGGGTGTTTTTGCTCATGTCACGCGGTCCACGGGTTAATGAGCGGAATGCCGCACCGCTCAAAATCATGCAAATTGCGCGTCGCCACTGTGGCGCTGTGCGCCCGGGCGATCGCGGCAATGAACGCATCCATGCGCGAATACGAGCGCATGTCACGCTGCATGGCGATCAGGATCGCGGGAAGCTCCTTTGCTGCCGCGGTGTCGAACGGCAGGATGTGACCGGCGAACCTGACGGTGAAGATGTGGTTTACGATGTCTTCCAACTCGCGACCTTTTTTGTGCAGAGACATGCGTTCTGCGCCGTAACGCATCTCTGCTTCAGTGATTGCGGTCGTGTAGAGTTCGTCCTGGGGAGCGAAGCGAATCCACCTCATGACACGCTCGTCGGGGCGGATCGCCATTGCCTCCGAGACAACGTTCGTGTCGAGGATGATCATTCGTCGTCGTTCGGATCCCAATCGATGTCGCTAAACGGCGGTTCGCTTGAGACGTCCCGCTCGAATCGGTGAAGATCGATGCCGCCGACCGGCGCGACATCGCCGCGGATGGCGTCGTAAAGGTTATCGGCCGGCGCGAACCTGTCCACGGCACGCTTTTTGCCTGCGGCGGGCGCTTGGCTGTAAGCCCGACGAGGATCGCTGAAGCCCTTGTTGTTCAAGTCGGTACCGCTCCAAATCGAATGTTGGCCATTGTAGCAGCTGTGCGCTGCTGAACAACGCCAGCCGAATCGTTATTTCTTCCGGAACGCATCCAGGCTCACGATCTCGGCCGGCGCTGCGGGCCTTTCCGGCTCCTCTTTCGGAGGCTCGGCAGCCGGCTTGGCGATGGGCTGCGGCTCAGGCCTTGAGCTGGCAGCAGGCAGAGCGGCCGGTGCGGACTTCTTGCCTGGTCGCGCCGGCACCTCGGTGCTCTGGAACTGGAGGCCGAACTGCACCCCGGGATCTGCGAATTGTGTCAGCGCCGCGAATGGCACCGTGAGAGTTGCCGGAATTTTCTTGAACGAGAGCGTCACGTGGAACAGGTCGTCTTTCACCTTCAGTCCCGAGAACTGGTGCTGCAGGATGATCATCATTTCCTCGGGGTATTGCTCGCGCAGGAAATCGGGAATCTCCACGCCGGGGAAATGCGTCTTGAACGTCAGACAGAAATGGTGGGAGCCGATCAGGCCCTGCTTTTCCGCGCGCCTCAGCGCGTCACGCACAACACCCCGCAGGGCGGCGTCGGTCAAACCCTGATAACCGATGAAATCCTTCATATCGCTCCCGTCGAGCAAAAGAGTAATCCTGGCGAACCGTGAGTCAATCTGCCTCTCCCATGTGGCGCGCGCGCCAGTTTTCCTCTAACCGATGTCCATCATGCATCCGCAAGAGAACGGTCTTGAGGGTCCGCGGTTCACCGGTTGCGTCCCTGAAAGAACACGCAACGTCCAACACCGGGCGTCCCGATGAGCGGGCCTGAACTCGAAGATTCAGTCGCCGCGACACCCCCCGACGAGCCGCCGGCCGAGCAGGAAGTGGAGGACTTTGCGTCGCCGCCATCCGCGCTCGCACTGCTGACGGTTTTTCGCCATCGCAATTATCGGCTGTTCTTCGCCGGCCAACTGGTTTCCCTGATGGGGACATGGATGCAGTCGGTGGCGCAGGCCTGGCTCGTGTACCGGCTCACGCATTCCCCATTCCTGCTGGGGCTTACCTCGTTCTGTGCCCAGGTGACGGTGTTCTTCATGGCCTCGTTCGGCGGCATGATCGCGGACCGCGTCGACCGCCGCAAAATGTTGCTGGTCACGCAAGGACTGTCGATGATCCAGGCGGCAATCCTAGCCGGCCTCACCATCGCCGGTGTCGTCCAGGTGTGGGAGATCATCGCGCTTGCCTTCGGCATCGGTTTGATCAATTCCGTCGACGTGCCGACGCGCCAGGCGCTGACACTCGACATGGTCGGCCGCGCCGATCTGCGCCACGCCATCGCGCTCAACTCGATGATGTTCAACCTGGCGCGCGTGATCGGGCCGTCCATTGCCGGCGCCCTGATCGCTGTGGTGGGCGAGGGCCCGTGTTTTGCGCTCAACGCGTTTTCCTTTGGCGCGGTGCTCACAAGCCTCATCCTGATGCGCTTTCCGCAGGAGCGCCGGCGACCTGCGGGGCATCCGCTGCGTGATATGATAGCCGGCTACCGGTATTCCTTTTCCAGGCCGGAGATCCGATCCGCTCTTCTGTTGGTGGCAGTGTCCGCAATGTTTGGCGGCGCCTATCTTTCAATGCTTCCGGCGTTCGCGCGCGATATCCTGCACGGGAAGTCCACGGATTACGGCTGGCTGATGACGTCTGTGGGGGCCGGTGCGCTGATCGGTGCCTACACATTGTCACGCATTCACGAGCGCTGGCTGCTCCTTGCACCGATCGTGGCATCGGCCAGTTTCGGCATGAGCCTGGTGCTGTTTTCCCAGTCGCATGTGCTGTGGCTCAGTTCGCTGCTGCTGTTGCCGACGGCTTGCAGTCTCATGCTGCTTGGCGGCACGACGAACACCATCATCCAGACGGCGGCTGCAGAGCACTATCGCGGCCGCGTCATTTCGCACTACACGCAAGCGTTCCTCGGGATGATGCCATGGGGATCGCTGCTGCTGGGCTTTTTCGCAAGCCGTATCGGCATCGGCGAGACGGTCTCGATCGGCGGCTGCATTGTCGTGGTTGCGGCGGCGATTGCCTATTTCAATCGCCCCCGCATGGGCGTTCAGGCGAAAGCCGGCAACGCCGGATAAGCCTCCAGCACATCGCCAAGCGCGGATTTCATGGGCCCGAGCCACCCTTCATAATTGCGCCATTGCTCGAGCGCATCGCGATAGAGTGGCGTGCGCACCTGTTCGGAGCTGACCGTGCTCACGGCCCGCTCGGTGCGGTGGAAATCGAGACATTGCGGCTCGAACGGCAGACCCAGATGGTCGAGCAGGCGCCGGATCTCGGCTTCGGGCTGCGCGATCAAATCCTCGTAGTGGAGGCGGTGCACCCGGCCGGGCAGCACGCGGTCGAAATGGGCCATCAGGTCCACATAGTGCCGGTAGAAGCCTGCGATCTCGCTTTGGCGGTAGCTGTGGTTCTGGCCTCTGGCGAAAAGTTGCGTGAAATTGGAAAAGCAGCACGCCATCGGGTGGCGCCGCACATCGATGATCTTCGCGTTCGGCAGGATGAGCTGGATCAGGCCGACATGCACGAAGTTCAATCCCATCTTGTCGGTGAAACGGGGACGTCCGAGCTTGCGATAACCCCGCGTGCTGTCGAGATAGCGCTCGCCAAGCGCGCGCAGTTCCGTTCCGTCCATCCCCGCAAGCAGGCCCGGGTAGTCGGTGCCCCGCTGCGGCGCGACGTCGAGTTCGAGATGCCGCGCGATTGTTGTCAGGTCTGAAAGCTCGCGCGTACCCTCGACCGCCGAATGGCTGGCGAGGATCTGCTCGACCAAGGTAGAGCCGGAGCGGCCGAGGCCGACGACGAAGATGGGATCGCCGGCCGGCGCACCGCAGCCGGCATGGCGCGCGAACAGCTCCGCCGTGAACACCGCCTTGCAGCGTGCCGTGTACGCAGCCGGAACCGCAGGATCATGCTGGATGCGAAGCCGCTGCAACGCGTTGCCTCTGGCATAGCAGTCGAAGGATTTGGCGAATTGCTTCAGCTGCCCAAATGCCTTGCCGAGGGCGAAGTTGAGCGCAATCCGGCCTTCCACCGGGAGCTGCGGCCGTCCCAGTTCGGCGACCATCTCAGTCAAGTCTTCCTCGGTGAAACGAAAGGTTTTGAGATTGGCGAGTCCCCACCATGCACCGGCGCAACCGGATTCCAGGATGATCGCGCGGCGGTAGGCTGAAACGCACTCCTCGCTCCGGCCGACGACCCGCAACATGTCGCCATATTGCAGCCAGCAGGCGGCACGGTTCGGATATTCCTGCGCCAGCTGCTGCGCAATGTGCAAGGCTGCGGCCGCATCGCCGAGCGCTTCGAGAATCTTGATGTTTATCGTTCGCAGCACCGGGTTTTCGGGGTCACGCGCAAGCAAAACGCGCATCTGCTCGAAAGCCATGTCGTATTTGCTGGCGACCGACAGCGCATTCACGTAGGCGAACCGCAGGGCGGCCAGATCTGGCGCGGCCTCCACAGCACGTGCGAGGAGCGCCTCGCCTTCGTCGAAGCGTCCTTGCATCTTGCGGGCTTCCGCCATGAGATGAAGCGCCTCGCAGTCACGCGGATGCTTCTTCAGATAAGCATCCAACACCGGTACCGCCGCCTCGATCTGGCCGCTTGCCTGGAGCGACGCCGCTTCCTGCAATCGCGGATGACGCAACTCGTGGCGCGGCTGCAGTGCCGCCATCGCCTGCGCGAACGCATCGTCTGGCGCCGCGGCATCGGCGGGTTTGGGCTCAGGCGGAAGAAGCGAGAACATGGCGCCGGCCGCGTATCACGGGGCCGGGCAGGGCGCCAGCTAGATTCCGGAGAGGCTGCCGCCGGTGCTGGCGAAGGTGTGTTTGGCGACTGTCTCCAGATCCTTCAGCAGCGGTGCGATCTGCTCAGCAGTCTCTTCGATGAATTCAAAACCGCTCTCGCGCATTTCTGAAAAACCCTTGATACGCGCTTCGATCTGGGCGCGGTCCTCAGGCGTCAGTGGACCGGCGCGCAGCTGCGCGTCGAGCGCGACGATTTCTGCCGTCACATCTAAGATTCCGTCTAGGGGATTGGAAATGCGCAGCACCAGCGTGTGGATTCGTGCGCGGAGCTGCGCGTGGCGGATGTTGTAGAGGTTCTCGCGATTGCGGTCGTACAGAGTGATCTCGCGTTGCACCTGCCGCAGCATGCGCAAGGTGATTGGCCCATACGGGTCGCCGCGGCCCTTCACGCGCTTGGCGAGCGCGAGGATGGCCGCAATGGTGGAAAGCACCTCGCCGAAGAAGAGGGCGGCATGCCGCTCGCGGCGGGCGCGTTCGAACTGCCATTCGATCTGCGTGGCGGCAAGGCCGCCGAGGGTGGCGAGAACCGCACCCAGCACGATCGCCCCCATCGCGCTGAAATTCGAGAGAAAATCATATTCGTCCGGCTGAAGCGCCATTGCTGCCCCCATGCGCTCAGGAACCTATCGGATTCCTCTGGTGAAAAGGAGAAGCAGCAGAAGGGGAAAGGATAAGTGGGGGGCGCTTCTGTTGCCCGGTGCGCCCCCCGAAACCGCGCTTGTCTAACCTTGGTTAGGCAGCGAGGGCCATTTCATTATCGTTGGCACCTGTACGATTAGCCCGATAACGGCGGATACCATACCGGACGAAAGGTCAGCCTTTACACGTCTGTCGATCCTGTTTCGGCCCCATGGCCTTCCGTTACGAAGGAGATGGTGGAGCCGCCGGGTACCGCCCCCGGGTCCAGTCCGCTTATTACGCAGCCGTTTATCGTCATAGTCCGGGCGAACCCGAACACCTCACAATATAGGGCGCAAAGTTAAGGATTTGAAGGCTTCCGCGGCGACTGAATTTCCGTATGTTCCGCACCGGGCCGAAGGGGAAATCTCACATGTCGCACAATCCCGCGCTGGAAGCGCACGAGCAATCCGAACACGCCGAACACGCAGCACATGAGGGGGATCCGTTCATCTCCCGCGTGGCGATCACCGTTGCCGCTCTGGCCGTGCTGGCCGCGGTCGCCGGCAGCCTGGAGACGGTGGAAAACGGCCGGGCGCTGGCCTCGACCAGCGAGGCCGTGCTGCACCAGGACGAGGCGACCGACATCTGGAACGAGTACGAAGCCGAAAGCCTGAAAAAGCACATGTACGGCATTGCGGCGAAGGGTGGCGGCGCGGCGGCGGCGAAGTTCGGCAAGGACTCAAAGAAATATTCCGACGCGCAGGGTCCGTTGCAGCAGAAGGCCAAGGACAAGGAGAAGGAGCGCGACAAGCTGCTCGCCGAAGCGGCCAAGCACGAGGACCGGCATCACTGGTTGACCGGCTCTGCGACTCTGTTCGAGATCGCCATCGCGATGTCCACCGTCGCCATCATCACCAAGCGGCGCTGGCTGTGGGCGGCGGCCATGGGGTTCGGCGCGGTCGGTCTTGTGCTGCTCGGCGCGGCCTACGCCACGTGACTCGCCAAAACTCGGATACGGTCACAACATACGGTTGCCGTTTGGATAGCACCCGAATAATGTTTTGCGGGGTTTGTCGGGGAGACGGGCGATGGCCAACTGGCCGGGTAACGATGCGGTGTTTGCGCTCTGCAAGGACCACATCAAGGAATTCGAAGGTTACAGCGCAAAGCCATATCGTGACGTGAAAGGTGTTCCGACCATCGGGTGGGGAACGATCGTGTATCCCAACGGCCGCACGGTCACGATGAGCGATCCCGCCATCAGCAAGGATTATGCAGAGCAGTGTCTCTCGGTCGAAATGGCACAAAAGGCGGCTGCCATTGCCAGTCATCTGGAGGCGGCGGCGACCATTCATCAGGCTGCCGCAATGCTGTCGCTTGCCTACAACATCGGCGTGTCTGCGTTCCTGGGGTCCACGGTCCTGAGGCAATTCAATGCCGGCAACATTGCTGCGGCGGCGAAAGCCTTCGAGATGTGGGACAAGGTGCATAAGGACGGCAGGGTTATCGTGGTGCAGGGCCTGCTCAATCGCAGGAAGCAGGAAGAGGCGATGTTCCTCGCGGCCGATTGAGCGGGCGGCATTGTCATTGCGCGGCGCCGCTTTAGAGTCGGGCGCAGGAGTCGCGTGAGCCATGCGCCCATACCTCGACCTGATGCAGCGGGTGCTTGAGAACGGCACCGAAAAGCGTGACCGCACCGGCACGGGCACACTGTCGATCTTCGGCCATCAGATGCGGTTCGATCTGGCGCGAGGCTTCCCACTGGTCACCACGAAAAAGCTGTTCACCAAGGCGATCATCTACGAGCTGCTGTGGTTCCTGCGGGGGGACACGAATGTGCGGTGGCTGCAGGAACACGGCGTGGGCATCTGGGACGAATGGGCGGATGCCAACGGCGAGCTCGGGCCGGTTTACGGCCATCAGTGGCGTTCGTGGCCGGATTGCCATGGCGGTACAATCGACCAGATCGCCAATGTCATCGCGGATATCAGGCAGAATCCGGATTCGCGGCGCCTGATCGTGACCGCCTGGAATCCCGCCGACGTGCCGAAGATGACGCTACCGCCGTGTCACTGCCTATTCCAGTTCTATGTCGCGGACGGGCGCCTCAGCTGTCAGCTATACCAGCGTTCTGCCGACATCTTCCTTGGGGTGCCGTTCAACATCGCCTCATATGCATTGCTGACGATGATGGTGGCGCAAGTGACGGGCTTCGAGGCGGGCGAATTCATCCACACCTTCGGCGACGCGCACCTTTATCTCAACCACATTGAGCAGGCGCGCGAACAGCTCTCGCGTCAGCCCTATCCGTTGCCCATCATGCGCCTCAATCCCGAAGTGAAGGATATTTTCGCCTTCCGCTACGAGGACTTCACCCTGGAGAACTATCGCGCGCATCCGCACATCAAGGCAGAGGTCGCGGTTTGAAAAGAAAAGCCCCGGCGATTTCGCGCCGGGGCCTTGTGCAAGCAGCGAATGCTTCGATCAATAGAACACGTCGTACTCGACCTGCACGACTTCGCCGGTGGACTGGTCGACGAGCACGGCATCCGTGCCGTCGCGCACCCAAACATAGCCTGGCGGCGGCGGCGTGAGGCCGTAGTCAAAGTAGTCGCTCAGGAAATAATCCGCCGCGAGAAGAATTGACGGCACCCGCTCGCCGAGGCTGAAGCGGCGGTAGCTGAACCCGCGGGGCGGAGTCCATGGGCGGCTCGCATGGAAGCGGCGTGGCGCGCGGAACACCCTGCGCGTGACGCTTACGTTGCGATTGCCGTTGGCGCGGTCGGTCACGGACCGCCCCACCACATTGCCGTTGCCGCGCTCGGTCACGCTCCGCTGCACGACATTTCCGTTAGGACGTTCCGTTACGCTACGGCGCACTGTTTTATTCGGCTTGCGCTGCACCGTGACGCGCTTTTCGGTATCTTTGCGCTCGTCCGCGGCGACGCGGATGCGACCGGTGGCGCGGTGTTGGACTGCAACGTTATGCGCGCGGGCGTGATCCCGATCGTTCGGTTCTGCCTGCGCCGATACAGCAGCGAATACAAACCCCGCTGCCAAGGTGGAAATAATCCATGCTCTCATGTCTGCTCTCCAAATGCGGATGACTTAAAGGTAATGGTGCAGGCGAACCGGCGTTTCGCAGCTATCCCGGTTTTTCTGTAACAGTTTGTCGCGAGCCGCGGTTGCTGCGGCTCGCGCCTCTTCACAGACGGGCATCACCAGAAAATATCGTACACGACCTGGACCACTTCCCCCGTCGAGGGATCGATCAGCAATGCATCGGGGCCGACGCGCACCCAGACGAGGCCGTCCGGCGGCGCGATCAGTCCGTACAAACCGAAATCGGTGATCCAGTAGTCGCGGGCGAACCAAGCGTGCGGCAGGAAGGCGCCGACGGTCCAGTGCCGATGGTACCAGCCATGCGGACGATGATAGGCGCCGATGTGGAACCGACGCGATGCATGATAGGCCCGCCGCAGATTGGCGAATCGGCCATGTGCCGCCATGGCGTGATGGGCCGCGTTCCGCTCGTGCCTCACTGGATGACGAACCGCATGATGGACGGCGCGGTGTTCGTGCCGCATGGTGTGGCGGACGGCGTGGTGCGCGACATGCCTCGCGGTATGCCGCGCGACGTGTCGGGTGGTGTGGTGCGCCACATTACGCGCAGCATGATGACCGGCGAAATGCGCAGCGCGACCATGGCCGCCGAAATGTCCTCCGTGCAAATGGACACCGGCCGAATGCCCGCCTCCTCCATGCGCATGACCGCCCCCGCCGCCACCACCCATATGTGTGCCGCCGCCATGGCCGCCTCCACCATGATGATGAGGTTGGGCCAGCGCCGGCGAGGCCGCCGCCAATGCAAATGCAAATGCACCGAGGATAAGCTTGTTCATTGCAATTTCTCCGTCACCCCAATGGGAATTAAACTATCGTAAGGCACCATAGTTCCGCGCGTCATTTTGCTCCAGTCTGCCCTCAGGCAAAGGTAAAGGCGAACAATGGCTGACATGTCCCAAGTCCGGATTCGACTGGCCAAACAAGGCGATGAGGGCCTGATCTGTGCCTTTATCCGGGATTTGGCGGAGTACGAGCGGCTCGCCCACGAAGTCGAAGCGACGCCGGAGAAGATCGCCGCCGCACTGTTCGGCCCTCAGGCGCGCGTGTTCTGCGACCTCGCGGAAGCCGATGGGGAGCCGGCCGGCTTTGCCCTGTGGTTCTACAACTTCTCCACCTTCCTGGCGCGTCCGGGCATCTATCTGGAAGACCTCTTCGTGCGGCCGCAGTTCCGCGGACTGGGCATCGGAAAGAGGCTGCTCTGCAACCTTGCCCAGCGGGCGCTGGCGGAAGGTTGCGGACGGCTCGAGTGGTGGGTGCTCGATTGGAACACACCATCGATCGAATTTTACCGGTCCCTGGGCGCCATGCCGATGGACGAGTGGACGGTGTTCCGTGTCGCCGGTGAGGCCCTGGCGAAGCTCGCCCGAGCATGAGCGCGCTGATCTCGCTGGTGGTCGCCATGTCCGACAATCATGTCATCGGGCGCGGCGGGAGCCTGCCGTGGCGCATCCCCGAAGACATGCGGCACTTCAAGGCCGTGACGATGGCCAAGCCCTGCATCATGGGCCGCCGGACGTGGGACAGCCTGCCGAGGAAACCGCTGCCGGGCCGCACGAACATCGTGGTGACACGCACGGCGGACTTTCACGCGCCAGGCGCGGTCGTCGCCGGTTCGCTGGAGGCGGCGATTGCGCGCGCCGAGGCAGAGTCGCCCACCGAGATTTGCGTCATCGGTGGCGCGCGAATTTTTGGCGTCGCGGTTCCATTGGCGCGCCGGATTCATTTGACCGAGGTGCATGCGCCGACCGAAGGCGATGTGTTCATGCCACCGTTCAATGCGGCCGAGTGGAAGGAAGTGTTGCGCGAGGACCATCTCGGCGAAGGCCCCGACACTCTCGCCTACAGTTTCGTCACTCTGGAGCGGCAGGTCTCATAACGGACATTCGGCAGGATCCTCGCGACAGCGCGCCGCGATCGCCTGTGCCTGCCGGACATCATCCGGGTCCCAAACCAAGTTGCAAACATTGAGCAGAGCACACACGCAATCACAGAATCTCGTCGCCGTCTTCGCCGATGCGCGGAGGATCGCGGCGGATGGAGGATGGCGTCTTGGAGAAATGGATCGGCGGTTTCATCGCGCGCCACGGCCCTTCGCTCGGATGCTCGCGCAATTGGAAGAAATCGACCGCCTTCAGATGCGGATCGACCAGCACTTCCTCCAGCGAATTGGCGCGCATAATGGGAATGCGCTGCTCGACACCCAGCGCCATCCATTCATCGGTGGTGTGTTTAAGCGCCGCCTCCCGCGTCATCGCGTAGTACGCCGCAACCTTACCCTTCGCATCCGGCGCGTTCGCGAACCGCTCGCTTTCGTAAGCGTTCGGAATGCCGCCGAGCTCCATGAACTTCGCCGACGCCGCGCGGCTCGGCGATTGCAGCGCGACGTAGCCATCCTTCGTCTTCAGCGGCTTGCGGTCGGCGGTGAGCGCCGGCGTGTAGCCCATGTGCGACACCGGCGGCTCGAAGGTGGCACCGGCCAGATGCTCAGTCAGCAGGAAGCTGGTGAAGCTTTCGAACATCGGCACCTCGACGAACTGGCCAACGCCGGTGCGCTCGCGATGGAACAGCGCCGCCAGCACGGCGTACACCGCATGCAGCCCGGAAACCTTGTCGGCGATGTAGCTGGGGATCAGCCGCTTCTCCGGATTGCCGTCAACGCGCGGCAGAAGATCGGCAGCACCCGAAGCCGCCTGCACCAGATCGTCGAACGCCTGGCGGCCGGCATAGGGCCCGTCCGAGCCGTAGCCCACGCAATGCACATACACGATGGACGGGTTCAGCTTGGCGATGGTGTCGTAATCGAAGCCGAGGCGCTGCGCCGCATCGGCGCGCACATTGTGGATGAACACCTGCGCCGCCGGCACCAGCGCGTGCAGCCTGGCACGATCCGCTTCGGCCTTGAGGTCGAGCACCACGGAGCGCTTGTTGCGGTTGAGCGCCATGAAGATGGAGCCCATCTCCGGGTTCTTCGCGGCCTTCGCGGTGGGGCGCTGCGGATCGCCTTCCGGCCCCTCCACCTTGATCACATCGGCGCCGAGGTCACCCAAGGTTTGCGTCGCATATGGTCCGAAGATGAAGGTGGTGAGGTCGAGAATGCGAACGCCGTGCAGCGGACCTTTGGCGTCTGTGTCGGCCATGACGAAAATCCGTTTCGTGGCTAGACTGTCGGGTCGGAAGAGAGATTACGGCATGGCGGCGGTGGGGCAAGCGCCGAGGCCGATGTCCCGCTCGACAAGCGGCAGCAGTCGGGAATCCTCCAGCGCCGCGGTGCGATGCGCAAGACCCGCGAGATATTCCGGGTTGGAATTGAACGCGACGAAGGAATCGGCGCTGCGCTGCCGCGCCAGCATCGCCATGTCCCATCGTTCGCCGGGGGGGCCGATGAGGAAATCTCCGCCGTCGCCGAGAAACAGAAGCTCGCCGCCGCTTTGCTTCAGGAACGGCAGGGTGTGATCGATGTATTTGCGAAAGGCTTCGGCACCGCTGATCGGCGATGGCGGCATCAGATGCGGCGCGGACCTGTAGTCGGCCAGTGCGCGAAAGCGCAGCAGATTCAGCATCACAACTGGTCCCTGAAGGCCGCGCATCACGAATGCACGGCCGGATTCCATCGTGGGTTCGAGGTGGTGTGTTTCCGGCGTTTTCTCTGACATGATGACCTTCGCCAAACGTGCGAGATTAGGACATGGCGGCGAAGGCACAAGCGGCCAAGGCCGAAGGATGCGGCCGTGCCGCACACAATGTCATTCACCCTGCCGTCGCCAGCCAGATGATGTGGCGCGGGCCTTTGCCGTTGCTGTTGGCGCGAGTCTTGAGCTCTTCCACAGCGAAACCGGCGCGCTGCAGCCGGCGAGCAAATTGCGGACTGGGTGATGCCGACCACACGGCCAGCACGCCGCCGGGGCGAAGTGCTTTGCGCGCGGCCCGGAGACCATCCAGATCGTAGAGCCTGTCGTTTGCGCTTTGCGTTAGGCCGTCGGGCCCGTTGTCCACGTCGAGCAGGATCGCATCGAAACGCGCCGCGCCACCCGCGATCGTATCGCGCACATCTTCCTCGCGGATGGTGACGCGCGGATCGTCGAGGCACCCCTCGGAAAGATGCGCCATCGGTCCGCGCGCCCATGCCACGACCGCCGGCACAAGCTCTGCCACCGTGACGCGCGCATCGGCGCGAAGACAGGCGAGGGCAGCGCGCAAGGTGAAGCCCATTCCGAACCCGCCGATCAGCACATGGCACTTCGCGCGACCGCCGACGCGCGCGCAGGCCAGCTCCGCCAGCGCTTTCTCCGATCCGCTCATGCGGCTGCTCATCAAGGTGGTGGATCCCGACAGGATCGAAAATTCCTCGCCGCGCCGCATCAGCCGGAGTTCGCCGCCGCCGGCAACCGCAACTTTGTCGAGTAGAACCCAGGGGATCATGCAATACTCGCTCCTACCCCGCCATTTTATAGCGAAAGACACGTCATGCAGCTTCATCTCTCCACCTGGCCGGAAGTTCAGACGTACCTCGAGACCTCCAAGGCCATTCTCATTCCCATCGGCTCGACGGAACAGCATGGGCCGAACGGCCTCCTCGGCACCGACGCGCTGTGCCCGGAGATCATCGCCAGGCGCGCCGGCGACGAAGCCGGCATCCTGGTGGCGCCCACCTTCAATGTCGGCCAGGCGCAGCATCACATGGCGTTCACCGGCACCATCACTTTGCGGCCCTCCACCATGATCGCGGCGATGATGGACTGGTCGCAAAGCCTCGCGCGTCACGGCTTCGAGCGGCTCTACTGGCTGAACGGCCATGGCGGCAACATCAACACCATCAACGCCGCGTTCAGCGAGATCTATCACGGCATCAGCTTCGATCGCGCCGGCTCCAACCATCCGCCGCTGCGTTGCACCTTGCGCAACTGGTGGGAGCTGTTGGGCGTGAACGATGTCTGCCGCCAGCTCTTCCCGGTGGGCGAGGGCAGCCATGCCACGCCGTCAGAAGTCTCCGTCACCTATTTCGGTTATCCAGAAGCTGTGAAGCGCGTGGAGATGTCCCCCAAGATCGCGCCGACCGGGCCCATCTACGATGCCGAGGATTACCGCAGGCGGTTCCCCGATGGCCGCATCGGCTCCGATCCCTCGCAGGCTTCGATTGAAGCCGGCGAGAAAATCGTCAATGCGGCGGTGAAAGCGGTGATCAGCGAATTCCGCTCGTTTGCTCAATCTTGACGCGCAAAGCTGTCATCCCCGGCGAGCGCGAACGGCAGGCTCGCGCGAGGGAAGGGGACCCGGGTGGATGGACTGGCGCAACTCTTTCCTCGTGGGTTCCCTTCCCCTCGCATCGCTGTTGCGATGCTCGGCCGGGAATGACAGTTGGAGTGCCCGGTATGGAGTGCTAGCTTCCAACCATCCCAGGGGCGCTCGGAAGAGCTGAGATCGGCAATGGTGCCGGGTCCCTTTGAACCTGATCCGGCTAGAACCGGCGTAGGGAGAGGTCCGAATGAACAAGCCCATCCTGCACCCCAAATCCGTCGAGATCACACGCGGGCCGCTGCCCGGCTCGCGGAAGATCGCCGTCGATGGCGTTCCGTTCCGCGAGGTCGCGCTGTCGGGCGGCGAGGCGCCGGTGCGGCTGTACGACACCTCGGGTCCGTACACAGACGAAGCGGCGCACATCGACATCGAACGCGGCCTTCCGGCGAAGCGCCGGCAATGGATTTTGTCGCGTGGAGACGCGGAGGAGTACGACGGCAGGGAACGGCGACCGGAAGATGATGGCCTCAAGCGCGGCGAGCTTCTCTCCGTGCCCCAATTCGACCGCGCGGGCCTGAAGCCGCTGCGCGCGAAGCCGGGTAGCAACGTGACCCAACTTCACTACGCGCGGACTGGCATTATCACCGAAGAGATGCGCTTCATCGCGGCGCGCGAGAACCTCGGGCGCTCGGCACTGGCCGACGGCAATTCCTTCGGCGCGAACATCCCCGATCACGTGACGCCGGAGTTCGTGCGCGACGAGGTGGCGCGCGGCCGCGCCATCATTCCGGCCAACATCAACCACCCCGAAACCGAGCCGATGATCATCGGTCGCAACTTCCTCACCAAGGTCAATGCCAATATCGGCAACTCCATCGTCACCTCTTCGGTCGCCGAGGAGATCGAGAAGATGGTGTGGTCCATCCGCTGGGGCGCCGACACGGTGATGGACCTCTCGACGGGCCGGCACATCCACACCATCCGCGAATGGATCATCCGCAATTCGCCGGTGCCGATCGGCACGGTGCCGATCTATCAGGCGCTGGAGAAAGTCGGCGGCATTGCGGAGGAACTGACCTGGGAGATTTACCGCGACACCCTGATCGAACAGTGCGAGCAGGGCGTCGATTACTTCACGGTTCATGCCGGCGTGCGCCTGGCGCATATTCCGCTGACGGCGGAGCGCGTGACCGGGATCGTGTCGCGTGGCGGCTCCATCCTCGCCAAGTGGTGCCTTGCGCATCACCGTGAGAATTTCCTCTACACGCACTTCGAGGACATCTGCGAACTGCTGAAGCAATATGACGTGTCGTTCTCGCTGGGCGACGGCTTGCGACCCGGATCGACCGCCGATGCCAACGACGCCGCACAATTCGCCGAACTGGACACCCTGGGCGAGCTCAACAGGATCGCGCAACGCCACGATGTGCTGGTGATGATCGAAGGCCCCGGCCATGTGCCGATGCACAAGATCAAGGAGAACATGGACCGCCAGCTTGCGGCGTGCGACGAGGCGCCGTTCTACACCTTGGGGCCGCTGACGACCGATGTTGCGCCGGGCTACGACCACATCACCTCGGCCATCGGTGCTGCGATGATCGGCTGGTTCGGCACAGCGATGCTTTGCTACGTCACGCCGAAGGAGCATCTGGGGCTTCCCGATCGAGACGACGTGAAAGTTGGTGTCGTCACCTACAAGCTCGCCG
>DASYBT010000014.1:0-2812 GCA_036500585.1 Rhizomicrobium sp.
GCCAAGTTCAACGGCGTCAAACGCAACTTCGAACTCCATCTCAAGGAATGCGAATGGCGATACAACAAACCCCACTCCCAGCTTCTCGTCGAACTCCGTGCTATGGTCCGCCAACACCCAAGCCTGATGGTCTAGAGCCTATCCAAAACGAATACGGCTGCGGGGGGAGGGTGCTGCGAACGCGACTTCAACAATCAACGCCTTGCGTTGCAGCGATTGACGGCACCCACGGCTAGGAGGGACCTGAGATAAAGACATGCAAATTTCCTTATATGCTGGTTGCGGAAGGGCGAGGCTGCTGCTAAACGGCGCTGCCGCCAGCCCCGAGGAGCCTCAGCCGTGACCGCCGCCCATGATTATGCCGTGAAGGACATCAACCTCGCCGACTGGGGCCGCAAGGAAATCGACATGGCCGAGACCGAGATGCCCGGTCTCATGGCGACCCGCGAGGAATACGGAGCCGCGCAGCCGCTGAAAGGCGCCCGCGTCGCCGGCTCCCTCCACATGACCATCCAGACCGCCGTGCTGATCGAGACCCTGACGGCGCTGGGTGCCGAGGTTCGCTGGGCCAGCTGCAACATCTACTCGACGCAGGATCATGCTGCCGCGGCGATCGCGGCCGGCGGCACGCCGGTGTTCGCCATCAAAGGCGAGAGCCTGGAAGATTACTGGGAGTACACCCATCGCATCTTCGAATGGGCCGATGGCGGCACCCCCAACATGATCCTCGACGACGGCGGCGATGCCACCCTGCTGGTGCATCTGGGTCTGCGCGCCGAGAAGGGCGACACGAAGTTCCTCGAAGAACCGTCGAACGAAGAAGAGGAAGTGCTGTTCGCGGCGATCAAGCGCCGCCTCAAGCACAAGCATGGCTGGTATTCGGAACTCGCGAAGAACATTCGCGGCGTGACCGAAGAAACCACGACCGGCGTGCACCGCCTCTATGAGATGGCGAAGAAGGGCACGCTGCTCTTCCCCGCCATCAACGTGAACGACAGCGTGACCAAGTCGAAGTTCGACAATCTCTATGGCTGCCGCGAGTCGCTGGTGGATGGAATCCGCCGCGGCACCGACGTGATGATGGCCGGCAAGATCGCGATGGTCGCTGGCTTCGGCGATGTCGGCAAGGGCTCGGCCGCGTCACTGCGCCAGGCCGGCTGCCGCGTGATGGTGAGCGAAGTCGATCCCATCTGCGCCCTGCAGGCGGCCATGGAAGGCTACGAAGTCGTGACCATGGAAGATGCCGCGCCGCGCGCCGACATCTTCGTCACCGCCACCGGGAATGTGGATGTCATCACCATCGATCACATGCGGGCGATGAAGCACCGCGCCGTCGTCGCCAATATCGGCCATTTCGATTCCGAAATTCAGGTGGCGGCGCTGAAGAACTACAAGTGGCACAATGTGAAGCCGCAGGTCGACGAAATCGAATTCCCCGATGGCAAGCGGATCATCCTGTTGTCGGAAGGACGGCTGGTGAATCTCGGCAATGCGATGGGCCACCCGAGCTTCGTGATGTCGTCGTCCTTCACCAACCAGACCCTGGCGCAGATCGAGATCTTCACCAATCCCGGCAAGTACGAGAAGAAGGTCTACACCCTGCCGAAGGAGCTGGACGAGAAAGTGGCGCGGCTGCACCTCGACAAGATCGGCGTGAAGCTGTCTCAGCTTTCCAAGCAGCAGGCCGACTATATCGGCGTGCCGGAGCACGGCCCCTTCAAGCCGGATACGTACCGGTACTGAGGCGGCCGATTGCCAGCATCGCGTCACCAGGAACGGCACCACATCGAGCGCAGCGGCTGGTTGCGCGCGGCAGTGCTGGGCGCAAACGATGGCGTGATCTCCACCGCAAGCCTGATGCTGGGCGTGGCGACGGCGACACAATCCTCCAGCAGCATCCTGGTCGCGGGCGTTTCGGGACTCGTCGCTGGCGCGCTTTCGATGGCGGCCGGCGAATACGTTTCGGTCAGCTCGCAATCCGATGTCGAGCGTTCCGACATCGCCGTCGAGCGCCGCGAACTGCAGCAGGATGAGGAAGCCGAGTTGCGCGAGCTCACCGGCATCTACGTGAAACGCGGGCTCGAACCCAAGCTTGCCGAAGAAGTGGCCAGGCAGCTGAGCGCGAGAGACGCACTGGCCGCGCACGCGCGCGACGAGCTCGGCATCTCGAAACAATTGCGGGCACGACCGCTGCAGGCGGCGATCGCTTCCGCACTGTCGTTTGCCGCCGGCGCCCTGGTTCCGGTTCTCACGGCATGGATCGCGCCGCATGCCTGGAACGTGGAGGCCATCTACGGCGCGTCCGCCATCGCCTTGGCAGGATTGGGCGCGGCGGGTGCTTGGTTCGGTGGCGCGCCGACACTTCCAGCCGTCATGCGCGTGACGATCTGGGGCCTGATCGCGATGGCCATCACCGCCGGAATCGGAACGCTGTTTCATGTGAAGGTCTGAAGCTCCGCCGACGAGTCCGGACGAGCCACATCCCGACCGTTCGCGTTGCCCTCCGACCAGCTCGCGACGTGATCATGTATTGCAGCGGGATACGCAATAACGGAATCCCAGTCTGAAACACTCGGACGGCCGGCAGAGGGAACGACGCGGCTAACACCAAGCCACAACTTCGTCTTTGACGCGCTGCCGGATGGGGAGGTCGGCAGCGTCGACTTCGCCGAGCGCGGCCGCTCGGGATGGCAGGAAAATCGAATGGCGGCTGTGCGGACGCGGCGCGAAGGTAACCTTCTCCAGCAGCTGGCACAATTCCTTGGAGATCCGGCCGCCGAATCTTCCTACGCCTCGGGCCAGTATCAGCATC
>DASYBT010000015.1:0-20311 GCA_036500585.1 Rhizomicrobium sp.
GGCTCTAGACCATCAGGCTTGGGTGTTGGCGGACCATAGCACGGAGTTCGACGAGAAGCTGGGAGTGGGGTTTGTTGTATCGCCATTCGCATTCCTTGAGATGGAGTTCGAAGTTGCGTTTGACGCCGTTGAACTTGGCGAGGCGTCGTTTGGTGAAGCTCCAGAAGGCTTCGATGCCATTGATATGGACGCTGCCGTGAGCGAAGGATTTGCTCTTGTTGATGCGGAAGTGCTTGTCGAAGCCGACATCGACCAGACCGCTGTAGCCCTGCCAGGCATCGGTATGCAGGATGCTCTCGATGCTCACTTTTCCTCTGATAATTGGCCGCAAAACCTTCGCCGAAGTGTTGGGCACGATCTCGGTGTAGACACGGCCCTGGCGCTCGTAGATTCCGAACACAGGCTGCTTGGAGGTGCCGCGGCCGCGCACTCTTGGGCCGGGCCGGCCGCGTACCCGATGGGCGCCAAAGTAGCTTTCGTCGGCTTCCACGACGCCGACGAACAAGGCCTTTTCCTGCTGCTGATGGGCATGGATCAGCTTGCGAAAAGCCAGGAAGTAGCGGTTGACGGTCTTGCGATTCAGCTTCAGCAGAAGCGCAGCTTTGCTGGCCTCGATATCGATACAGAAGCATTCGGCGATTTTTTCAATCCGATACGGGCTCAACTTGCTGTTACGAAACATCTTTTCAGGCTATCAGCGTTAGCCTGATGGTCTAGAGCCATCTAATTATGCCGATGAACGACAGGACTAAGACAACTACGCAGGCATCGTGCAGAAAAACCAGTTTGTCGCCTGGGAAAACTTGCTTGAAGCGCTTTCGCACTTCTGTGCCCCATCACAAATGGGCAAGCTTTCCTAATTATATACTTGCAACCACAACCACTATATGTTGTGTTCGGCCCGACAGGCCGACGCAACGGGGCGGTGAGCCGTGACGGCTCCCGCCGCCCGTTTTGGTCTTCGGTTCTGTCGGGCTGACGGACGGGAAATCCGCTTGGTCATGATCGCGGGAGATTGTCGGCTCCAGCTTCGCGATGCCAAGACCGGCGCAAAGTGGTGGAGCGCGGCTCCCGTAGGGGTAACTTGAATTAGTCCCGGATTCCGGGCCCAGTGGATATTCGCGCGCAACAGCCGAAGAAATACTCCAAAATCTTTTAGAAGCAGCGCTCGGCAGATAGCCTCCATCTGGTGTCAAACGATGACACCAGCTTTGGGGCATTGATGTTCGAAGACGTTCCCCCGTTCCTGAATTGGGCGGTGTCAACTCTGATCCGCAAAGAGCATCGAAATAGAGATTTCAAGTACGCGGCCGCGGCTACCATGGTGATCGCGTATTACCTGGATAAGAACACGGTTGGCATGACCCGAAAGGGGATGGAATTCTTTAGGTTTCGCCCGACGGATATCGGGGTTAGCTTCCATTTCTTTGTCAAGACGGTGCAAGTTGGCGAGACCATATTTCTCCTTCGCAACTGCGATGGCTTCTCGGAATTATGTCAGAAACTGCAACAAGGCGACCTTGACGCGCAATTCCTTGAACTGATGGCAGCGCGAACTTTCTTCAACGCTGGCTTTGCAATCGTCGCTCACGCACAAACCATGGTTAAGCGGCAAGACTACGATTTTTCTGCTCTCCGCGGGACAGAAGTCTTCAATGTCGAGGTGACGCGAATTGGCGTGCGCGACTTCTCTTCCAAGACGGTCATGAATCGTCTGTGCAAGAAGCACTCTCAGTTACCGGACACTGCGCCGGCGATCATATTCTGCGGATATCCAGAAGCTTGGCAAAAGGAGGTCCCATTTCTCGAAATGCAATTGCGGCATGTTGCGCTTGATTTTTTCCGAAATAAGCGCCGGATAAATGCCGTCGTGTTTACGCATGAAGAATGGAGACCATATAGCGAAGACAATAGGCACGGTGCCCTCGCGATTGTTGACTTCTCTGTTTTCAACAAGCGGGCAAAGCACCCGTTTAGCAACTGGTATTTTCTGCACAACATCGGATACAAATACGACTCCGATTGGCGTGATCCGGAGAAGGCCAAGATTCTGCGCCGGAGTGAGTTTTACCGTTGGGTTGATACCCTTGCGCCAGCAGACGGGAGCGCGCAATGAAACGCGAAGAGCAGCACTATAGCGACCAAGAAACCGCCGCTCGATTTAGAGCGATCTTACGCGGCGCGATGCGCAAGCCGACGCCGCTAAAAGACATTCCGAAACGACGGTCGCGGAAGCCTACTAAGACTTCCGCTTCCCGCGCTTCTCGTTCTTCTCGCGCCAGCGAATGAACCGCGCCGCTTGGTGACTGAAATCTGGCTTAGTGAGGTTTTTTGTAGGTCAGCCGCTTGCCGACCGCACCTTGTACGGCTTCCAACGCGCGCATTTCATCGGTGTACCCAAGCGCCGTGCGGCGGTTATAGCGAAAGTCGAATTCCGCGAGATAGCGGTGAAGGTGCTGTTCTCCACAGTGCTGATACACGCCGCGCATTCCGCGCTTGAACACGCCAAAGAAGCCTTCCGCGCTGTTCACATGCACGCCAGCACGCGCATATTCCTTCTGCGAATGGTTGACTGTTTTCGTGCGCGGCAAAGAACTGGTCCGCACCGAAATAGAGGCGGCTTTCATCCGTGTGAAGGTGTGACTCGCGCGCGATGTTTTCCGTCACGATGCGCGAAACCGTCTTCTTGTCGGCAACCGGAACATGGAAGGAGCGGACTTTTCCCCCGCGCTCCACAAGCGAAACGATAGCGCGCTTTCCGCCGGGACCATTCTTGCCGCTCTTGGTGAAAGGGCGGCCCTTGCGCTGCGGAGATGCGCGGCGTTCACGCGTCGGCCCGTAATAGGTTTCATCGGCCTCAACGACCTTTCCCTCGCCACCAAGCGGCGCGAGATCGAGACCGCCTTCGCGCATAGCTTCCATGACGCGGTGATGCACAAACCACGCGCTCTTGTAGGTGATGCCAAGCGTGCGATGCAGCTGGTGGGCGCTAATGCCCTTCTTGCTGGACGCAAAGAGGTGGAACGCCAGAAGCCACTTGTGAAGCGGGACGTGGCTGGACTCCATCACCATGCCCGTCGTGACAGTGTAGTCCTTCCGGCACTCGGGATTGCCGCAACGGTAGCGGCCCGGCCGCTTCGTGGCATAGCGCCGTTCCGTCTCGCCACAGTGACCGCATACCGGGCCGGAAGGCCAACGGGCGGCTTCCACAAACGCCCTAGCGGCTTCCGGGTCGTTGAAATGAGCGGCTTCAAAAATGCCCTTAGACATGGGGTGTTCTCCTTACCCCTCATATCTAGGGATTGCCCTTGTGGTGTCAAGTATATAATTGGGAAGCTTTTCGTCGTCCGGCAATCGCGAGTTTACCTTACCGATCATGATCAGAATGATCATGTTGGCAAGAACTGCGGCGGTTGCCCCGAGACAACCGGCGATGATAACCGCGCGCGTAATCTGCTGGATCAATTGCATTGCTGCCTCGACCCGTACATGAGGTGTCCGCAGACATGCTAGCCCTTGTTGCGGCGCAACGCCAATCGACCGAGCGCGACTGCCGTGAGTCCGCGCGCGATGCGCCGCTACGCAATGACAAACATTGTGAAAATCGTGAACGCTTTGTAGGTAGACGCCGAGCCGTGGATCACCCAATTAAGAGGCCGAGCGGGGGCTCTTCGTTGAAGGAGCTTCACATGACGGCATATGAAATCAACTATTTCAAACCCGATGGTTCGCTCGCCGGCAAATTCACCGCGCAATGCGAGTCCGATACCGCCGCCAAGGTCCTTGCCCACGCCATGAAGATCGATGGCGCACGCCAGATGGAAGTGTGGCGGCAGGGCGAAACCCTGATCTACACCAGACCCGCCATCCTGCGGCCTGAACCTCTGCACTAGTCACGCGACGGGGCGAATCTCCTTCGCGGCAGATCGGCTTCACGAAGAGCCATTCGGCGCAGGAGCTTCGCCTCGTATCGCCTCCAGCAAGCGGGTTTCGATTCGAGCAATCAACTCCGGATGTGTCACCTTAGAGCCGTGGCTGTCGCGCACATAGAAAACGTCGATCGCCCGCTCTCCATATGTTGCAATCATTGCGGACGAGATCGAAAGGCCGCACTCGAACATGGCGCGGGTGACGTCGTACAGAAGCCCCGGCCGGTCGGCCGCTTCGACTTCGATCACAGTCGCGGCGGCGCTTGCGGCATTGTCGCAATGCACGCAGGGCCGCACGTCGAAAGCATTCGTGCGTGCGGTGTATCTCGTCCTGGCGAGCAAGTCGCGCGGGCTGGACTGGCCATCCAGGATAGACTGGATGGTCTTGCGCAGGCGTTCGATGCGATAGCGGTCGCCAAACGGTCCGCCTTCCGAGTCCTGAACCGAAAAAATGTCGAGCGCGAGGCGGTCGCTCGTCGTGAAGATCTTGGCGTCGACGATCGAGCCGCCGGAGCCGGTGATCGCTCCAGCAAGCTGAAAGAACAAGCCGGCGCGATCCGGCGCCGCGATCACGATTTCGGTCACCGACTGGAAATCGTTGCTTTCCCCTTCCACCACCAAGGTTTGGCCTTTGAGTGCGGCCTCGCGCAGCAGGCGCGCGTGCCATTCGTGCGCCGGCGCTTCGAGGGAAAGCCAGTAATGGTCGGAATGCCGCGACAGCGCTTGCTCGATTTCGACCGCGGTGAAATCCGTCAGCCGCGTGGCCAACACAGACTTCTCCTCCTCGACCAGTGCGGGCCGCGACGCGCTGCTCTCGCCCGCCATCAAAGCCTCGGCTTCGTGATAGAGCTCACGCAGCAGCTGCCCTTTCCAGCCATTCCACACGCCCGGCCCCACGGCGCGAATATCCGCCACCGTCAGGATGAGCAACAAGCGAAGCAACTCCGGCGATTGCACCTTGCCGACGAAATCGCGCACCGTTTGCGGATCTGCAATGTCGCGGCGCTGCGCGGTGTCGCTCATGACGAGATGATTTTCCACCAGCCACGCAACCGTGCGCGTTTCCTCCGGTGAAAGTCCCCAGCGCGGGCACAGGCGTTCGGATATGCGCGCGCCCTCGCCGGAATGATCGCCCGGCAAGCCCTTGGCTATGTCGTGCAGCAGCATCGCGGCATAAAGCGCGTTGCGCTGCGTGATCCGTTTTGCCACATCCGTCGCCAGCGGATGATCGCTCTTCAATTCGCCACGTTCGATGGCGGCCACATTGCCGACGACGCGGATCAGATGCTCGTCGACTGTGTAGTGATGATACATGTTGAATTGCGTCAGCGCGACGACGCGGCCGAACTCCGGCACCAGGCGGCCGAACACGCCGGATTCGTTTAGCCAGCGAAGCGCGCGCTCGGGATCGCGTTTCGAGGTGAGGATCGCGAGGAACAGGGCGTTGGCCTCGGCATCGCTGCGCAATTCATCGGTGATCAGCCCCAACGAGCGGGTGATCGTGCGCATTGCGGCGGGATGCACGTCCACGCCTTTGGCATCGGCGATTTGGAAAATGCGCAGCAGGTTTTTCGGATCGCGGGAGAATGCATCCGGCTTGGCATTCAGGCGGCCGTTCTCGACGAAAAAATCGTCATTGCCGGTGCGCGCTTTAAGGAATCCGGGCAAAAGGCGCGACAGCGAAGGCCGTGACTTCTTGTTCTGCTCCTCCAGCGCGGCGCAGAAGATGCGCGTGAGATCGCCGACGTCCTTGGCCACGAGGAAGTAGCGCCGCATGAAGCGCTCCACCGCGTGGCGTGAATTCTCCTCGCCCAGACCGAAGCGCCGTGACAGCTCTGGTTGAACGGCGAACGTCAGTCGCTCTTCCGGACGGCCGGCGACGTAGTGCAGATGGAATCGAACGTCCCACAGGAACGCTTCGGCGCGGCGGAAACTGTCGTATTCCTCCCGGGTGAACACGTGATGGTGGATGAGCTCTGCCGCATCGTCGACGCCGTAGAGATATTTGCCGACCCAGTAGAGCGTCTGCAGATCGCGCAAGCCCCCCTTGCCGTCCTTGATGTTGGGCTCGACCAGATATCGGCTCTCGCCCTGCTTGAAATGCCGCTGATCGCGCTCGGCCAATTTGGCGGAAACGTAAGCTGGCCCGGTGCGCTCGCTCACTTCGGCGCGGAACCGCTTGCGCAGGTGATCCGAGAGTTGGCGTTCGCCCCAGATGTGGCGCGCCTCCAGTAGAGACGTGCAGATCGTTCTATCCTGCTTCGCGAGATCGATGCACTGCTGCAATGTGCGCGTGGCATGACCGACTTTCAGGCCCAGGTCCCACAGCATCTGCAGCACGAACGCGATGATCGCCTCGCCGGATTGGTTCGGCTGTTCGTAGCGAAGGAAGAGGAGGTCGACGTCGGAATATGGCGCAAGCTGGCGCCGGCCGTAGCCGCCGGTCGCCAGGATGGCGAGCCGCTCGCTCTCCTGCGCGGGATGAAAATGGGTGATGGCGAAATCGTAGAGGATTTGAATGGTGGCATCCTGCAGGTCCGACAGGACCCGCGATGCCGTGACGCCGTTGATGCGTCCGGATTCAAACCGTTCTCGCACCCGCTCGCGCGCATGCACGAACGCTTCCTTCACCAGCGCGAGCGCCTCTGCCCTGAGACGCGACGGATTGTTGCCGGCGCGCGCAAGGGCCGCGAGCTCGCGCTTCAGCACGTCGCTGTCGATCAGATCGTGCCGTTCGGGTCGCTCAAGTCCCAGGGCCGGGCTCCACGTCGCGCTCCAGGGGATGAAGCGCGCCGGAGGCGGCCATTGCAAGCGTCACATCTTCGGCCGGATGGAAGTTTCCTCATGTTCGCCGAGCCAGCGATAGATCAATCCGCCGAACACCGCACCGGACAGCGGCGCCGCCCAGAACGCCCACAGCTGTCCCAGCGCCCAGCGCGCCTGAAACAGCGCCACCCCTGTCGAGCGGGCCGGATTGACCGACGTGTTCGTCACCGGAATGGAGATGAGGTGGACCAAGGTCAGCGCGAGGCCGATGGCGAGCGGCGCAAATCCCGCCGGCGCCTTGAACGACGTGGCGCCCAGGATCACCATCACGAACATGCCGGTGAGGATGAATTCGCACAGCAGGCCGGCGGCCAGCGAATAATGCTGCGGCGAATGTTCGCCATAGCCGTTGGAGGCAAAGCCGGCGGCGGCATCGAACCCCTGATGCCCGCTGGCGATGCCATAGAGCGCCGCGCCGGCGACAATGCCGCCGACGAGTTGCGCAATCCAGTAAGGCAAGACATCGCGCGCAGGAAAGCGGTTGGCGACGAAAAGCCCGAGCGTCACCGCCGGATTGAAATGCGCACCGGAGATATGTCCGAACGCATAGGCGCCGGTGAGGACGGTCAAGCCAAACGCCAACGCCACGCCTTCATAGCCGATGCCGACGCCGGGAATCGCCGCGGCCAGCACCGCGCTGCCGCAGCCGCCGAGCACCAGCCAGAATGTGCCGATAAATTCCGCCGCCAGTTTGCGTGAGATGGACATGCTGCCCCGCGAATCGGTTCCCCTGAGCGGAGTCTACCGCGCCAAACCGATCGGGAGCAGCGATTCGCTTTCAGCCGCGAGTTGTTTGCGCGCGCGCCCAGTCGAGGTAGTCGGCATTGCCGCTTTCGATCGGCAGCACCTGGAAACACGGCACCGTGTAAGGATGCAGCGGCCGCGCGGCTGCAATCACATTCTCGACCAGCGCGCGGCGCGTCTTGATGAGGGCCGCCACCTCGGGCCCGGTTTCGAGCTTGCCCTCCCATTCGTACACCGAGGTCATCGGCGCATGGATATTGACGCAGGCCGCGAGATTCGCCGTGACCAACGCCTCTGCCGCACGTTTGGCGGATGCTTCGTCCGGGTAGGTGGAGTAAACAAAGACGAATTCGCTTTCGCTCATGTTACGCTCCTAGCGCCCGAAAAAGAAAACGGCGCGGGAGCTTATCGCTGCCCGCGCCGCGTTGATCGGAAATTTCTTCAATCAGACGATCTTCAGGTTGACCGCATTCGGCCCACGCTTGTCCGCTTCGATATCGAACTGCACGTGCTGGCCTTCATTCAGGCCGCGAAGCCCTGCCGCCTGAACGGCCGTGACATGGACGAACACGTCCTTGCCGCCGCCATCCGGCGCAATGAATCCAAAACCTTTCGACGTGTTGAAGAACTTGACCTGACCGGTCGTCATGTAGGCTTTCTCCTGAAACCGTGAAATTCCGCGCCGGACACCACGTCCATCACGGTTTCAAAGTCGCGTCTCACTTTTAGGGAAAACGTCGTCGTCACTCCAGATCGATTGCGTTGCCGCAACCGCATGGCGCGCCTTCAACTGATTCCGGCTGGCGCGGCCTTGAACGGCGCCGATATAGAAGCTCGAAAATAGTTTGGCAAGTTACGGAATCGCCGACAACGAAACGTGATCGGGCTGCGACGCAACGCGCGCAAGCCAAGCGGAAACATTGCGATAATTTGTGAGTTCAAATCCGCCTTCTTCCGCCGCGTGCGTGTAGCCATAGAGTGCGATATCGGCGATCGAGTAGCGGTCTCCGGCGAACCAGGCGCGGTTTGCGAGATGCTTTTCCATTACGGCAAGGGCCGCGTTGCCTTGCTCGGTGAGTTCAATGAATTGCGCACTGCGCTTCTCGCGGATCTCCGGTGTGGCATAGCTTTTCAGATATCGCATCACGGCGACAGAAGGTTCGTGGCTGTACTGCTCGAAGAACATCCATTGCATCATCTCGGCGCGCGCCCATTTGTCAGCCGGCTGAAGATGGCTGCCTTCGCTCAGGTAGAAGAGAATGGCGCCGGATTCCGGCAGGCATCGCCCGTCGTCAAGTTCCAGCAGCGGCACGCGCGTGTCGCCGTCGTGCAATCCGTATTCCTTGATGGTGAGTGGAATGCCGAGCTGGTGCGCCGCGAGCCGCACCTTGTAGCAATTGCCCGACATCTGCATCTGGTGAAGCACCGGAATGACAATCCCCGACCTTTAGCGGCCGCTGCCTCTTATCGCGATTCGCCATGTGCGATTGGCGGAGCCGATCTGCATTTGGCGTTTGCAGTTTTCGGTGAGGAACCCACTGATTGGCACGCGGAGGCGCGGAGAACGGGGGAGGCGTGTTCCCTCTCTTGGCTCCGCGTCTCCGCGTGAGAATTTTGTTCGAGCTGACTTACCGGCTGAATTTCTCCGACAGGATGATGGAAGAGACGGTGCGGGCGACGCCATGGGCGCGGCCAATGCGATCGATGGCGGCATCGATCTTCGCCGGAGTGTCGGCCTCCACCATGGCCGCCATGTCGTAGACGCCGGACACGGCCGAGAGCGAGCGCACCTCCGGCATCCGCTTCAGTTCGGCGGCCACACCATCCGCCTGCTTTGGATCGGCCGTAATCATCACGATGGCGCAGAGCTTGCGGGCCTCCACCTCCTCGGAAAGCCGCACGGTATAGCCCTTGATGGTGCCTTCGCGCTCGAGCCGCGCGATGCGCTCCTGCACGGTCGAGCGCGCCAGCCCGAGCTTGCGCGCCAGCGACGCCGCCGGTTCGCGCGCATTCGCCTTGAGGAGACTGACGAGTTTGTTATCGGTGTCTCTCATCCTTCGAGGCTCGGCCTCCGCTCCGCTCCAGCCTCGCACCTCAGGATGACGTCATGCTGAGGCGCCGCCCGAAGGGTGGCCACGAAGCACGTCATTTTGCCGGAATTCCGGTCGATTCGTCGGACGATAACACGATTTCCGGCGTTTCGCCGTCTCTCCTTCGTCGTCATTCAGCGGCACCATGCGGCAAGCAGGGTCTTAGTTGCTGCCACGAAAAAGCAAACGAATAGGCAGATGTAGCGCCTCGTGCACGGTGCGCCGCTGAATTTGGAGGATGAAATGAAAAACGTGCTTCTCGTCGGCGGCGGCAAGATCGGCATCGCCATCACCGAACTGTTGACGCAAACCGGCGACTACAAGGTCACGGTGGCGGACAAAGACGCCTCAAGCCTCGCCCGCATGCCGCGCAAGAACGTGACGTTGCGCGAGGTTGATATCGTGTCGCCCGACTTCGTGCACGAGGTCGAAGGCCACGACATCGTGCTGTCTGCGACCCCCTTCAATCTCACCTCCAAGGTCGCCGAAGCATGCCGGCGCGTGAACGCGCACTATCTCGATCTCACCGAGGATGTGGAATCCACCCGCACGATCAAGAAGCTGGCCGACGGAGCCTCCACCGCCTTTATCCCGCAATGCGGCCTTGCGCCAGGTTTCATCTCCATCGTCGCCTACGATCTCGCCAGGAAATTCGACAAGCTGCGCGACGTGCAGATGCGCGTGGGCGCGCTGCCGGTGTTTCCGCACAACGCGCTGAAGTACAACCTCACCTGGTCGACCGACGGGCTGATCAACGAGTACTGCAACCCTTGCGAATCCATCCGCGACGGCAATCTGGTGGAAGTCCCGGCGCTCGAAGAGCTCGAACAGTTCACGCTCGATGGCGTCGAGTACGAAGCCTTCAACACGAGCGGCGGCCTCGGCACCTTGTGCGATACCTTGGCCGGCAAGGTCGAGAACCTGAACTACAAGACGGCGCGGTATCCCGGCCATCGCGACATCATCAAGCTGCTGGTGCGCGATCTGCATCTCGGTACGCGCCGCGAAATTCTGAAGGACGTGCTGGAGACGGCCATCCCCATTACCTACCAGGACGTGGTGCTGGTGTTCGTCACCGTGAACGGCTGGATCGATGGACGCCTGACACAGGAAAGCTACGCCAAGAAGATCTACAGCCAGACCATCGGCGATCGCCTGATGAGCGCGATCCAGATCACCACGGCAGCTGGAATTTGCGCGATGTGCGATATGCTGGTGGAAGGAAAGCTGCCGCAGAAGGGTTTCGTGAGGCAGGAGGAAGCGAAATTCTCCGACTTCATCAACAACCGCTTCGGCCGCTACTACGCCAAGGGGCTGTGACGCGATGAACGAGATTCTTGCTTCGCTCGGTGTGAAGACATCTGGCGACCAAATTGTCCGCTCGCCGATTGATGGCGTCGAGATCGGTCGTGTCGCCTATGACGATGCGGCGTCCGTGGATGCCAAAGCCACCAAATCGGTCGAAGCGTTTCGTGCGTGGCGGGAGGTGCCGGCGCCGAGGCGCGGCGAGTTGGTGCGCCTGTTCGGCGAGGAGTTGCGCGCCAACAAGGAGGCGCTCGGCCGTCTCGTCACCCTGGAAGCCGGCAAGAGTCTGCAGGAAGGCCTCGGCGAAGTGCAGGAGATGATCGACATCTGCGATTTCGCGGTCGGTCTGTCGCGCCAGCTTTACGGCCTCACCATCGCGAGCGAACGCCCCGGGCACCGCATGATGGAGCAGTGGCATCCGGCCGGTCCGGTTGCGATCATTTCGGCCTTCAATTTTCCGGTGGCGGTGTGGGCGTGGAACGCAGCGTTGGCGCTTGTCTGCGGCGACTCTGTGATCTGGAAGCCGAGCGAGAAGACGCCGCTGACCGCGCTGGCCACACAGGCGCTGTTCGAACGCGCGGTCGCGAAGTTTGGCTCGGCGCCGGCCAATCTCTCGCAAGTGGTGCTTGGCTTGCGCGATGTCGGCGAGTGGCTTTCGAAGGATCATCGTATCCCGGTCGTCAGTGCCACCGGCTCGACACGCATGGGCCGCGAATTGGCGCCGGTTGTCGCCGCGCGCTTCGGCAAATCCATCCTCGAATTGGGCGGCAACAACGCCATGATCGTGGCGCCGTCTGCCAAGCTCGATCTTGCCACGCGCGCGATTTTGTTCGCCGCGGTCGGCACCGCCGGCCAGCGCTGCACCAGCCTGCGCCGTTTGTTCGTGCACGAATCCGTCTACGACAAGCTCGTTCCGGCGCTGAAGAAGGTCTACGCGGATTTGCCCATTGGCGATCCGCTGGAATCCGAAACGCTGGTTGGTCCGCTGATCGACAAGGGCGCGTTCGAGAACATGGAGCGCGCGCTGGTGCAGGCGCGCGACGAAGGCGGCGCGATCACCGGCGGCGGCCGCGTGCTCGCCGAGGAATTCCCCAATGCCTATTACGCAAAGCCGGCCATCGCCGAAATGCCGGACCAGACTCCTGTCGTGTGCCGCGAGACCTTCGCACCGATCCTGTACGTCATGAGGTACCGCGCGTTCGACGAGGCGCTGGCAAAGCACAACGCCGTGCCGCAAGGGCTATCGTCCTGCATCTTCACCATGGACATGCAGGAGGCCGAGCGGTTCGTCGCGGCCGCTGGATCGGACTGCGGCATTGCCAACGTAAACATCGGACCCAGTGGTGCCGAAATCGGCGGCGCGTTCGGCGGCGAGAAAGAAACCGGCGGCGGCCGCGAGTCCGGCTCGGATTCGTGGAAGGCCTACATGCGCCGCCAGACCGCGACCATCAACTACTCCGATGCTCTGCCGCTCGCGCAGGGCATCAAGTTCACGGTCTGACTGTCTCGTCGCTCGCATTCCAGCCGCCGCCGAGGGCCTTGTAAAGCGACACCAGATCCTGCGCGAAAGCCTGGCGGCTCTGCATCAGTTGGTCCTGCGCGTTGAGCAGCGTCTCCTGCGCGGTCAGCACATTCACAAAGGTGACCAGCCCGGCGCGGTATTGCCGTTCGGCGATCGTTGCGGACGACTGCGCCGAAGCGACCGCCGCCTGCAAAGCAACAATTCGCTGCTGCTCGTTCGTAAGGCGCGTCAGTGCATCCTCGGCGTCCTGCAGCGCCTGCAACACCGACTGTTGATAGGCAAGATACGCCTGCTGCGTCTGCTCCTCGTTCACGCGGATGTTGGCGCGGATTTGCCCGCCGTGGAAAATCGGCCAAGTGATCTGGCCGATGCCGATGGTGCCGAAATTGCTGGCCGACAACAGATTGTCGATGCGGTTACTGGTGAACGAGGCAGCGCCGATCAGGTTGAACTTCGGGTACAGATCGGCAACCGCCACGCCGATGTTAGCGGTCGCCGCGGCCAGTTTGCGCTCGGCCTGTCGCACGTCCGGCCTGCGGCGCAGGAGGTCGGACGGCAATCCAACCGGCAGGCTTGCCGGCACGCTCGGCAATGGAGCTGACGCATCGAGTTCGGCGGAAAGCATTTCCGGCTGCTGGCCTAACAGCACGGCGATGGCATGCTCCATCGCGCGCGCGTCCGCCTGAAGCGATGGCACTTGCGCCGCCGTCGTCTCAACCTGCGTGCGCTGTTGGTTCACGTCGAGCTGGGTCACGAATCCGGCGCGCAGGCGTGCCGCAATCAGCCGAAAGGCGCCCTGCTGGCGCTGGATTTCATTGCGCAGAATGCCGATGCGCGCCTGGGCCGCGCGCAAGGTGAAATAGTCGTTGGCGACCTCCGCGGTGAGCGATACTTCCGCGTCGCGCATGTCCCAGGTCGCAGCTTCCGTGTTTGCTTGCGCCGCCTCCACGCCGCGGCGCACACCGCCGAACACGTCCAGCTCCCAGGTGGCGTCGAAGCCGAGATTGTAGAGCCTGATGTTCGTCGAGCCCGGAGGCGGCGGTTGGCCCTGGCCGCCGCTGCCTCCCATGATGGACGCAAGAGGACTGCCGTTGGAATGGAGGTTGATGCCAGCGCCTGTGGCATTCACCTGCGGCCATTCGGAAGCGCCGGCGATAATCTCCTGCTCACGCGCTTGCCGGATGCGCGACACCGCCGCCTGCAGGTTGAGGTTCGATTGCAGGGAGCGGCCGATCAGGCGCTGCAGCTCAGGGTCGGAGATTTGCGTCCACCATTGCGACAGGTCGGCCTCACCGGCAACTGCGTGGCTGAACGGCGCCTGCGCGGCATCCTGGAGTTCGCCGAATTGCTGCGGCGTGTTGACGGTGGGCGGCTTGTAATCCGGGCCGACTTCGCAGCCGGCAAGCAGTCCACATAGGAAACAGGCGACAGCGCGTTTCATGGCGCCGCCGCCGCTGCGCCACCGGATTTCTGTTTCCCCGGTCCCTGCATCAGCAAGATCAGCGGCAGCGCACAGGCGATGACGACCATGAGAATGTGGAAGGCATCGACATAAGACAGCATGCCGGCCTGTTGCTGCAGCTGCCGATACAGCAGCCCCACCGCCATTTTGGAGGCCTGCGCCTGCGGCACGCCATGGCTTATCAGCGCGTGCGTGATCTGCTGGATGCCGTGCGCGTAATTCGGATTGAGCGGGTTCAACGTCTCGACATATTGCGCCTGATGGATTTGCGCCCGCTGCGCCAGCAACGTCTGCACCAGCGAAATGCCAAAGGTGCCGCCCAGATTGCGCGACACATTCATCAGTGCCGACGCCTGATTGCTCTCGTCGGGCCGCAAACCGATATAGGCCACGTTCGTCACCGGCACGAACAGGAACGGTAATCCCACAGACTGGATCATGCGCGCCACGGCGGCATCGTGGAACGACATCTGGGTATTCAAATGACTCATGTTCCACAGCGCGATTACCTGGATGGTGAAAGCCGTACCGATGAGAATGCGCGGGTCCACCTTGCCGGTGAGGAATCCGGCCAGCGGCATCACCATCAGCGTGGCGACGCCGCCTGCGGTGAGTGCAAGTCCCGCATCGGTGGCCGTGTAGCCCAGCACCTCCTGCAGCAGTTGCGGAATGAATTGCGTGGAACCGAAGATGATCACGCCCATCATCAGCAAGAGGACGTTGGCAATGGCGAAATTGCGCCGGCCATACATGCGGATGCGCACAATGGGATCGTCGTGATTCCACTCCCATGGAATGAAAATGACCAACGCCACCACAGAGATGGCGGCGCAGGCGGAAATCAGCGGGCTCGAAAACCAGTCCTCGCGCTGGCCCCGATCCAGCGTGACTTCCAGGCAGCCCAGCGCCAGCGCCACGAGCGCAAACCCGACGATGTCGATCTTCAGCCCGCCGGCGCGCATTTCCGCGCTGCGGCGGCGCACGGCTTCCGGCTCGTCCACGAAGATGCTGACGAGAATGAGCGACAAAATCCCAATGGGCACGTTGATGAGAAACACCCAGTTCCAGGAGAAATTGTCGGTAATCCAGCCGCCGAGCGTGGGGCCGAAGATGGGGCCCACGATCACCACCACGCCATAGGCGGCGAACGCGGCCCCCCGTTTCTCCGGCGGAAAGGTGTCCACCAGCATGGATTGCTCGACAGGCGTCAGTCCACCACCGCCGATACCCTGCACGATGCGCGCGATCACCAGCATGGTGAGACTGGAGGAGAGGCCGCAGACGAGCGAGGCGATGGTGAACAGCGCCACCGACATCATGTAGTAGCGCTTGCGGCCGATCACGTCGGCAAGCCAGCCGCTGATTGGAATGATGATGGCGTTGGCGATGAGGAAACTGGTGATCACCCACGTCGCTTCGTCGTAGCTGGCAGACAGGCTGCCTGCGATATGCGCCAGCGCCACGTTGGCGATGGAGGTATCCAGCACCACCATGAAAGTGGCGATCGAGATGACGCCGACGATCGACCACGGGCTGCGATTGCCGGCGACGGAACGTTCCGGTGTCCACCCTTGATGCGCACCGGCTTCGGACATCAGCGCACCTTCACCGTCGGCTCGACGCTCATGCCGGGCCCGAGCACGCAATCGCGCGGCACGCGGTCGAGCACGATCTTCACCGGCACGCGCTGCACCACCTTCACGTAATTGCCGGTGGCGTTTTCCGGCGGCAGGATCCCAAACGCCTGTCCCGCGCCGCGCTGGATGGAATCCACGTGCCCGCGAATGTCGGCGTCCGGGCAGGCATCGATGCTCACAGTGACCGGCTGGCGCAGCCGCATATGCGCGAGCTGCGTCTCCTTGAAATTCGCCGTCACCCAGATTTTCAATGGCACGATTGCCATCATCTGGTTACCGGGGGTGACGTAATTCCCAAGCGCGACGCTGCGCTGTGCGATGGTTCCATCGATAGGCGATACGATCTGCGTGTAGCCGAGATTGATCCGCGCCTGGGCCTCCTGTGTCTTCAGCACCTTGATTTGCGCTTCGGCGCCCCTGATCTGCGCTTCGGCGGCGGCGCGCTGGGCGTTGGCCGTCCGCGCGGCAGCCGTCGCCTGGTCGAGTTGCTGCTGGGCCACGGCGGCGGGTGTGGTGCGCTTGAGGTACTCGTAGCGCGCCAGGTCGCGGCGTGCGTTGGCGGCCTGCGCTGCAGCACCTGTTTCGTTGGCCCGCGCCTGTTCGATCTGCGTCTCGGCCTGCGCCTCCTGCGCGACGGTTTGATTCAATCGCGACTCTTCGTCGGCAGAATTCAGATCGACCAGCTTCTGGCCGGCACGAACGCGCTGGTTGTCCGTGACGTAAATGCGCACCACTTGTCCGGCGATTTGTGGCGCCACCTGCACGATGTGCGTATCGATGAAGGCGTCATCGGTGTTTTCATAATGCCGTGCGTTGAGCCACCACAGAACGGCGGCGACAATCAGGATAATGACGACGACAACCACGCCGATGCGGAAGAGGGGGTTGTGGAAAATGTTGCGGGACGGCTTGCCTTTGTGGTCCGGGTCGCCGCGACCGTCTTCGTGGCCGGAATCGCGCGGTTCGGTACCGTCATTGTGTTGTGCGCGCGCGCGGTTATCCCCATCGTCGTCGCGTTCAGCCATGCCGGACCCGGCCCCGTAATGGTGGCGACGTGACAACCTGCGCGACGGGGATTTGTTCCACATTTGATAGCTTTCCCGGCTGCGGCAAGTGTGTCAGGAGAGCGCAATGTCAGACCCCATTCGCCGCCAGGCCAGGGTTGCCGCGGGAGTGATCTCGTATCTGGAATGGGAGGCGCCGGCAGGCGCGCCCGTGGTCGTGTTCTCGCATGCCAACGGGCTGAATGCCTCGACGTACAAGACCTTGCTGCAGCCGCTTGGCGGCGAATTCCGCATCCTCGCCTGGGATATGCGCGGCCACGGCCTTACCGATTTGCCGACCGATCCACGGCTGCTGCCGGGCTGGCGAATCTATCGCGACGACCTGTTGGGCTTTCTCGATGCGCTGAAATTGCAGCCGGCGGTGCTCGCGGGCCATTCGCTGGGGGCCAGCACGACGATCCTTGCGGCGGCCGAGCGGCAGGGCATCGCGCAGGCGCTTGTGCTGGCAGAGCCGGTGATGGTGCCGAACAGGATGGCGCTGAAGGCTGCTTTCGCGCGGTGGATCGGTCGCTCGGCGCGCGCCATTCCGCTCACGGCTATGGCGCTGAAGCGACGCAACCGCTTCGGTTCGCGCGAGGAGGCCGTGAAGAATTTCACCGGCCGCGGCGCGTTCAAGACATGGCCGGTGGAGGCCATCGCCAACTACGTCGAAACCGGCGTTGTGCCGGAAGGCGACGCGTTTCGCCTTTCCTGTGCGCCGCAATGGGAAGCGGCGAGCTTCGCCGTCTATCCGTTTGCGATCGATCGTATGGGCAGCCGTATCCGGCAGCCGATTACGGCGCTGCTTGGCACGGTGAATTCTTCCGCCGATCCGGATGTGTTCGCCTCGTTCCTGCGCCGCCACCGCAACACGCGCGTGGTGCGTATCGAAGGCGCCACCCACTTCCTGCCGATGGAGCATGGCGAGGAATTCCGCGCCGAAATCCGCCGCGCTGCGGGCGTGCCGCATCCGTCAGGCGTTGCCGCGCCATAGTTCGAGCACGGCGCCGATATTTTCCGCGATATAGTCGGCCCGGTTTGGCTTCGGCCGCGCCGCGAAATGATTGTGCTTGGCAATGCCGGTGGTCACGCCAATGGCAAGCGCGCCCGCCTTCAGCGCCATCGGGATTTCCAGATCGGGATCGTCGCCGATCACCACCAGGTCCTTCGCCGCTGCGCCGAACCGCTTCGCCGCGACGCGCATCGCCTCCGCCGCCGGTTTGCCGAGCGCCTTGGCGCGCACGCCGGTGATCTTCTGGATCGCGCCGGCGATGGCGCAGGATGTTCCGAGCGTCCGTCCGCCGGCTGTTGCGAAATAGGGGACGAGGGAGGCCGCGAACACCGGCGCGCCGTTCCATGCCGCTTCGCAGGCCGCTTCGATATCCGGCATGCCGAATTCGCGAAACCAGCCGATGAAGATCGCGTCGATGTCGTCGCCCTCGGGTGGCCGCACGATTTCCAGTCCGACGTCAGCAAGTGGTCCACTCACGCCTTCGCCGCCCAGCACCAAAATCCGGCGATAGCCTTTGGCGGAAAGCACCTCCGCCGCCACGCTGGCCGGCGTCATGATCTCGTGGACGGAAATCTTGATGCCGGCATGGGCCAGTTCATCGACATAGGCGAATGGCGTTCGAACGGTTCCGTTGGTGAACAGCACGAACGGCGTTGCGCGCTCGCGCAGATGGGCGAGGAAGTCGAGCGCGCCAGGCAGCGGCTTCAGCCCCTTGTTGCGGCTGTCGCCCAGCACCATCGTTCCGTCGAGGTCAAGCACGAAGCCTTTGGCGCGCGACAGCCGCGCCGCAATTCTCTTCGCTAGTGCCGGACTCGGTTCAGGCATGAGCGCCATGCGCGCGCAAGGCAATCTTGAGGCCCGGCTTTTCCACGGTCAGTTCGCCGACCGCGGGCCGCTGCGTCAGCTCCTTCAGCAATTCGAAGAGGCCGCGCGTGTCGGGATTGTAGTGGCGCTTGACGGGGCCGGCGGCAAGCATCGCATCGACCTGCTCTTCCGGCATGACCGCGCGCAGCAGCAATTCTTCGTCGGAGATGCGCGGTCCAAACCGCTTGCGTAATTCGGCGGGGCTCGGCGGCGGCGGCTCGTTCAATAATTCCTTGGCCCGCGGTGAGGCGAGGATCTTGTCCAGCACATTGGCATCGACCGGCGCGGTGGGCCGGCCGAATTTGCCCAGCACATAGCGGATCACCTGATCAGGCGCGGTTGCGTAGCGGGCCTTGCCGGTCACGTTCACCATCGCCTGCGCGGCGACGATCTGCGGGAACGGCGTCACCATGATGGGATAGCCGAGCTCGGCGCGCACGCGTGGAATTTCCGCCATCACTTCGGCCAGCCGATGCTCCTGCCCAAGTTCCTTCAGCTGTCGCTGCGTCGTGGTAATCGCCCCGCCGGGCATCTGATGGCGCAGATAGGCAGCATCGAACTCCTGCGGTGTTCCATGCGGCAGGCCTTCGGCATCGGCCAGCCGCGTGAAGTAGCTCTCGACCATGGCGAGCACGCGATCATCGATGTCGATCGTGTGCCCCGCCTCACGCAAGTTGGCGACAGTGCGCGAAGCCGCCGGAAGCGACGTGCCATTGGCGAGCGCGCCGGCGCCGGTGTGCACGGCCGTAATGCCGAACTCGGCTGCCACCATGTAGGTCAGCGGCGCAAGGCCAACGGTGCAGTGGGCGTGAATCTCAAGCGGCTTCGATCCCATCTCCTTCTGCACGGCCGGCACAAGCGTGCGCGCGCGGTCCGGCATCAGGATTCCGGCAGGGTCCTTGATATAGGCGCGGTCGATGTACCGGCAGTTCGCGGCGGCGCGCGCCAAATCTGCATAGAAAGCGTCGTCGTGCACATCGCTGATCGTGTAGGTCAGCGCCGCCATCACATCGGCAATGCCTTCCTCCTTCGCCATCTTGCAGGCGGCGAGCAGCGCGTCCACATCGTGCATCGGATCGAGCACGATGATGCGCCCGATGCCCGCTTCCGCGATCTTGCGGTACACCAGCCGCATGAAATCCGGATGCGCCGTCTCCCATGCGATGAAGCGGAATCCGGTGGTGATGTACTGCAGCGGCGTGTTCGGCGCGGCCGCGTGGGTGAGCCGGATGCGCTCCCACGGGTCCTCGCGGTCATATCGCACCGCCATCGCCATGTGCGTCGACGAGTTGAAATCGATGGCGCGGAATCCGACTCGATCCATCGCCGGCGCGATGGAAAGAATCTTCGCCGTGTTCAGGCCGGTGGCGCCCCACAGGCTCTGGTTGCCGTCGCGGATCGAGGTGTCGACGAGATCGATCTTGGCCATTTGTTCTTTCTACGCGAATTTCCTGCCTTCTAATGCATTTGAATGGGAACCGTAACGCGACCGAGTTCTGCCTTTGCGGCTCCGTACACGACAAACGCCGGAGAACACTGTCTGGACGCTTGCTCGAGGTCCATCGTTGATGTCTTCGTGTCCCCGGTCAGCAAGTGCCACTCGCCGATAAAGAAATCGGCATCGCATTTGTGACTTCGCTCTGTCCAATTTCGCGCGTGCGTGTCCATCTGCTCAGCTTGGCGAACGACTTGGTCCTCCGTTGCATGCCTTTCGAAAAACTGCAGGAGAATCCCAGGCCAGCTATTTGCATCGACCTTCGAGAGATCGACATTGGAAAGGTCGGCCAATTTCCTGTGAGCCGAGTCGGCGGAAATAGCCCACCAAAGCGCATCTCGAGCATCCGATGGATTGGCACGGGCCAGATCGAAAAAGCCCT
>DASYBT010000016.1:0-9000 GCA_036500585.1 Rhizomicrobium sp.
ACCGATCCCCGCCATGATGTCCTTCACCCAAGCCATAGCTCACTCCGGTTTTGATGGACGCGGATGTTCTTCTAGAGTTCTGGTTCTGTCAAGAACAAAATGAGAAACTGTGCTGTATGTGCAACCGATTGAGGAACAAACAGAATCCGGAAACAGCGCTTGCATTTAGCCATTCGGTTATATAACTTGTCGGTTATGCAACAGCTGGATCACACATTTGCTGCTCTTGCAGATCCAACCCGCCGGGCGATCCTCGCTCGGCTGGCGCTGGGCGAAGCGACCGTTGGTGAGCTGGCCGAGCCATTCCACATTTCCCAGCCGGCGATCTCGAAGCACCTGCGGGTTCTGGAGGCAGCCCACCTCATCAGCCGCGAGCGGCGGGCGCAGAGCCGCGTGTGCCGGCTGAAGCCAGAGGCGCTGAAGACGGCATCCGACTGGATCGAAGAGAACCGCCGCCTCTGGGAAGAGCGGTTCGACCGCCTCGAAGTGTACCTGCGCGAACTGCAAGCCAAGGAGGACGACCATGGCAATGGCCAATAGTGCGAGCGACGACCGCGTGCTCGTGATCACCCGCATCTTCGATGCGCCGCGCGCGCTAGTGTGGAAGATGTTCACCGAGACGAAGCATTTGGCCGAATGGATGGGGCCGCGCGACTACCCCTCCACCTTCCACGAAGCCGATGTGCGGCCGGGCGGCAAGTGGCGCGGCACCTTGTCGGCGGTCAACGGCAGCCGTGAGCTTGGTCAGGGCGGCGAATATCGCGAGGTGAAGAAGCCGGAGCGGCTCGCCTTCACCTTCTACTGGGATCAGGACGACGGCACGCCGGGACCGGAAACGCTGGTTCAGATCGAACTGGCCGAGCGCGACGGCAAAACCCTTATGACATTCCGCCAGGGCCACTTCGACACGAAGCAAAACCGGGACGGTCACGGCGGCGGGTGGAACTCTACCTTCGATCGGCTGGCCGAATTGCTCGCGCGGGAGCAGGCGTGATGCGCAAGCTCATCCTTAAGATGTCAATGTCGCTGGACGGTTTCGTCTGCGGCTCCGACAACGAGTTGGATTGGATGTTCTCAACCGCTGGAGACAGTTCGGCCGCTTGGACTGTCGAGTCGCTCCGCCTGGCCGGGCTGCACATCATGGGCGCCCGCACCTTCAAGGATATGGCGGCGTGGTGGCCCACTTCCGACGAAGTCTATGCGCCGGTCATGAACGAAATCCCCAAGGCGGTGTTTTCCCGCTCCGGTCTTGCCAATGCAACGACAACGGAAGGCCTGCAGGAGGCCCTACGCCATCGGGGCCCGAAAGGCGTGCTCTCGCCGCATGCCGATAGCTGGAACGACGCCGAGATCATCACCGGCGATCTGGCGACGGAAATCCGCCGCCTGAAACAGCAGGACGGAAAGTTCATCGTGGCCCATGGCGGCGCGTCGTTTGCGCAAAGCCTCGTCACCACGGGCCTGATCGACGAATACCGGTTGCTGATTTACCCGGTCGCTATCGGCCGCGGCAAGCCGCTGTTCGGCAAGCTGACGGCTCCGCTGCGCCTGCAGCTACAGGAGGCACGATCCTTCGGCAATGGCGTGGTGGCGCATGTTTATGTCGCGGCCGGTGAGGCAACGTCATGAGCGCCAATCCGAAGATCGACGACGATCGCGTGCTGGTCATCACGCGCGATCTCGATGCGCCGCGGGCGCTGGTGTGGGCCGCATGGATCGACTTCAACCATGCGCAGAATTGGATGGGTGCGCCGGGGGGCATCCGATGAAATCGATGCAGAACGATCTGCGCGTCGGCGGGCACTGGCGCAATGTGATGCGCCACGACGGCAAGGAGCTGCCGGAGGGCGGTGTCTACCGCGAGGTCCGCGAGGCGGAGCTCCTCTCCTTCACCTTCGCGTGGGAGGAGCCGGATGGATCGCGCGGCAACGAAACACTGATCACCGTGCGGCTTGACTGCATCGCGGCGAACAGGACGCGGATGACGTTTCAGCAAGGCGTGTTCCCGACGACATCCATCCGCGATGGACATCGCGGCGGGTGGAATCGGGCGCTCGACGCCTTCGAAGAATTTCTCGCCGAACGACAAGTTTAACAGACAAAGGAAGGATTGGGTCATGGCCCTTGAACGCGAAGTGAAAATCCTGCGCACCTTCAATGCGCCGCTCAAGCTCGTATGGGCGGCATGGACCGAGCCGGCGCATATTGCGCAGTGGTGGGGCCCGCGCGGCTTCAGCAATCCGGTCTGCGAGTGGGAGGCGCGGCCCGGCGGAAAGCTGCACGTCGTCATGCGGGCGAATGACGAGATCGCCAAGATGATCGCCCGCGCTCACCATCCGATGACCGGGGAGTTCACCGAAGTGGTGCCGATGCAGCGCCTCGCGTTTGTCAGCACAGCCGTGGATGACGCGGGCAAGCCGCTGCTGGAATCCCTCACGACGGTTCGCTTCGCCGAACGCGACGGCAAGACGGAGATGGTGCTGCACGCGCAAGCCAAGGGATTGGTCGCCATCGCCGAGCAGATGCTGCAGGGCATGGAAGCGGGCTGGACGCAGAGCATCGACAAGCTCGAAGACATGCTGGATGACGAACAGGGCACGCCGGTCTTCACCATCACGCGGATGTTCGCGGCGCCGCGCGATCGGGTGTGGCGTGCCTATTCGGAACTCGATGCATTGTCGAAATGGTGGGGACCGGCGGGGTTCACCTGGCTGCACGGCACGCTCGATTTCAGGCCCGGCGGCGTCTTCCACTACGGCATGCGCAGCCCCAACGGTCAGGAGATGTGGGGCAAGTTCGTCTATAGCGAGGTCGTCAAGCCGGAGCGCATCGTCTTCACGAATTCGTTCTCGGACAAAGACGGCAACACGGTGCGCGCGCCGTTTGCGGAGGACTGGCCGCTCGAAGTGCTGAATGTCGTGACCATTGCCGAAATGCCGGGGCGAACGGCGCTCATGCTGCGCGGCACGCCGTACAACGCCACCGAGGCCGAGAAGAAGTGGTTCGCGGCGATGAAACCGTCGATGGATCAGGGCTTCAAGGGCACGCTCGATCAACTCGAAGGTTTCCTTGCGCGCGGCTGACTTGCTTGCGCCTAACCGTCACATCGTGGAGCTAGATTCCGGCAAAAAGGAGATTTCCATGTCGCTTTCCGCATACTCCATCATCAACGAAACCATGGTGCCGATGCTGCAGTCGCTATCGGCCATTCTCGACAAGGCCGCAGCATATGCCGAGGCGAAGAAGATCGATCCGGCGGTGCTGGTGGCTGCACGATTGGCGCCGGACATGTTCCCTCTCATGAGCCAGGTGCGGATCGCCTGCGATAGTTTGAAGAATGCCGCAGCGCTTCTTGCCGGCCAGCAGCCGCAGAAGTTCGAAGACAACGAGAAGACACTCGACGAGCTGAAGGCGCGCATCGCAAAATGCATCGCCTATGTGCAGAGCTTTGAGGCCTCTTCCTACGACGGGGCCGAAACCCGCACGATCACCGTGCCGCTGATCGAAAAGCTCGTGTTCGAATCCGACGGTGCGCACTACCTGCAGGACTGGGCGATGCCGCACTTTTTCTTCCATGTGGTCACGGCATACGACATCCTGCGCCACAACGGGCTCGAGATCGGCAAGCGCGACTACGCCGCCCATGTCGGCCGCTTCATCAAAGAGCGCGGATAGACCGAGCATCACCAAAAGGAGCTACGCCAATGTCCTATATCGACGGTTTCGTCATTCCGGTGCCCACGGCAAACAAGGACACCTTCGTCAGTCACGCGCGTCATGTGGACCAGATCTTCATCGAAAACGGCGCAACGCGGATCATCGAGTGCTGGGGCGACGATGTTCCGGACGGCAAGCAGACCGATTTCAAGCGTGCCGTGCAGGCGAAGGACGATGAGACGGTCGTGTTCAGCTGGGTGGAATGGCCCGACAAGGCGACCCGCGACGCGGCGATGCACAAGATCATGAACGATCCGGGCATGGCGGCGCATGAGAATCCCTTTGACGGCAAGCGGCTGATTTTCGGCGGCTTCGTTCCGGTGCTCGAGCTGAAGAAATAGGCGCGCCATGATCAAGGTCAGAACATACGAGTGGGTGCCGCCATTCGCGCAAGGATTGGTGCGCGACTTTCGCGTGCGCTGGGCACTGGAAGAAGCCGGCATTCCGTATGCGGAAGATCTTATCTCGCATCCCGACCGCCTGAAGCCGGAGCACGTGGCCAAGCAGCCTTTCGCGCAGGTGCCGACCTATGAAGAGGATGGACTGATGCTGTTCGAATCCGGCGCCATCGTGCTGCACATTGCGGAGAAATCCGAGGCGCTGCTGCCGCGCAATCCGGCGGCCCGCGCAAAAGCGATAGAGTGGGTCTTCGCAGCGCTCAATTCGATCGAGCAGTTCGTGCACAATTATGTATTCCTGGTCTTCTACCCAAACGAGGAATGGGCGAAGCTGCGCAACCCATCGGCACGCGAAGAGCTTGTCGCACGGCTGAAATTGCTGTCGCAGCGCCTGGGTGAACGCGAATACCTCGAAGATCGCTTCACCGCAGGCGACCTGATGATGTCGTCCGTCCTGCGAATCTTGCGGACCACCAATGTGCTGGACGAGCTACCCAACCTCGCCGCCTATCGCGAACGTTGCGAGGCGCGGCCGGCTTTCCGCAACGCGCTAGAGGTACAGATGGCGATCTACGCGAAGCATTCGCCCCCGGAATACTGGCAGACAGTAGCAAGCCAATGACCACGGTGAAAATCGCACCATGCCTGTGGTTCGATAGTCAGGCCGAGGAAGCCGCGAAGTTCTACTGCTCGATCTTCCCCAACTCGAAGATCGACACGATTTCGCACTACAGCAAGGAAGGGGTCGAAGATCACCGGCGGCCGCCGGGTTCGGTCATGTTGGTCGCCTTCACCTTGGACGGCCAGAAGTTCAATGGATTGAACGGCGGGCCGCACTTCAAGCTCAGCGAGGCGATCTCCTTCATGGTCCACTGCAAGGACCAGGCTGAGATCGATCACTACTGGGACAAGCTCACCGAAGGCGGCGAGCCGAGTGTGTGCGGCTGGCTGAAGGACAAGTTCGGGCTGTCGTGGCAGATCGTGGCTGCCGATTTCGAGCGCATGATCAGTAGTGCCGACCCGGCGCGGCGTGACCGCGTCATGAAAGTGGTAATGGGCATGAAGAAGCCGATCCTCGCCGACCTGCAACGTGCGTATGACGGGCAATAACGAGGATAAACCAAGGAGAAGACGATGAAGATCAATCCCTATCTCAATTTCCACGGTAATTGCGCCGAGGCATTCGATCTCTACGCCAAGGTGCTTGGCGGAAAGGACCTGCACGTGATGACCTACGGCCAGATGCCCGGTGATCAGGTGTCGGAAAGCGACAAGAATCTGGTGGCGCATGCGCGCTTCACGGCCGGCAACGCCATGATCATGGGCTCGGATTCGCCTCCCGCCCGCTACAACAAGCCGCAAGGCTATGCAGTGAACATCAGCGTCGACACGCCGGAAGAAGCGGACCGCATCTTCGCCGCGCTTTCGGAAGGCGCCACCATCGGCATGCCGATTGCGGAGACGTTCTGGGCCAGACGGTTTGGCATGCTTACGGATCGCTTCGGCACCCACTGGATGGTGAACTGCGAAAAGCAGATGTGACGCGGGTGCCTATTCCGCGTCCGTGAAGCGGGCGCGGAATCCCTTCACGTTTTCTGCGGGGTCACAAAACCGTTGCAGTTCCTCAATAGGGACTCTCCCGGCTTAGTTGGGGGAGTTCACGAATGGCTTCGGTTGCCACAGCAGAATCGTATCGTCCTGGCGCGCCGAGATTTGAGCACAAGACCGGTCCGGTTACGATCGCCGTGTTCGTGGCGCTGCTTGCTGGCGGTCTCGGCTACGGCATCCACGGTCTGCTGGACGACATCCACAGTGTCCACGAAACGCTCGCGCTTGGAGTCTTCGGGCTGCTCGGCGTGGCCTTGCTGATCGCGCTGGGGTTCGAATTCGTCAACGGGTTCCACGACACAGCCAACGCCGTCGCCACCGTCATCTACACCAATTCCATGGCGCCGGTGTTCGCGGTCGTGTGGTCGGGCGTGTTCAACTTCCTCGGCGTGATGGTCTCCACCGGAGCCGTGGCCTACGGCATCATCACGCTCCTCCCCGTTGAACTGATCCTTCAGGTCGGCAGCACCGCCGGCTACGCGATGATCTTCTCGCTGCTGATCGCGGCGATCGTGTGGAATCTGGCAACTTGGGCGCTCGGCATTCCGAACAGCTCCAGCCATGCGCTGATCGGCTCCATCATGGGCGTCGGCATTGCCAACCAGCTGATGGCGCCGGCCGGCCAGGCGACGTCGGGCGTCGATTGGGGACAGGCGCAGAACGTGGCGCAGGCGCTGCTGTTCAGCCCGTTGATGGGATTCGTGTTCTCCGCCTTGCTGCTTCTGCTGATGAAATACGTCATCCGCAACCCAAAGCTCTATGAGGAGCCGAAAGATGGCAACCCGCCGCCGTGGTGGATCCGCGGCACGCTCATCTTCACCTGCACGGCGGTGTCGTTCGCCCACGGCGGCAATGACGGCCAGAAGGGCATGGGCCTCATCATGCTGATCCTGATCGGCGCCGCCCCTACTGCCTATGCGCTCAACCGCACCATGCCTGAAACGGAGACGCCCGCCTTCATCCAATCCACTGTCGCGGCGCAGAAGGTGTTTGCGGCGCACAGCGGCGGCCAGCCGCAGATGGCGCTGGAGCAGGCGCGCAGCTTGGTCGGCAAGGCCTTGCGGGTGAAAGCCCTCAACAAGCCCGAGGTGTTCGCCGGCCTCGCCACCTTGTCCGGCGACATCGCGAGCAACGTGAAGAACTACGGCGCGATTTCGCACGTGCCGGCCACCGCAACGCCCAATCTGCGCAACGAGATGTATCTGACCGCGGATTCCATTCGGCTGCTGCCGAAAGAGCGCGCGAAATTCAGCGCCGGCGAAACCGCGACCTTGAAATCCTACACCGACGGCCTGCAGCACGGCACGCGCTACATTCCGCTATGGGTGAAGGTGTGCGTCGCCATCGCGCTGGGGCTCGGCACCATGGTCGGCTGGAAACGCATTGTTGTGACGGTCGGCGAGCGCATCGGGAAGACGCATCTCACTTACGCGCAAGGCGCATCTGCGGAGTTGGTCGCGGCCGTAACAATTGGCGCCGCCGAACTCTACGGCCTGCCCGTGTCGACCACGCACATCCTGTCGAGCGGCGTGGCCGGCACCATGGCCGCGAACGGCTCGGGCCTGCAGTGGTCGACGGTGCGGTCCATCATCAGCGCCTGGGTGCTAACGTTGCCGGCCGCCATGGCGCTTGCCGGCGGCCTCTATTTCATCCTGCGTCACGTCATCTGAGGACGTTCGCTACGCATAGGCCAAACACCAATCGCGGCCGGACAGCCAGATTTGCTCCGGCGGCAGATGGGTTTGGCGATAGAGTCGCGTGACGTCCTTCAGCCGCCCATTGGCCAGCGCTTCTGCGAGAGCCCGCTCCTCCGCTTCATCGCGCGCGCCGGCGCAGGGGAAAATCGCGACGGCGGAAATCCACTTGGCGTGGAATTCGTCGCCATGCCGCTCGATGCGCAGCACCGCACCCTGGCGCGCGATCTCCTGCGGAGTCTGCTTCAACGCCTGCTCGCCGAAGGCCATGTTTGTGGTGAGCGGAAGGACCATGCGGCCGCCGTCGTTCAGCCGGTCGAGCCAGTGGTTCGCCGGGCGCGTGGCGCCCGCGTTCACATAAATAACGTCCGCGGGATCGAACGGAACGGCGTTGCCATCGCCTTCGATGATTTCGATATTGGGGGCGGTGAGGTTCGCCCGCGCCTTCGCCGCGATCTCTGGCTCGAATTCGATTCCCGTTACGCGGCCGCCCTCGCCCACCATGTGCGCCATGATCGCGGTGTAATATCCGCTGCCGGTTCCGATATGCACGACATGCTCGCCCGCTGCGGGCTGCGCCTGGTTGAGGAGATGGGCGTGCAGCGACGGTTGCCCATTGTTCAACTGCTTCTCCGCATCGATGGCGACGAGATCATTGGTATAGAGATACACAGAGTCGGCAGACGGTGTCGTCATGTAGGCAGCGCCCCAACGAAAGATCTGCCACGGGCCAGGTCCAAGGTAGTCCTCGCGCCGCACCGCCGCGAACGCCGCTTCCAGAGGCTGATTGCTCACCCGAACCGCCGCCAAAATCTGCTTCGCAAACGCGCGGCGGACCACCGCCAGCTCCTGCTCTGTCATCCCGCATGCCTCCATGATATGGTGTGTCGTGTGACACACTTCGCTCGTGTGTCATAACACACACTGAAGGGACAGGCCAGATGGCAAAGCGTTTTTATCCGGCAATCATCGAACGCGGCGGGAAGAAGACCTTTGGCGTCTGGTTTCCGGATTTCCCCGATGTCGTCGCTGCCGGTCATTCGCAGGAGGAAGCCATCGCCAAGGCGGAGGCCGCCCTCGCCCAGGCGGCACAAACCCTGGCCGAACGCGAACAGCCGATGCCCGAGCCCACTGCCATCGAGGCCATCGAGATTTCCAAGAATTGCCCGTTTGTTGCGTTCTGCATGATCGGCGCCGAGCCGCCCGATCCGGCCGAGCGGGTCAACATCTATCTGCCGAAGAGCGTGCTCGCCGGCGCCGACAGACGCGCGGCCGAGCTGGGCATGAGTCGCTCCAGTTTCTTCGGGCTGGCGGTGAGCATGTTGGGGAGATGGACCGGAACTCCGGATTTGCCGTTGTTCAGGCCGGCTGATGTGGCAGGCATTATCCGCGTCCCAAAGCCACCAAAGACAAAGGGACGCCCCAAACGCTGAAAGCCGCTCATATTCAGAAGGCTCTAGACCATCAGGCTTGGGTGTTGGCGGACCATAGCACGGAGTTCGACGAGAAGCTGGGAGTGGGGTTTGTTGTATCGCCATTCGCATTCCTTGAGATGGAGTTCGAAGTTGCGTTTGACGCCGTTG
>DASYBT010000017.1:0-8373 GCA_036500585.1 Rhizomicrobium sp.
ACCGATTTGCCGGCTCCGCCCGCCGCCGCGCCGATGGCGCAGCCGAAGCGAACGGTCGCGCGCACATCTGCGCCGTCGATCATCAGTTCCGATCTGGTTGTGAACGGCACGCTGTCGTCGACCGGCGACGTTCAGGTCGACGGCCGTGTCGAGGGCGATGTGCACAGCACCGGCCTTGTGATCGGCGAGAAGGCTTTCATCCAGGGTGAGGTGATGGCCGAGGACGTGACGGTGCGCGGCCGCATTCACGGCAGCATCCGCGCCCGCAAGGTGCTGCTGTGCTCGACCTGTCACGTCGAAGGCAACATCCTGCACGAGGCGTTTGCCGTCGAAGCGGGTGCCTTCTTCGAAGGCAATTGCCGGCACTCGGACAATCCCCTCGCCACCGAGGATGGGCACAAACCGGACGTACGGCCGGCATCCTCCACGGCCTATGCCGCTTCAGCGCCAGCCGCCGGTACGTCCGCGGCAAGCAACGGCAACGGCTCCGTGCCCAAGGTCCTGGATACGCCGCGGTCGGCTGCAACAGCTGCACCGCTTAAATCGGGTGCCTGAGCACCCGGCTTCGGCATCGTTCCCGCCCCGCTTCGGCATCCGGAGCGGGGTTTTTGTATGCGTCAGGCGTGACCGGTGATCAGCCACAGGATGATGATGATCGGAATCGGGATGCCAATCAGCCACAGAAGTATGGATCGCACGGAAATCCTCCCGCCTTGACTATAGGAACAACCTTCGCCCGTAACACGTTCTAGCCGCCAGAGTTCCACAATTGATATTTGCGTGATAGCCGAGGGAGGGAATTCGATGGCGGTGGCGATGGCGAACGAGAACAGCGTGGTGGTGGTCGAGGAGGAAGCCGGCTTCGGGCGGCGGTTCGACTGGAGTGCCGTCTTCGCCGGCACGGCGATCGCCATCGCTTCGATTTTCTTCCTGCTCAGCCTTGGATCGGGTGTCGGCCTGTCGCTGGTTTCGGCGCGCGGCGCCGTCGAGCCACGTTTCCTGACCCTGGGGGCCATCTACTTTCTTGCCGCCCAGGCTTTCGGTCTTGCCATCGGCGGACATTTCACCGGGCGGCTGATCGGGCCAGCCATTGAGAACCGTCGCCAAGAGGATTTCCGGGCCGCCACGCATGGGCTCGTGGTGTGGGGATTCGCCGTCCTCATCACTGCGATCATGGTGCTCGTATCCGGCTGGGTGGCCGCGGGCTCTGCGTCCAACATCGCCGCCATGAGCGGCGGTGCGAACGCAACAACGCAATCGGTGACGCCGAACGTCGCGACCTACTGGGCCGATATGCTGTTCCGGCCCTCCGCAGGCGACCAGCATGCCTCGCTCGCCTGGGTGCAATACGCGCAGGCCGACAGCGGCACGCAGACCGATGCCCAGCCCCAGCAAAATCCACCCGAAATCCAGCCGATGCAGTCGAACCTGCCGAACAACGGCACGGCGCCCGCCAACGCGCCGGCATCGTCGCCACCTTCCAATGCGCAGAGTGCGCCCGCCGCAAACAGCGACGACGAAGCACAGCCGGCGCCGACGCGCCGCTCGTCGGTAATCGAAATCCCGCAGAACGGCTCCGCCGATCAGGGCCAACAGGGCGGCGGCGAAATCAACGTTCCGGTGCAATCCGGCCCGCGCAACGTCGCGGCCGACAAAGCGGAAGTCGCGCGCATCCTCGAAGTGGGCATGGCGAACGGCGGCACGCTCTCGACCTATGACAAGCAGCGCATCGCCAGCCTCATCGCCGCCGACACCGACGCCGGCGGCGAAGCCATGCGCCGCGTCAACGATGCGGTCGCCACCATTCACAACAACGAGATGCGGACGGCGGAATTCGCGCGCAAGGCGCTCCGAAATGCCAGCCTGTGGATCGCGTTCGCGCTGCTGTTCGGTGCGATCGTGACCGCGATGTCCGCGGTTTCCGCGCGCTGGGAAGACGACGCCATCGCCGCCGGCCGCCGCGAACCGGCCTGAAGGACCGTTACGCCAGATCCTCGATCTTCTCTTTCGGCTTGCCGCCGATGGCCTGCGCCAGTGCTGCGGCCATAAAGGGATCGAGATCGCCGTCGAGCACATCGTCGGGCGTCCGGCTTTCCACGCCGGTGCGCAAATCCTTCACCAGCTGATAGGGCTGCAGCACGTAGGAGCGGATCTGATGGCCCCAGCCGATCTCCGACCTCTCGCCGATGAAGGCTCCCGTCTCCGCCTGCTTCTTCTCCAGCTCGAGCTCGTAAAGCTTGGAGCGCAGCATGTCCCAGCAGATGGCGCGGTTCTGGTGCTGGCTTCGCTCGCTTTGCGAGGCGACGACAATGCCGGTCGGCAGATGCGTGATGCGCACCGCGCTCTCGGTCTTGTTGACGTGCTGCCCCCCGGCACCTGAGGCGCGATACACGTCAATGCGCACCTCCTTCTCCTGGACGTCGATATCGATCGATTGATCGATCACCGGAAACGCCGTGACGCTGGCGAAGCTGGTATGGCGCCGCGCATTGGCATCGAACGGCGAGATGCGCACCAGACGATGAATGCCGTTCTCCGTCTTCAGCCAGCCATAGGCGTTCTCACCTTTGACCAGCAGGGTCGCCGACTTGATGCCGGCCCCGTCGCCTTCGTTCTCCTCGATCAGCTGCAGCTTGTAACCGTGACGCTCCGCCCATCGCGTGTACATGCGGAACAGCATCTCGGCCCAATCCTGGCTCTCGGTCCCGCCGGCCCCGGCGTGGATTTCGAGGTACGAGTCGTTGGCGTCGGCTTCCCCAGAGAGCATCGATTCCAGCTTGAGACGTTCGGCACGATCGGCCAGCGCTTCGATACTCTTCTCGGCTTCGGCGACCAGCGCCTCCTCGCCTTCCGCTTGCGCGATCTCGATCATGCCCGTGGCATCGGCCAGCTCGGCTTCCAGCTTGCGGATTTGGGTGATGGATTGATCGAGGCGCTGCCTCTCGCGCATGAGTTTCTGCGCGGCCTGCGCGTCGTTCCAGATTTTCGGATCTTCGGCTTTTGCGTTCAGTTCGTCGAGGCGGCGAAGGGCATTGTCCCAGTCAAAGATGCCTCCTCAGCAGGCCAAGTGCCTGCTGGATGTCTTCGATCTTGCGTTCTGTTTCCGGGCGCATGCCTGTCCTCGCGAAGTCCCCGATATGGTGGCTGCGCGAGAATTTGTAAAGCGAGCTCCCGGGCGGCGACTATTTCGCCGCCGTGTCCTTCGGCTGCTGCTCCGGCAGCTTGTAGTCGACGCCGACGGTCACCCAGTCCTGGGTCGTCTCGCCGCCTTCGATCGCCGGCACGTAGTGCCAGTTCAGTGCGGTCGACATGGCGGCATCGTCGAGATCGGAATGACCGCTCGACTTGTAAACCGTGGCACGGACCGGAACACCGGAATCCGACACCAGCACGGCGACGACAACCTTTCCTTCCTCGCCCGCCTCCTGCGACGATTTCGGATACGTCACCGGCGTCGGCCGCGAGGTGTCGACTGCAGGCGGCCGGTCGTCCGCCATTGCCGTGCCGATAAACAACAGCGTGGCCGCGACTGCGGTCCCGTAAAGGATGGTGCGACAGACCATGATCGGTCCTCCCCAAGTTCGCCACGCATGGTACCGCTTGCTGGCGCCTGCGGCCAAGGGTGCCTTGCGGCCCTCGCCTCACATTTTCGTGGCCGGTTCAGTAAAGGCCGCCGGTGCCCTGATCCACCGTATTGCCCGGGCCGGTGGGCTTCTGCTGCGCCTGCGCGGCAGTGGCATTCTGGTCGATGTAGCTCGCCGAACCGGGCTCGGTGCCGGACTTAAACGCCTCTTCGATAGCCGTGGGGACGCTCGCGCCCTCAGGTGTTCCGGTGATGCGGTCCACGGAAACCAATGTGATGCCCGGCGGCTCGCGGAACGGGATCGCAGGCTCATCCGCCATCGCATCCTTCATGAAATCGCGAAAGATCGGTGCGGCGGTGGTCGCGCCTTGCTCGAACCGGCCCAGCGTGCGCGGCTCGTCATAGCCGACGAACACGCCGCAGGCGAGGTCGGGCGAGAAGCCGATGAACCAGGTGTCCTTCGAATCGTTCGACGTGCCGGTCTTGCCCGCCAGCGGCTTGCCGACCTGGCTGACGGTTTTGCCGGTGCCGTATTGCACCACGCCCTGGAGCAGCGAGACGATCTGATACGCCGTGCGCGGATCCAGAGTCTGCGGCCTGGTGTCGGGAAGCAACGGCTCGGCCTGGCCATGCCAGTCCCACGTGTTGCAGCCGTCGCAGGGCCGCGCGTCTTCGCGATAGATCGTTTTGCCGTCGCGATCCTGGATACGATCGATGAGCGTGGCCTCGACTTTTTTCCCGCCGTTCACGAATTGCGAATAGCCCTGCACCAGCCGGATCAGGGTTGTCTCATAGGCGCCGATGGCGTTGGAGAGGTAAGGCGGCAGCTTGTCGTACACGCCCATGCCGATGGGATACTGCACCACCTTCTCCATGCCGACGTCGTGGGCAAGGCGAATGGTCATCAGGTTGCGGGAAAGCGTGATGCCGCGCCGCAACGTGGCGAGGCCGAGAAAGTGCTTCTCGAAATTCTTCGGCGTCCACATCGGCAGCCCCGGCCCCTGCGGAAACGAGACCGGCGCATCGAGCACCTTGTTGATCGGCGTGTAGCCATTGTCGAGCGCGGCGGCGTAAACGAACGGCTTGAATGCCGAGCCGGGCTGCCGCTGCGCCTGCATCGCGCGGTCGAACTGACTCGATGCGAAGCTGAAGCCGCCGGAGAGTGCGAACACGCGGCCGGTGTGCGGGTCCATCACGACGATGGCGCCATTCACTTCCGGCACCTGCCGCAGACCGTAATTTCCGGCGGTGTCGACGGGCTCAACATAGATCACGTCGCCGACCTTCAGCACCTCCTGCGGCTCGGTCGGCTCGGCGCCGACCGTTGCGCTCTTGCGGTGCTCCGGGCGCGCCCAGGCAAGCTGCGCAAAGGGAATCTGCGCCTGCGTGCCGTCGTCGAGGCCGATGTGCACCGACTTGTCGTCGCCATAGCCAAGCACCACCGCGACGCGCCAGGTCGGGATGCCGGACTGGTTGCCATGTGACACCAGCGCATCCTTCCAGTCGCCGTCGACGCTGATGTTCTGCTTGGCGCCGCGCCAGCCGTGGCGGCGGTCGTAGCGCACAAGGCCTGAGCGCAACGCATTGACGGCGAAGTTCTGCAGCCGCGAGTCGAGAGTCGAGCGGACCTGCAGGCCGCCGTCATAAAGCTCCTTGCTGCCGTATTTGTTGAGCAGTTGGCGACGGGTTTCTTCCACGAAATAGTCGGCGTCTTCCGCCTGGATGCCCAGAGGCCGCATCTGCGTGACCAGCGGTTCGGCGATGGCGGCCTGTTCTTGTTCGCGCGTGATGTAGCCGTTCTCGCGCATCTGGCCGATGACCCAGTTGCGCCGCTCCAGCGCCGCCTGCTTGTTGTAGCGAGGGTCGTAATTGGAAGGCGCCCGTGGCAGCGCCGCCAGGAACGCGCATTCGGCAATGTCGAGTTGATCGAGCGACTTATTGAAGTAATTCAGGGCCGCCGCCGCCACGCCATACGAATTTTCGCCGAGGAAAATCTCGTTGAGGTACAGCTCGAGCACCTTGTCCTTCGAGAACGTCGCGTCCAACCGGATGGCAAGAATCGCCTCGCGCACCTTGCGCGAGAACTTCACATCGTTGTTGAGCAGGAGATTGCGCGCGACCTGCTGGGTGATCGTGGACGCGCCCTCGGGCCGCTTGTGCTTCAGGACATTGAACACGTCCTTAACCGCGGCGCGCATGATGCCTCTCGGATCGATACCGGGATGACTGAAGTAATTCTTGTCTTCCGCCGAGACGAAGGCATCGATCAGGAGTTTCGGCACGAATGCGACGGGGACAAAGAAGCGGCGCTCGCGGGCGTACTCGCCAAGCAGATCGCCATTGCTGGCGTACACGCGCGTGGTGACCGGCGGCTGGTAGTTCTTGAGCTGGTCGACGCTCGGCAGCCCCTGCGAGAGCGAATAGACGTAGAAGCCGAGAACGCCGATCACTACGACGAAGACCGCGCCGACAGTCAGCCCGAAATAGTAGAGTACGCGACGAAACATTCGGTTCGAGGTCCCTGAGAGACTCCCTCTTGGCCGGGGATTATGACCCTAGCAAGGCAGGGGCCTCATTGCGATGCGGCCGTAGGCCCTTGCGTATCCGGCGATTGGCCGTACATTAATTGGATGGGAGATTGACATGGCAATTGCGGTCTCAAAGGTGACACGTGGACGCGCGCGGTCGGAACGCCTGGAAGCGCGCGTGACCGTCGAGCAGAAGAAATTGATCGAGCGTGCAGCTGCCCTGCAGGGCCGCTCCGTAACGGATTTCGTGTTGGCGAGCGTGCAGGAAGCCGCCCGCCACGCCATTGAGCGAAATCAGGCGCTCGATCTTTCGGTTCGCGATAGCGAAGTCTTCGTCGAGGCCCTGCTCAAGCCGCGACAGCCGAACGCGCGCTTGCGCGAGACGGTCCGCCGTTACCGCGAGGCAACCGGCACGTGAGCCGGTCCGAGCTGCGCGTCGAGCCGCTCGGCCCGCAGCATAATCGCGATACCTTTCGCTGCGGCGCGGAGCCGCTCGACAAATATTTCCGCACACAGGCGAGCCAGGACGCGCGCAAAAATATCGCGGCACCTTTCGTCCTGCGATTGCCGGAAGGCGAGATCGCCGGATATTACACCCTCTCTTCAACCGCCGTGAAACTGGCCGAGCTTCCACCAAATCTCTCCCGTAAGCTGCCGCGATATCCGTTGGTGCCTGCAACGCTGCTCGGGCGGCTAGCGGTCGACCTGCGGTTTCGCGGAAGGGGCTATGGAAGCTACCTTCTCGCGGACGCACTTTGTCGGGCTTTGCGCAGCGAAATCGCGTCATTTGCGGTTATCGTCGATGCAAAAGACGACGCCGCTTACCGGTTCTACGAACTCGAAGGATTCCTGGCATTTCCCGACCAGCGGTCGAAGCTGTTCAGGCCGATGGCTGACATCGCCAAACTGTTTGCATGACCGTCGATCAAGGCGCAGAGCGGGCAGCCGCCAAGGATGGTCCTGGGGTTGCGGCGATTTGCGGGTGAAAATGGCGGTCGACGGCATCGGCAATCGCCTGCGCGACACCGGCCCGCCAGGCGTCGGTGCCCATCTGATCGCAATCGCGCACGTTCGAAAGATAACCGAGCTCGACCAGCACCGCCGGAACGTCCGGTGCCTTCAACACCACGAAACCGGCGGAGCGGTGGGGTGCGCTCGCAATCACGTCGGTCACGTGCGACAGCTGTTGCACGATGTTCTGCGCGAACACGTCCGAGCGATTCATCGTCTGGCGCTGTGCCAGGTCGATCAGAATGTGCGACACGTCATTGCTTTCGCCGGTCAGGTCGACACCGGCGATAACGTCCGACTGGTTCTCCTTCTTGGCGAGCAGCGCCGCCTCCCTGTCGGAGCCCTTCTCCGAAAGTGTGTACACAGAGGCGCCGGTCACGCTCGGATCGGGATTGGAATCGGCGTGCAGTGAAATGAAAAGATCGGCGTCATAGCCGCGCGCGATGTCGACGCGCTGCATCAGGGGAATATAGACGTCGCTATCGCGGGTAAGGTGCACGATGTAGCCGCGCTTCTGCAGAATGGCCGCCAGCCGTTTGCCCTCATCAAGCACCAGGTCTTTTTCCTTCAGGCCGTCCACGCCGACCGTGCCGGAGTCGATTCCGCCGTGCCCCGGATCGACGAGGACGATCTTCTTGACCGCCGCTGCTTTCGGCTTCGGAGATTGTGCCGCGGCGATCAGCGAAGCGAGCTTCTGCGCCTCGGCCCTCTTCTCCTGCGCGCGCAAATCGGCCGGCCAACCCGCCGCCTCCTCGAACTTCGCAGCGGTTGCCGGAAAGAGGTCGACCACCAACCGATAACCGGAGCCACCCGAGGGCGGCAGGATCATCGGCTCGGCCGGCGTGACCGGCACGTTGAGATCGATGACGAACCGCGAATCGCCCGGCCGGAACAGGCCGTAGCGGTAGCTCTTGACCGCACCCTTGCCGCTTGGCCGATCCGGATCGTTCAGGGCCCAGATGACCTCCGGCATGTCGATGACCACGCGGTTGGGATCCGAAAGCGTGAAGACGCGGAGTTTCACCGGGTCCGACACCTCGAACACGAATCGGGTGCGGTCGATCTGCTCCGCCAGGCGGGCTCCCAGCACAACCGGAAGATCGGCCCTATCGGCGGAGATTGCAGGTGGTGTTTCCTGGCCGCCCTGCCCCAAGACGGGGACGGTCCAAGCCAATAAAACCCCGCAAAACAGGAACGCCCGCGTCCACATCACCGTCTCGAATCGCTGCCGAGACAATACCTTGCCCGAAA
>DASYBT010000018.1:0-15340 GCA_036500585.1 Rhizomicrobium sp.
TATGAATCTGCTCGGATCGCGCAGGGTATTGTTGAGCCACACTTCGTAATGCACGTGGGGCCCGGTGCTGCGGCCGGTAGACCCAAGCCTTCCTACCGGCGTGCCTTTGCTCACCTTAGCGCCGACCCGCACGAGAAGCGATGCCAGATGGGCGTAGCGCGTGTGCAATCCGTAGCCATGGTCAATTTCCACCAAATTTCCGTATCCGCCGCGTTGTCCGGCAAACACAACCACACCCGGCGCCGTGGCCTGCACCGGTGCCCCCAAAGCACCGCCGAAATCCACCCCTGGATGGAAGCCAACCCGGCGCGTGAACGGATCGATGCGTGGACCAAAATCGCTCGTAAGTTCAAAGCCCAGACCATGGACCGGTGTGGTCAGCGGCACATGCTTCAGACCGGCAAACAGTTCGTCGAGTTCCCTGCCGTGCGCACTCGCGCCGGCATACGCCTGGACGAAGGCGGGATCAGAAATACCGGCAATCCGAAGGTCATCCACAGGAACGTCGGGGCCGCCAATCGCCTGGCCCTTTCCACCAGGCTCGAACACAGAGGGATTCATCCCCACCCGGTTCAGCAGCAAGTCCACGGCGGCAATCCTGGTGACCACCTGCCGGTCCACGCCTTGCAGCAGCGCCGTCTCGGCGGTACTCATTTTTCGGACCCGATCCGTCTGCGCTAGCAAAGTGCGGAAGGCAGGATTGTTCGGGATGGCGGCGTAGGAGCGGGTCGCGGATGCGCGATGAAACAGCGCGTTCGCAGCGCCGGCGAGCCGGCCAACCGTCTCTTCCAGGAAGCTCGCCTTGGTATGGGCGGTGCGCGGTTGAGCCGGTGCCGGATCAGGCATCACGCTGAGGACAGAGCTGCCGCTCAGCGCGTCGTCGCCTTCCAGGGACGGAGCGAAGGAGCCGACGCTGTCGCTGGCCGCGCCAGGGTTCTGCGAGCGCGGGATGGCGGGATCGGCGGTGAGCGCACCGTGGGTCCCGCCCGATATTCTCGCCAAGGTCGTATCGACGGTCTGGTTGCGGCTGAGCAAAGAGGCGACGGTCTGCTGCTTCGTCTGCAGTTCGTCGGCGACGGATTTGAAATGGTCTTCAGCCGATACCAGCGCGCCTTGCAGCTGGTCGTACGACAGCTGCAGGTCCGCCACGCGGTTTTCGTAGCTCGCCTGCATCTGCTGGTAATGATGGTCCTTGGCCACGATGATGCGGTCCTTGAACATCACGTTGACGGAGGCGAACGCGACCCAGCCGAGGAAGATCAGCGACAGCGCGGCCATCGAGGCCTGCAGCACCGGGCCGAAGGTGAAGAACTGCACCCGGCCGTCGCTGCGGATATAGATTTGGCGTTCCGGGAAAGTGGCATGGGTCCAAGCCAACGCGCGCTCGAGGAGCGTTCCTTCCATGCCCAGCCTTCCCTTGTCAGTAACGTTTCCGCCAGCCCCGAAGTCCTGCATATCACCCAATTCACAGCGTGAGATCAAGCTCTTAGCACGCCCAAAGTAACGCGGGGTTAACCAAACCGGCAGACGAAATTCCCAGCGCATTACAGGGACTTGGCCGCTGCGAGAACCGCTTCCACATGGCCCGGGACTTTGACCTTGCGCCAGATCTGCCGGATCACGCCCTTGCCGTCGATCAGGAAAGTGGCCCGGTCCATGCCCATGTAGGACCGCCCATACAAGGATTTCTTGATCCAGACGCCGTAGGCCTCGGCCGTCTTCTTCTCTGGATCGGAACCCAGCCGAACCCTCAGTCCATACTTCTTGCGGAACTTGGCATGGGATTCGACGCTGTCCTTGGATACCCCAATGACCGTCAAGCCGGCGGCCGCGAATTTCCTGGCCGCTTCCGTAAATCCCACCGCCTCCTTGGTGCAGCCGGAGGTGTCGTCCTTGGGATAGAAGTAAAGCACATACCGCTTGCCCTTAAGCTCGGCGGAGGAGATTTCCGCCCCCTCGTCCGTCGCCAGCTGGAAGGCGGGCGCGCGGTCGCCGACTGCGAGCTCTGTCGCCATCGTTCGCTCCAATAGGGAATACCCCCGATTAGTCTGGCGTTTACCAGAAATCGCCGATAGGCGATAAGCCGATGCGCGAGTCGGCGCAAGGCCCGGGGGGCGGGCCTAACCCAGCAATCGCCCGGGAAGGTGTCCCCCTTTGAACGTCGAAAATCGGCCTCACCATCACAAGACCGCCCATCACGGGGACGATTGGCGCTCGCGCATTCACCACTGGCTGCATCATGGCCGGGCCCTGCGCGCGCTCGCCTATGTCCGGCGGCTGCGCATCCGCGCCCATCATGTGAAGCGCGCGACTTTGGTCACGGCCGGCCTGATTGGCCTCATCGTACTCTTCCTGCTCGGCGTGGCGGTCCGCTTCGCGATGGGACCAGTCCCGCTGGGTGCCTTCTCCGACCGGCTGCACGCGGCGATGAACAATGCGCTGCCCGGTGTTGGCGTGACGTACGAGGACGCTGCGCTGGAATGGTCCCGTGAGGAGGGGCGGTTCAACCTCATCATTCTTGGCGCCCGCGTCTTGGACGACCGCCGCCACATCATTGCCCAAGCCCCGAAGGCGGAGATCGGGCTTGCCGCCATGCCGCTCTTGCGCGGCGAGGTTCAGATTCGGCGGATCAATCTGGTCGGCGTTCAGCTTACGCTGGTGCGCGACGCGGCAGGCGTGCTGCACCTCGGCGTGGAGGGCAACAAGTCGCAAGGCGACATCCTGCAGCGCATCCGCAATGCCATCGAGAAGTCCGGCAACGGACCGTCGACCTTGGACAGTTTCGGGGTCAGCAAGGCGCGGCTTGCGTTCTATGACGAAGCGAGCGGCCTTTTTATTGTGGCGCCACGGACAAGGCTGGAAGTGAAGCATGAGACGACACCGGACTCTCCTGCCGAAGCGATCCTGGATGCCGATATCGAAGTGACGGGCGAGCCGGCGCATGTGATCGGAACGTTCAGATTTCCGAAGCAGGGCGGCCTTGCCGGTGACGTCGGCGTCACCGGGCTTAAGCTGCGGGCACTCGCCAACAATTCCAAGACCTTTGCCGTGCTGGCGCCGTTCGATCTGCAAACCAACATATCCGGCTCGTTTGTGATGGCTCCCGGAACGAAGCTGCGCTCAGCCGATTTGGGCCTCGACGCTTCCGGCACCATTGGCGGCCTGGGCTCGCCGCTCAAGGTGAAGTCGTTCCGTTTCGTCGGCCGCTACGACGCTGTGACCGGCCGCATCCTGATCGACGACGCAAGCCTGGAGAGTGAAGGCGCGAAAGCGCATTTCCAGGGCATCAGCAATCTTTCCTTCGCCGCCGACGGTTCCTGGGCTGGCGCGACGCTCGACCTGACTGGCGACCAGATCTTCGTCGGCCTGCCGTCGACGTTCCAGAAATCGCTGACGATGGGGCATATCGGCTTGCGCGGCAGCTACGCCGCCGCCAGCCGCACCTTCACCTTGCAACGGTTTGGCTTGGATGCACCGGGCGTTACCGGCGAATGGAGCGGCAAAGTCGTCCTCGTCGATAACGCCTCGCCGGAGATCGATCTCACCGGCACGGTCGCGCAAATGTCGGTGCGCGATCTCGTACGCTATTGGCCGCTGAAGATCGGTGGCGGCGCCCGCAACTGGATCGACGCCAACATGCCTGCCGGCAAGCTCGGTCCATTCTCGATGAGCATCAACCTGAAACCGGGCGCGCTGACCGGCGCAAACGGCTTGCCTGACGATGCGCTAACGCTCACCTTTCCGATCGCCGGCGCCAGCGTTAGCTACGTCCATGGCCTCACCCCAATGACGAACGCCAGCGGCACCGGCACCCTCACCGGCGATACGTTCCGCGCAAATATCGCTTCGGCGCGCGTCGGGCCGCTCCAGATCGGCAAGTCGCAGGTGACGATTCCAAAGCTGCACGTGCCCGGCACCGTTGCCGATATCGTCGTCACGCTGCAGGGGCAGGTGCGCGACGTGCTGACGCTTCTCGACATGAAGCCGTTGCAGTATCCGACACGCTTGCACATGAAGCCCGGGGACGCTGCCGGTAGCGCGACAATCACCGGCGAGGCCCGGGTGCCGACAATCAAGGGCGTCGATATGAGCAAGGTCGCGCTCAATGTGAAAGCGGCCGTGTCCGGCTTTGTCATGCCGCTGGGCACGCAGATGAGGCTCAGCAACGGCACCGTGACGATGGAGGTGGACAATCAGCACCTGCATGCCAGTGGTAATATCGTGCTCGGACGAACTCCGGTAAGCGCGGAGTGGACGGAAATCTTCAACACCAACGAGGATATCACTTCGCATGTGACGATCCGCGGCAGCTTTGACGAGGCGGCGCGCGCCGATCTGCGCTTTGGCATCGAGGACGTGCTCTCGGGGCCTGCCAACGTCGTTGCGAATATCGACGGCCATCGCGGCACCATGCGCGCGGCGCATATTACCGCCGATCTGACGCCCGCGACAATAACGCTCGAGCCGGTGGGCTATCGAAAGCCGCCCGGAACCCAGGCGACTGCGCAAGTGAATGCGCAGTTCGATCCGAAGGGCGATATTGCCGTGGCAGCCATTTCCGTTTCGGGCAGCTCGCTTGCCGCGCAAGGCACGCTCAACTTCATCAACGGCACCATGGCGCGCGCCGATTTTCCTGTGTTGCGGGCAGGCGCCAACAATGATTTCGCCTTTAGCCTCGTCAAGACGCCGCCGAACGGCATCGACCTTTCGGTCAAAGGTGCGTCGGCCGACGGAACCGGTTTCAGCCGCAATAGCGGAAAGTCGGCAGCGCCGGCCGGCAAGCCGCAGCCAACCGGTCCGCCACTGCACGTCACCGCAAGACTTGGTCGCGTTGTGCTGAGCGGCGGCGCGGCCCTGTCGCCCTTCGCGCTGGACATGACGCAATCGGGCGACCGCGTGCAGTCGATGCTCCTGAATGGCGGTGGCAAGGCGAATGCCGTCACGGTCTCGATCGCACGGGCCGGCGATAGCCGAAAGCTCACCGTGACCGCGGCCAATGCCGGCCCGCTGCTTCAGGGCGTCTTTGGCCTGGGCAATATTACCGGCGGTCAGATGGAGATTGATGCGAAGCTTCCGCCGGCCAATACGCCTGCCGGAAGACAGCCGGATTACGTCGGCACCTTGGTGATGCGGGATTTCCGCATCGAGAACCAGCCGTTCTTCGCCCGCCTGTTCTCAGCCGGCTCGCTGGGCGGACTGGTCGATCTGATGCGTGGCGAGGGCATCGGCATCGACAAGCTCACCTTGCCGTTCAGTTCCACCAACGACGTGATCGACATCCGCGAGGCGCATGCGAGCGGACCGTCGGTTGGCCTCTCGGCGGAAGGCTATATCGACCGGCGCAACAACACGCTCGATCTGCAGGGCGCGGTGGCTCCGATCTACGGATTGAACGGCATGCTCAATTCAATCCCGCTGCTCGGCAGCCTTCTGACGTCGAAAAAAGGCGAGGGCATTCTCGGTATGACTTACGAGGCCTCGGGAAGCCTCGATGAGCCGAAGATCTCGGTCAACCCGCTGTCCATGCTGACGCCCGGAATCTTCCGCCGTATCTTCGAAGGCAAGGTGCCGTCGGCGCCGGCGCAAATCGATACCGCGACGCAACCCGCGCAGAAGCCGCACTGAGGGAATGCCATGAAGCTCCAACGGCCAGCCAACATCACTCCGGCGCAGCGGCAGGCGCGGATCGGCCGCCTGCGCATGCTGATGGAGGAGCGGAACATCGCCGCTGTCGTTCTTGGGGCAACCACCTCGCTGCGCTATTTCACCGGCATTGCGTGGCACCCGAGCGAACGCTTCACCGGCGCAGTCATCACTCCGAGCGCGATCGTCTATGTCTGCCCCGGCTTCGAACGCGACAAGGTGCAGAGCCTCGTCAGCGTTCCCGGCGACATTCGCGTGTGGCAGGAGCATGAGTCTCCCTATGCGTTGATCGCCGATGCGGCCAGCTCGGGCAAGGTCGCGCTTGACGATCAGATGCCGCTGTTCACGTATCTCGGCTTGCGCCGCGCAATGGGCGACGAGCAGTTGGTGGACGGCGGACCGCTGATCAATCTGCTGCGCCGCATCAAGTCGGCGGAAGAGATCGCGCTGATGCAGCACGCCAAGACCATCACGCTCGAAGTGCACCGCCGCGCGCGCGAAAGCCTGCACGCGGGCTCGCTGGTCAGCGAGACCATCCGCTTTATCGACCAGCAGCACCGTGCTTTCGGGTCCGATTTCGGCAACACGTTTTGCCTGGTGTCGTTTGCGGAGGACACGACGTTGCCGCATGGCGGCGAGAGCGAGCGCGCGCTGAAGGAAGGCGACATGGTGCTGATCGACACCGGCTGCTGCTTCGACGGCTACAATTCCGACATCACGCGCTCCTACGTGTTCGGCGAGCCGTCAAAGCGGCAGCGCGAAATCTGGAATCTGGAGAAGGAAGCGCAGGCCGCGGCGTTCGTAGCGGCGCAGCTTGGCGCGCCGTGCGAATCCGCCGATTGGGCCGCGCGGGACGTGCTGGAGAAGGCGGGGCTTGGTCCCGATTATCGCCTGCCTGGGCTGCCGCATCGCACCGGCCACGGCATCGGGCTCGATGTGCACGAGGCGCCCAATCTCGTGCGCGGCGACAAGACGCCGCTCGAACCCGGAATGTGCTTCTCCAACGAGCCGATGATCGTGTTGCCGGGCGAGTACGGCATCCGCCTCGAAGACCATTTCCATATGACCGAAAGAGGCCCGCGTTGGTTCACCGAGCCGTCCTGGTCCATCGACGAACCGTTCAAGGGCGTCGCGCCGCTCGCGGATTAAATCGGCTTCAATAAAATGTGAGTCTTCTTTCCTTTCGACAGCTTGATCACCCCGTCTTTGACGTCATTCAAGCTGATGATGTGATTGATGTCCGTAACCAGCTCATCATTCACGCGAAGGCCGCCATTCCCAATTAGCTTCTTACCCTCAGTTGAGGACGAAACGAGCTTGCACAGCTTGGCAACGAGCGCGACGGACTTCCCATTCTGTAGTTCGTGCCGCCCAATTGTTTCGGTTGGCAAACCTTCCGCCGCGGCGCCTTCCTCGAACGTGCGGCGCGCGGTTTCCGACGCTTCGTCCGCGGTCGTGCGTCCATGCAGAATAGCGGTGGCCTCCGTCGCCAGCACGATCTTTGCGTGGTTCAACTCGGCACCCTGCAGGCTCTCCAGCCGAACGATCTCGTCGATCGGCAGATCGGTGAACAGGCGCAGGAAACGGCCGACATCCTTGTCTTCCGTGTTGCGCCAGAACTGCCAGTAGTCGTACGGGCTCCGTTGGTCCGCATTGAGCCACACAGCGCCCGCCGCCGTCTTGCCCATCTTGGCGCCCGAGGCGGTGGTGATCAGCGGCGTCGTCAGCGCAAACAGTTGCACGTTCTCGATACGACGTCCAAGCTCGATGCCGGAGACGATATTGCCCCACTGGTCGGAGCCGCTTGACTGCACCCGGCAGCCGTAGCGCCGGTACAGCTCCACGAAATCGTAGGCCTGCGTGATCATGTAGTTGAATTCGAGGAACGACATGGGCTGCTCGCGTTCGAGCCGTAGCTTCACGCTGTCCATCGTCAGCATCCGATTGACGGAGAAGTGCCGCCCGACATCGCGCAGGAACGGAATGTACTGAAGCCTGTCGAGCCACTCGGCATTGTCCACCATGATCGCATCCGACGGCCCATCGCCGAATTTCAGCAGGTGCTGCACGCCGTTCACGATGCTCTGCTTGTTGGATTCGATCTGCTCGTCCGACAGCAGGAGCCGCATGTCGTCCTTGCCGGAGGGATCGCCGATCTTGGTGGTGCCGCCGCCCATCAGCAGGATGGGCCGGTGTCCCGCCTGCTGCAGCCGCCGCAACGTCATCAGCTGCACCAGGCTTCCGACATGCAGGCTGGGCGCCGTGCAGTCGAAGCCGATATAGACGGTGACGCGTTCGGTGCGGAACAACTCGTCCAGCTCCTGCCACGGCTCGGAAGCTGCGTAATAGGCGCCGCGCTCCGCGAAGGTGCGGAGGAAATCGGAACGGAATTGCGGCGCGGGCGGCATGCTATAAGGCCTCTGGCGGAAGGCCGCGTGTGTAGCATGAAACCACCGCGGCCTTGAAAGAGACCCCGTAACCATTTGAGCTTCCAATGGATGGCGCGACCCTGAGCCGTTGCTTGTGAAGCAGCGGCTAAGGCCCGACCCCGTAGCTGGCCATCGTCTCGGCAATAGCTGGCGTGGTGGCTTTGGCGGCCGCGAAGTCCTTGTCGGCGGCGCTTTGATCGTGGAGTTTCGCCTCGATGACACCTCTCACGAAGAGAGAGGTTGCCAATGGATGTGCAGCGATTGCTGGATTGTAATCTTCCATCGCGGCTTTCATGTCGCCCAGTTTGAATTCAACCAATCCCCTTGAATCCAGTATGTTCGCCGAGTTTGGGCTCAGCGAAAGCGCCTTGTTGCAGTCCTCCAGAGCGACATCGAAATCTTTTCCTGCCAATACCCTGGCCCAACACGCGTCATTGTATGCCTGCGAGGATGTGGCATCCAGCTTCGCGCCCTGATCCGCGTCTGCGATTGCTTCATCATACCGCTTCAAGTCGACATAAGTATCGGCGCGCAAAAGGTAACCGCGAGAATCGGCGCCATCGGCATTGACCATGGCGTTTGCGTCAGCGAGGGCGGCGGCAGTTTGGTGCTGTCCCAGCAGGATGCGGCCGCGCGCCTGTAGCGCGAGCGTAAACCCAGGATGCAGAGCGATTGCTTTTGAGAAATCTGCAAGAGCAAGATCCGTTTGCTTCAAATCGGCGTAGGTGGCGCCGCGGTTGTAGTACCCGCGCGCATCGTTGGGTGCCGCCTGGATGGCCTCCGTGTAGGCCGCCAATTGGGCTTGCTCGTCACCTTCGGCGGCAGCGACCATACCCTTTACCAGCGGCCCTAGGCGGTGGTTGGTATCGAGATCGAGAGCGGTTCTCAGATCGGCGGCGGCAAGTTCGTTCTTGCCCATGTCGAACTCCACTTCGCCCCTCGACGCGAGCAAATATGGATTGTTCGGTAACAATACGATAGCCGCATTATAATCAGCCAATGCGCGATCGTACTGTTTGTAGTACATGAAATAATGGCCGCGTCGTTCGAGCGGCCCAGGATTTCTAGGCGCCACTGCAACGGCTTGGTCGAGATCGGGCACGACCAGTTCGTTGTGGCCGAGCTTGGCATTTGCTTCCGCGCGCATCGCATATGCCTGCCACAAGTTCGGCTGGTACTTGATGGCATTATCGAGGATGGGAAGCGATCCGGCTGTGTCGCCCTTTTGCAGATGGACAACAGCGAGATTGAGTAGGATGCCTCCGATTTGTTTGGCATCGGCCATGCCGGCTGTGGCCAGAGCAGTGGAGCAAGCCTCGATACGCTGGTCTGGCGCGAGCCGCATGTCCGAGCAGCGGCCGAAGTCGCCGAACTGCATGTACTCGGGACCCGCTGCATGAGCTTGCGCGAGACAAACGAGTGTGAAGAAGGATGCAGTCAGAAAGGCGCTACCTTTCATCGGATCACCGTCCCGTCCTTGGGCTCGTCATGATGCGCTCACAGTATTCGCGAACGGCATCGACCACATCGGCTTCATGCTTGTCGAAGAAGTGGTTGGCGCCTTCGATCTTCTCGTAGGTGATCTTGATTCCCTTTTGCGCGGTCAGCCGGTCCACCAGCTTCTGCACGTCCGGCTCCGGCACCACCTGATCCGTGGTGCCGGCGAGAATCAGGCCGGAAGTGGGGCAGGGCGCGAGGAACGCGAAATCGTACATGCTGGCCGGCGGCGCGATGGAGACGAAGCCGGTGATCTCCGGCCGTCGCATCAACAATTGCATGCCGATCCACGCGCCGAACGAAATTCCGCACACCCAGACGAACGAGGGGTTGGGATAGAGCGTGTTCATCCAGTCGAGCACCGCGGCGGCATCGGAAAGCTCGCCGGCGCCGGAATCAAACGTGCCTTGGCTTCGTCCCACGCCGCGGAAATTGAACCGCACGGCCGTGCAGCCGAGCTTGTGGTACATATGGAAGAGATCATAGACGAGCGGGTTGTTCATCGTGCCGCCGAACTGCGGGTGCGGATGCAGCACCAGCGCCATGGGCGCGTTCGGCGCCTTCTGGCGCTGATAACGGACCTCGATGCGGCCGGCAGGGCCGGGCAGGATAATGTCAGGCATGGCGTGGCGATTCCTTGCGGGCGCGCCGGTCGTGCGGGGAATAATCCATCAAGCTAGTCAACCATGAATGGCCGATACGCGTTTCCGTCATGGCAAATAGTTGACCATCCTGCTCGGGATAATTATATGCGGGTGCAAGATAACCGGGCGCTTCTGGCGGCTTGTTAACACGGGAACCGGCTTTGCGGGCAAGGAAAAACGCCCGAGTTCGGGAGATAGGACGATGAGGCTCAGCACCAAGGGACGCTACGCGGTCATGGCGATGGCCGATTTGGCCGGCCATGAGGGCCCGGCCAAGGCGGTTTCGCTGGCCGATATCGCGCGGCGGCAGGAGATTTCGCTCTCTTATCTGGAGCAGTTGTTCGCCAAGCTGCGCCGCCAGGACTTGGTGAAGAGCGTGCGCGGGCCCGGCGGCGGTTATCGTCTGGCGCGTCCGGCGAACGAGGTTCGCGTCGCCGACATCATCACGGCTGTGGACGAGCCGATCCGCGCCACCCGCTGCCTGCCTGGGGCCTCGCGAGGATGCACCACCACGGGCCTGCGCTGCGTCACGCACGATCTGTGGGAAGAACTGGGGCAGCAGATTCACGTGTTCCTGTCGTCGATCTCCTTGGCCGATGTGGTGGAGCGCCGCGTGCTGGGCCGGGCGCGTCCTTGCCGCGCCGCGAACGAAACGAAGGAAGGCGCGCGCGAGGCGGCATGATCTATCTCGACCACAATGCCACATCGCCTTTGCGGCCGGAAGCGCGGGCCGCGATGGAGCGCGCGCTCGACATCGGCGGCAATCCGTCGTCGGTGCATGCGGCAGGCCGCGCGGCGCGTGCGGCTATCGAGGAGGCGCGCGAAACGGTGGCTGCGTTTGCGGGCGGCTTGCCGAGCGAGGTCGTCTTCACCAGCAGTGGCGCCGAGGCGAACGCGCTGGCGCTGCGCGGGGCTGTGGCGGGTGCGGCCGAAGGCGAGGATCGCATCACGCGCCTGTTCGTCGTGGCAACGGCGCACGAAAGCGTCCGCGCGGTGGCGGCCTCGCTCGCCGAAACGACACCAGGTCTGAAGCTCTCCGAAATCCCAGCCGACGCGAACGGCCGCGTCGATCCGGCGGCATTCCGGTTGCAATTAATGAGCGGCAAGGGCCGCGCGCTGGTCTCACTCCTTTATGTGAACAACGAAACCGGCGTAATCGAAGATATCGCTTCCCTGGCGAAGCTCATTCGCACCGAAGCCGGCGAGGGCGCACTGATTCACGTCGATGCGGTTTCAAGCGGCTATTGCCCGCTCCGCTTCCGCGACTGGAATGTGGATTATCTTTCGCTCTCCGCGCACAAGCTGGGTGGTCCGCAAGGTGCCGGCGCGCTGATCGCCAAGGACGCCGCACCGCTGGCGCCGCTGTTCAACGGATTTCAGGAGATGCGCCGCCGTGGCGGCACGGAGAACTTGTCCGGCATCGCCGGATTCGCGGCAGCCGCGCGTGTGTTGCAAAGCCACGGCGAGAACGAAATCGCGCGCGTCATGTTCATTCGTGACCGGTTCGAATCGAAACTCTCCGGCGCCACGGTCTTCGCGAAAGACGCGGACCGCGCGCCGAACACGACCTGCTTTGCCGTTCCAGGTCTCCCGGCGGAAACCGCGCTGCTGGCGCTCGACCTCGATGGGATTTGCGTCAGCTCCGGTGCGGCGTGTTCCTCCGGCAAGGTCGGACCCTCGCACGTGCTGGCGGCAATGGGCGTGCCCGAAGAAATCGGCCGCTGTGCCTTGCGCGTGAGCTTCGGCTGGAATTCGCGCGCCGAAGAGGCCGACGCGGCGATTGCATCGCTCGAGAAACTCATCGCGCGCATCTCTGCGCGGAAGGCGGCGTGATGGCAGCGATCGAAACGCGCGAGCAGGTCGCCGCCCTCGGCGAGAAGTACAAATACGGCTTCGTCACCGACATCGAGATGGAGCGCGCGCCGAAGGGCCTCTCGGAAGACACCGTCCGCTACATTTCTGCGAAGAAGGGCGAGCCGGAATGGATGCTGGAATGGCGGCTCGGCGCCTATCGTCGCTGGCGCCAGATGCACGAGCCCACCTGGGGACGCATCCACTACGATCCCATCGACTACGAGAATGCCTACTACTATGCCGCGCCGAAGAGCACCGGCGAAGGGCCGAAGAGCCTCGATGACATCGACCCCAAGCTGCTCGAGACCTACAACAAGCTCGGCATTCCGCTGTCCGAGCAGATGCTGCTGGCGGGCGTGGCGGTGGATGCGGTGTTCGATTCCGTTTCCGTGGCGACCACGTTCAAGGCGAAGCTGAACGAGGCCGGCGTGATCTTCTGCCCGATCTCCGAGGCCATCCGCGATTACCCCGAGCTGGTGAAACAGTATCTCGGCTCCGTGGTGCCGGTGACCGACAATTTCTTCGCCACCCTGAACTCGGCGGTGTTCTCCGACGGCAGCTTCGTCTACGTGCCGAAGGGCGTGCGCTGCCCGATGGAGCTTTCCACCTATTTCCGCATCAACGCGCAGGGCACCGGCCAGTTCGAGCGCACCCTCATCATCGCCGACGAAGGCGCCTACGTGAGTTACCTCGAAGGCTGCACCGCGCCCAAGCGCGACGAGAACCAGCTGCACGCCGCCGTGGTGGAGCTGGTGGCGCTGGAAGGCGCCGAGATCAAATACTCCACGGTGCAGAACTGGTATCCCGGCGACGAGGAAGGCCGCGGCGGCATCTACAATTTCGTCACCAAGAGGGGCGATTGCCGGGGCGCGCGCTCGAAGATTTCGTGGACGCAGGTGGAGACCGGCTCCGCCATCACCTGGAAATATCCGTCGTGCCTGCTGCGCGGCGACGACAGCGTGGGCGAATTCTATTCCATCGCCATCGCCAACCATTTCCAGCAGGCCGATACCGGCACCAAGATGCACCATCTGGGGAAGAACACGCGCTCGCGCATTATCTCCAAGGGTATCAGCGCCGGCAACGCGCAGAACACCTATCGCGGATTGGTGAGCGTGCATCCACGCGCGGCAAACGCGCGCAACTATACGCAATGCGATTCGCTGCTCATTGGCGGCAAGTGCGGCGCGCATACCGTGCCGTACATCGAAAGCCGCAACAAATCGGCGCGCATCGAACATGAGGCCACCACTTCGAAGATCGCCGAGGACCAGCTGTTCTATTGCCTGAGCCGCGGCATTCCGCAGGAGGAAGCGGTGGCGCTGATCGTCAACGGATTCTGCCGCGAGGTGCTGCAGCAGCTGCCGATGGAATTCGCCGTGGAGGCACAGAAGCTCGTCGGCATCTCGCTGGAAGGAAGCGTGGGATGAGTAACCCCATCCTGAACGTCGCCGACGCTCCACTCCGGGCCGAACGCCATGGCGAACGCTTCGCGTTTCACCGAAGCGAAATCGGCGAAGCACTGGGGCTTACCGTTTTGGGTTGCATGCTGCACGTCGTGCCGCCCGGCAAGACCGCATTTCCGTATCACCGCCATCACGCGCGCGACGAGATGTTCTTCATTGTCGCAGGCGAAGGCGAGTATCGCATCGGTGAAAGCCGGCTGCCTGTGCGCCCCGGCGATTGTCTCGGCGCGCCGGCAGGCGGCGAAGCGCATCAGATCGTCAACACGGGAAGCGAAGAGCTGCGCTATCTGGGCCTGTCCAACAATCCTTCTGCGGATTTGATCGAATATCCCGACTCCGGAAAGATCGGCATGCGTATCGGCTCCAAAGGCGTCGATTTTGTCGATGCGACCTACAAAGCGCGAGGCAGGTTAACTCCGGCCGAGTATTGGGATGGCGAAGAGTGATGCTTGAGATCAACAATCTGCACGTTGACGTGGGCGGCAAAGAAATTTTGAAGGGGCTGTCGCTGTCGATCGCCGCGGGCGAGGTCCATGCCATCATGGGGCCGAATGGCTCCGGAAAATCCACGCTCTCTTACGTGCTGGCCGGCCGCGAAGGCTACGAGATCACATCCGGCAGCATTGTGTACCGCGGTGAAGACCTGGCGGCGATGGCGCCGGAGGAACGCGCCGCGAAGGGTGTGTTCCTTGCCATGCAATACCCGGTGGAGATCCCCGGCGTCACCACCATGAATTTCCTCAAGACGGTGCTGAACGCGCAGCGCCGCGCCCGCCGCGACAGGGAAGTCGATGCGCTGGGCGTGCTGCGGCTGGTGCGCGAGAAGGCGAAGGCGTTGCACATCTCGGAAGAAATGCTGAAGCGGGCGCTGAATGTCGGATTCTCCGGCGGCGAGAAGAAGCGGCTGGAAATTCTCCAGATGGCGCTGTTCGAGCCCACCCTCGCCATTCTCGACGAAACCGATTCCGGCCTCGATATCGATGCGCTGAAGGTCGTGGCCGATGGCGTGAACGCGTTGCGTTTGCCGGATCGCGCCATGCTGGTGATCACGCATTACCAGCGGCTGCTGAACTACATCGTGCCCGATCGCGTGCACGTGCTCTATGCCGGCCGCATCATAAAAGAAGGCGGCAAGGAACTCGCGCACGAGTTGGAAGCCAAGGGCTACGCCGAAATCATCCGGGAGGCGGCATGAACGCTCTTCCCAACCGCCGCATCGAAGACTGGAAATACAGCGATCTGCGCAACGCGATCGATGCCAAGGCGGTTGAGGCCGCGCCGACGGCGGCGTGGCGCATCTCCATTTCCGGTGCGGTGGAGCAGCACGGACTTCCCGAAATCATGCCCCACGGCAATCATGGCGCCATGGCGGAACTGGCCACCAGCCATGCGAAGTCCGGCGTGTTTCTTCGCGTTCCGAAAGGTGAAGTGGGTGATGCTCACCTGGACCTTGCCGACTTCGGACATGGTCGTGTGCTGATCGTGGTCGAGGACGGCGCTTCCCTGAGGCTGCGCGAGAACTCCGGCGCAGGGGACTTCTCGAATACCGCGTTCGACGTTGTGCTGGGCAAAGACGCGCGCCTGGAACACGTGCGCGAGACCGCGGCGCACAACGATGCCGTTCGTGTCTCAGATTATTCCATTCGGATCGCGCAAGCCGGCACCTATCGCGCGCATCTTGCCGATTTCGGCGCCAGGCTGTCGCGCACCGAGCTGCACATCGCCTTGGAAGGCGAGGGCGCACAGGCGCATCTCTCCGGGGTCAGTGTGCTGGGCGAGGCCGGCCACGCCGATGTCACCACGCGCA
>DASYBT010000019.1:0-4452 GCA_036500585.1 Rhizomicrobium sp.
TGCCTGCGATTCCAGCGGAACGGCACGCAAACTGGGACGGGTTTCCTCGTGCTCGAGCAAGCGTACGACGCCGCGGACATAGTTCCCTTTCACGGAGAACGTGTCAGCGCGCGCCTGATGGTGCGGGGCGGCGCCAACTACAGCGGCGGCGCGTTAACTCTCATTGTCTATTGCGGAACCGGCACGCCACGGGTCAGGGGAACCACGCCTTATACCGGTGAGACCCCTCTACCGCTTAACTCAAGCGTCACTCCGAGCGCGAGCATACAAATGGTGTCGGCAGCAAGCGCCGATGTGGTTCCGACGAACACAACACAGATGTGTATTCAAGCCTATTGGACGCCATCCGGGACGGCTGGCGCTAGCGATTACGTCGACTTCGACGATTTTGCGCTTTGCGTCGGCTCCAGCCTCGCACTGTCTCCGCACCAGCCGTTCAGCTCGGATTTGGACGCATGCGTGCCGTACTTCCGCAAGTCCTTTCCTTACGCCACCACCCCGAAGCAAAATGCGGGCTCGACCAATGGCGCCGAACTGGTGATTGCGCTCGGCGCCACGTCCGGCATCCCGTTCGGAAAATCTGTCCGGCTCTCTCCGCCAATGGTCGCGGTCCCCACTGTCACGACCTACAATCCAGTCGCCAACAATTCGAAGTGGCGTGATACGACAACCGGTGCCGACTTTGCCGCGACCATTGCCGGACAGGATACGAGCGGGTTTGAAGTGACGGGAACGTCCACGTCTACCACGACCGACAAATTCTACGTTCACTGGACCGCCGACGCGGAGGTAACCTGACACTTCCGCCAATTCGCACTTGTACGGGGATGGCGCGCCCTACGGGAGTCGAACCCGTCTTGCAAGATTGAAAATCTTGAGTCCTAACCGATAGACGAAGGGCGCTGGCGGTTCACGCCTATAGCGGCGGCTCCCAGGCAAGGCAAGTCAGAGGGTGGCGGCGGCGGCATCCTCCAGGTGAAGCTGGACGCGGACACGGCCGTCCCATTCCTCGGCCCGCAAGCGTCCGGCCACATGGATCGGCTTGCCGCGCGAGGAGAGCAGCGCCTTGCCCAGCGGCCGGTCGGCGCTGCGGAACGCGATAGCTTCGAGCCGCGAGCCATCGCCGCCGACAAGCCCCATCCGCACATGATCTTTTCCCACCACATCGGCGAAACCGACGCGCACATCGGCAAACGCGATCAGCGGCTCGGGATTGCCGGGACCGAACGGGCCGATCCGCTCGATCTCATCCGCCAGGCGTGTGGTGCCGCCGGCCGGCGATGTCACCGCCTCGATGACGAGTTCGTTTGCGGCCACGGACGATCGGGCTGCGTGCTCGCCGTGCGACAGCACGAAGGTGCAAAACGCGTCTAGCTTCTCACGCAGCAATGAGAGCCCAGCCGCCATGGCGTGCCCGCCGCCGCTGTCGAGAAGTCCGGACTCGCGGGCGGCGCGCACCACCGCGCCGATGTCGAATCCCGGAACAGACCGCGCCGAGCCACGGCCGAGCCCGCCTTCGAATCCGATGGCGAAGGCCGGCTTGTTGAACCGTTCGCGCAGGCGTCCGGCGACGATTCCGACGACGCCGGCGTGCCAGCCATCGCCACTGACGATCACAATTGGCGCGTTCGCCTGCGCCGCGGCGAGCGCAATCGCCTCTTCGAGAATGGTGGACTCGATGGCGCGGCGCTCGCGATTGTGCAGATCGAGTTGCTTGGCCAACGCTTCCGCGTCTGCCCGCGTCGTCAGCAATTCGACGCCGAGGCTGCAGCGTCCCACACGTCCGCCGGCATTGATGCGCGGCCCGAACATGAAGCCGAGGTGATGCGGCGTGCAAGGCGGCGTGACCTTGGCGATCGCCGCCAGCGCTGCCAGACCCGGCCGTCCCAATCGCGACAGCCGCGCCAGTCCCTGCCGCACAAAGGCGCGGTTGATGCCGATAAGCGGGACCACATCGCACACCGTCGCCAGCGCGACCAGGTCGAGATGCTCGCGCAAATCCGGCTCGCCGAGGCTATTCGCGCTGTACCAGCCGCTGTCGCGCAACGTCCGGTTCAGCGCCACGAGGAAGAGAAACGTCACGCCGGCGGCGCAGAGATAATTCAATCCCGAGGCATCGCCGCTCTGGTTCGGATTGACATGCGCCACACACGGCAGCGCGGTTTCGGTTGCGTGGTGATCGAGAACGATGACATCCAGACCCGCCTCCGCCGCTGCCGAAAGCGCCGCGTGCGCGGTTGCCCCACAATCGACCGTGATGACGAGCGAGACACCTTCGCTCTTCAACTTCAGCATGGCCGCTGCATTCGGGCCGTAGCCTTCGGTCGCGCGATCGGGAATATAGATGCGTGGCGGCCGGCCGATTGCGCTGAGGAATTCGCACATCAGCGCCGCGGAGCACGATCCGTCGACATCGTAGTCGCCGAATACGGCCATCGCCTCGCCGCGGTCGATGGCAAGCCGTGTGCGTTCCACGGCGCGGTGCATGTCGGTCAGCAGGAGCGGTTCGGGCAGCGATCGCTTCAGGGTTGGGTGGAGGTAATCGGCGATCTCGCCGGCGCGCACGCCACGCGCGGCAAGCAGGTCCGACAACAGCTGAGAAATGCCGGCGTCGCGGGCCAGCGCCGCCGCCGCACCGGGTTCGGCTTCCTGGAATCGCCAGCTGCGCCCGCTGAACGACTGCGCGACGCCGAATGCGCAGGCGGCCGTGGGCGTGAAGGCGAGGGCAGCGTTGGAAACCGGCAAGAGATCCGCCTTTCCGGCAGGTGATTCCCCGCCGATCTTATCAGGCCGGCTCCATGGGAATCATACATGGCGCGCCTAATACCTTCGGCGATTCCGCGATGATCGCCAGCGTCTTGGCGACGGCCATTTCCGAGCATTCATGCGTGATCATCACGATTGTGCCGCCGGATTTCGTGGCGCGCTGGATCACGCTTTCGATCGACACGTCGGCGCGCGCGAGATGGCCGGAGATTTCCGAGAGAACGCCCGGTTCATCCAGCACCTCGAATCGGAGGTAAAAGGCCAAGCGGCAGGCTTCCGGCTGTGCAGGCGCCAATGCCCGCAAGTCGCAAGCCGGGCGTCCGAAGGCCGGTCCCCTCGCGCCGCGTGCGATATCCACGATGTCGGCGATCACGGCAGAGGTTGTCGGTTCTTCTCCGGCGCCGCGGCCTTCGAAGGTAAACGGCCCGGCTTCGCCCGCATGGGCCACGACCGCGTTCATGACGTTGTCGACATCGGCCAGCGGCGTGCCCAACTTTACCATTTCCGGGCCGACGCGCTGTTCGAGTCCCTCTGGCGTGCGGCGCGCCAGGCCGAGCAGCTTGATGCGGTAGCCGAACTCGCGCGCAAAGCCGATGTCGGCGGGCGTGATGTGGGCGATGCCGGTCGTTCGAATCGCGCCCGTATCGGGCGGCACGCCGAACGCCAGCGCCGATAACAGTGCCAGCTTGTGCGCCGTGTCGCCGCCGCCAATGTCGAGCGTAGGATCGGCTTCGGCGTAGCCGCGCTGCTGCGCGTCTCTCAGCACCTCGGAGAAGTTGCGGCCGGTCGATTCCATTTGCGTGAGGATGTAATTGCTGGTGCCGTTGAGAATTCCACGCACCGCATCGATGCCATAGGCGATCAGGCTCTCGCGCAGCGCCTTGACGATGGGGATGCCGCCTGCCGCCGCTGCCTCGAAGCGCAATGGCACACCGCGATCCTCCGCCAGCGCCGCCAATCGCCCGCCGTGTTTCGCCAGCAGGGCCTTGTTGGCGCTGACGACCGGCTTGCCAGCCCGCAGCGCCGCTTCGATCAATGTCAGCGCCGGCCCGTCTTCACCGCCGATCAGTTCCACGACGATATCCACCTGCTCGTGCGCAAGTTCGGTGCTGTCTGCGCTCCACGGGATGCGCGAAACGTCGGTGCGCCGCGTCTTGGTGCGGTCGCGCGCCGACACGCCGACAAGCTCCAGCGGCCGGCCGGCGCGGCGCGCAAGCTCGTCGCCACGGGTCAGCAGCACATGCGCGACGCCGCCGCCGACTGTGCCGAGGCCGGCGAGCGCGATCCGGAAAGGGTCGTTCATGGCGCGGACAATCGAGGCAAATCGCCGCCGCCGTCAATCGCGCTCCAAAAAGAAAAGCGCCGGACAGACGAATCTGCCCGGCGCCAAGTTCTACAAGTCGCAGTGCCTTACGGGTTCGTCGCCGTCTGCGGTATGCCGGCCTGATCCGCCTTCGGCTGTCCGATGAAGGAGGTCACAACCGGCGTGCCCACGCCCGTCGAAAGGCTGTAGGTCGGGTTGATGTTCGTGGCCTCGATCCCGTTATAGCCGGGGATGTTGGTGTGAAAGACCTGACGTCCGCCACCCGACTGCTTGGCCGCGAGTTTGTAAATGTACGGGTTCAGGTTGCCCAACCGGCCCTTCTGCTCGATCAGGTGCGCGACGGCGCCAGCAAGCTCCGGCGA
>DASYBT010000020.1:0-3167 GCA_036500585.1 Rhizomicrobium sp.
TGCCGGCGTCGACGTGACATTGTATCCTTCGTACTCAACAACGAGCACGAGTGCAGTAGTGACGGTGCCTTGGTCGGCGCCGGGTGCCAATGAAAATCTCGGGTACGCCTTATCGCACCATCTGGTCCACCGCGGGCGGAACGGTGCGCGTCATCGATCAGGCCCGGCTGCCGTTCGCATTCGCGACGCTGGATCTCGACACCCTCGACGCCGCCGCGGATGCCATCAGGACCATGGTGGTGCGAGGCGCGCCTTTGATCGGGGCGACCGCAGCCTATGGCATCGCCCTTGCCGCCAGGTCGGACCCGTCGGATGCCTATCTCGAGGCGGCGGCCGCGAAGCTGCGGGCGACGCGCCCAACGGCCGTCGACCTGGCGTGGGCGTTGCGAAGAATGCGTGACGCGCTTTTGGAGGTTGCGCCCGAGGAGAAAGCCGCGGTGGCCTATCGAGAGGCCGCCGCCCTCTGCGATGCCTCGGTTGAACAGTGCCGATTGATCGGAGTCCATGGCCTTGCGGTGATTCGTGGGTTGCCCGCAAGCCGCGGGCGCACAGTAAACATACTCACGCATTGCAACGCCGGTTGGCTTGCCTGCGTCGACTGGGGCACGGCGCTGTCGCCCATTTACATGGCCCATGATGCCGGCATTGCCGTGCATGTGTGGGTGGACGAGACTCGTCCCCGAAATCAGGGAGCTGCATTGACGGCCTTCGAGCTCGGTGCGCACGGAGTCCCGCATACGGTGATTGCCGACAATCTCGGCGGGCACCTCATGCAACAGGGCCGCGTGGATATGGTCATCGTCGGCAGCGATCGGACCACGGCGGGCGGCGATGTGTGCAACAAAATAGGCACGTACCTCAAGGCGCTCGCCGCATTCGATACCGGCGTGCCCTGCTATGCGGCGTTGCCGTCGAGCAGCATCGACTGGTCGCTGCATCGGGGTTCCGATATCCCGATCGAGGAACGGTCGCCGGCGGAGCTCACCCATATCACCGGCCGGACTTCGCGCGGCGACATCGAGACCGTCAGAATCGTGCCGGAGGGCAGTGCGGCGCTGAACCTGGGGTTCGATGTGACGCCGGCGAGGCTGATGACCGGGTTGATTACCGAGCGCGGCGTCTGTCCCGCCTCACCGGCCGGTTTGCTCGATCTGTATCCAGAGCGGAGAGAAATTGCATGACGGACCGGGCCGGAGAGGCGCATCACGCGGGCGCGGCACGTCACGCCCGAATGTCGGACGCGGCGCTGCGCGAAGCCGTGATTGGAGGCTGCCGAGAGCTGTCGCGTCGCGGGTTGAGTCACGGTACTTCCGGAAACGTCAGCGTGCGCCGCGACGCGCAGCGATTCTTCGTGAGTCCCACGGGCATGTCCTACGAGGCGCTGGTCATCGACGACGTTCCGCTCGTGGATCTGGGCGGACGTTGGTTCGGTCGGCGGCGGCCATCGAGCGAATGGCGCTTTCATCGCGATATCTACCAATCCCGCAGCGATGTGGGCGCCATCGTTCACACGCATTCCGAAAAAGCCGCCGCGCTGGCATGCACCGGCCGCGGCATTCCGGCATTTCACTACATGGTGGCCGTAGCGGGCGGCGCCGACATCCGCTGCGCGCCGTACCATACCTTCGGCACTCAGGCGTTGTCCGATGCGGCGGTTGCCGCGTTGCAGGATCGCCGTGCGTGTTTGCTCGGGCATCACGGCGTCATTGCGGTCGGCCCCGATGTCGGTGCCGCCCTCGCGCTCGCCGGCGAGGTCGAAAATCTTGCCGCGCAATATTGGGCGGCGCTCGCCATCGGCAATGTCCGGATTCTCGACGATGAGGAAATGGTACGTGTAATCGAGAAGTTCCGTTCCTACGGTAAACAACATGCGGCGGATGTGGACCTTGATTTCGGCGGGGCGGAATTGCCGGATGCGGGTCCATGATCATGCAGGCCGCGCAGCGGCTCGCCGCTTACCGAATACTCGACGCGAAAAGTCTGCCGGCACTACTCGCAGGTCTTGGGGGCGTTGCGGCGCTGCTCGGTAGTCGACCGCAGGATTGGCGGGTTCGCGAGGTCGGCGACGGCAATCTCAATCTCGTTTTCATCGTCGAAGGTGAGCACGGATCGGTGTGCGTCAAGCAGGCGCTGCCGTACGTACGCGCCGCGGGGCCGTCCTGGCCCATGTCGCTGGATCGCGCCTTCTTCGAAAACGCTTATTTTCAGGCCGTGGCACCGTTTGTGGGCGGGGCAATCCCGAAAATCTACCACTACGACGCCGGCCTGTATTGCACCGTGATGGAGCGGCTATCCCCTCATATCATCCTGCGGCATGGCTTGATCGCGGGACATCAATATCCTGATCTGGCTCGCGACATGGGCGAGTACGTCGCAAGAGCATGTTTTTTCACGTCGGACCTTGCCCGGCCATTCGAGCGGAAATTGGCCGATGCCGCGGTCTTCGCGGGCAATATGGCACTGCTCCGAATCTCGGTGGATCTGATTTTCGCGGACCCCTACAGAGTCAGCGAGCGCAATCGACACACCTCACCGCAGCTCGACGACATTGTCGCGGACATGCGCCGCGATGGGCGGCTCAAAGTGGCCGCCGCACGGTTCGCGGAGAGGTTTCTCAATCAGCCCCAGGCGCTGTTGCATGGGGACCTGCATTCCGGCTCGGTGATGGTGACGGAGACAGACACTCGAGTGATCGATCCGGAGTTCGCGTTCTACGGTCCGATGGGATTCGACCTGGGAGCTTTTTTCGGCAACCTATTGCTGAGTTGGTACTCGCAACCCGGGCACGCAGCGGATCGCAGCGCCTATCAGGAATGGATTCTCGTGCAGGCAAGGTGCTTCTGGGAGACTTTCCGCGCCGGATTCCTCGCCCTGTGGGCCGAACAGGCCGCGGGCGATGTGTTCCCGAGCAGCGTATTTTCCTCCCCGGAGGATGCAGCCGTGCTGCGGGCGGCACGCGGCGCCTACGTGGATTCAGTCTTTGCCGACATGCTCGGCTTCAGCGCGTGCAAGATGATACGCCGCATCGTCGGCTTCGCCCACGTAGTCGACTTCGAGCGAATTCACGACGCAGCGCTGCGCGCGAATTGTGAGGCCGGCGCGTTAGCCATGGCGCGCTTGTTGCTCACGCACCCTGAACAGTTCCGGTCGCTCGACGATGTGTTGGA
>DASYBT010000021.1:0-6788 GCA_036500585.1 Rhizomicrobium sp.
CCCCATTCCACATTTCGTCGATGGCCGAAAGGTCACGGCATATCAGGCGAAAGGAAAGCTTCGTGTCGATTTCCTTACACCCTTGGTCGGTCCCGACACAGGGAGGCCACACGATCTTCCGGCCCTTCGGACCTCCGCAGAACCGTTGCGTTTTCTCGATTTCCTAATCCACGACCCCGAGCCCGCCATTGTGCTGTACGACATGGGCATTCCCGTCCTTGTGCCGGCGCCGCAACGTTTCGCACTGCACAAGCTGATCGTCTCCCGCCGCAGGCAGGCCGGTAATCCCAAGCGGGACAAGGACATGCAGCAGGCCGAAGCGTTGATCGAAATACTTGCGCAAAAGCGGCCCTTCGAGCTGGCTGAAGCCTGGCGCGAAGCGTGCGGGCGAGGTCCGACATGGCGCCAACTGCTCCTCGAAGCGTTGTCGATTGCAGAACCGGAAATACGGGACGCTTTGCTGAAAATCGTGGAAGAACCGAGGGCCTCCCTGCCGAAGTTCGATGTGCGTTTCGACGACGAAACCGCGCGTCACGATTTTGATCGGAAAGCCGTGCGGTTCAACGGACGAGATATCCACGGCCGACAGGCCGCCTTCCTGGTGAGCGATGAAACGCTTCGGGATCATTTCGATGCCAAAGCGCCGATGAAGGAGGAATGCCTGAAGGCTTTCCAGCAAAATCGCGCCGCAATCGAACGCATTGCACGACATAAATATCTTTATGCTGCTATCGCCGATCTCGAGTTGACGGTCGTTACGGCGGCGGACGTAGAGGAGGCTTGAAGCCCCGCGCCTGAAGCTCGCTGTTTCCAGGTATTAACGACGGGTCGCGTCCTCTATGTAGCGCCGCCCTGTCTCCTCCTATAGAATCTCGCACGTGCTTCGTGCCGGGGATTCGGGCGTGTCGCTTACCGAATACATTTCGCCGCTGATCGGCCGCTGCGTGCTGGCATGGTTCTTCCTGAGCCAGGCATGGACCTACAGCCACAGCTGGGACGCCACCGTGCAGACGATGGCGATGCAGCAGATTCCGATCGCCCCGGTGCTGCTGGTCCTGGCGCTGGCGGTGATGATTCTCGGCGGCCTGTCGCTTGCCATCGGGCTTCATGCGCGGCACGGCGCGCTGCTTCTGTTTGCGTTCACGATGATCGCGTCGCTGCTGATGCACCCGTTCTGGAAAATCGCGGAAGGAGCAGCACGCGAGGCGGACTACGAGATCTTCATCCGCAATGTGGCGATTGCCGGCGCGCTGCTGATGATCATCGGCCTCGGGCCTGGACGCTTTGCCATCGACAATGCCGGCAAGAAGGGCCGCTAACTCACCAGCCGCCGCCGCCGCCACCTCCGCCACCGCCGCCCGACGACCCACCGCCGCCGCTTCCGCTGCTCGATCCCGGCGCCGTCGCCGCCGATGCCGCAGCCGCCGCCATGGAGGCGCCCAGCGAACCGGCGAATGCGGCCGGGCTGAAATTGCCGTACGAGCCGCCGGAGTACCACACCGGTGCATAGCCGCCGCGACTGACATCGGTGCCGGCCGCTGCCGCTTCTGCTTCGAACTTCTTGCTCCACGAATTCTCGCAATCGAGCGCAATGGCGTAAGGCAAAAATCTCTCGAAGACCTGCGGCGTCACGGCCGGCGGATTGAGCACCTCAAGTCGGTCCTTTTCCGCGGTATCGAGATAGATTCGAAAGCCTTCGATCTGATCGCGGATCTTGGCGCCGAGCAATGTCGGCGCCTTCAGCAGATGGTAGAAGACGTAAGTCGCGATGCCGCCCGCGACGAGCGCCAGGCTGGCGATCCATGAGATCTGCGCGCCGAAGTAGAAGAGCACGAATACCAGCGCGCCGACGAACGGCGCGGCAAAAGCTGTGGTGAATAATGCCGAGAAGATGTTCAGGATGCGCGATCCCGGGCCGTGCAAGGCATCGCGCCAATTGTCGTACACGCGATGCACCAGGAACGAGGTTCCGGCCGACCAGCCGGACAGCCAGAACAGCATGAATCCTGCGGCGCCGGGATCATCCGACAGCAACGCCACGGCAATTCCCGTGATCGCCAGAATAACAAGACCGCCGATGAACCAGTGCGCATTGGTGACGAAGTAGGCCTTTTCGTATTCGTTTTTGAGCGTGGTCTTGAGTGCGGAAATGGCAGCCGCGATATCGGCGTGATTGGTCTGCTTTAGCTCGATCGAATCGGTGGGCGTGGAAAACAGCTTGTTTCCAACCGCGCTTTCCACATCCGCGAGCCCGGCTTCCCGATCAAGTTTGCCGGTGCGCGTCAGGGTATAGGTGCCGCTGTCGTCCTGCTCTATTGTCAGGTAGCCCTTCACCGCCATGTCCACCAAGGTGGCGGCGAAGGCTTTGCGGTCGTACGTCATGTTGCGCACGAAGCGCACTGCGGCGGGCGAGAAATCCTTCGGCGGACTGAACAGCGGAATGATCGTGCCGCGCGCCGGATCGCGCCCGAACTCGAACCACGTCACGCCGAAATAGACCAGCAGGATCGCCACGCCGAAGATCGCGGCGACGCTGCCGGCGTTGTCGCGAATGAACTCCGCGCGCTGCTCGGCGGCCGTCGGCGGCAGCACCGCGCCCTTGCTGAAGCCTACGGCGACGGTGAGGCCTTCGTTGCGTCCGAGCGGCGCGGTGGTCCAGCAATGCAGAGTATGGCTGCTGTATTTCTCGCACCTGGCGTTGTTGGCCGTCGACCCTGCGGCGCCGGTGTAGGAGGCGTATCGTGTGATACTGGCACCGGGCGGCAGATCGATGGTGGCATCCGCGCGGTCGATGGGAAAGATCCAGAAATTGCCGGTCGCGTTCCAGTAAAGCTCGTCATAGTCCTTGAAGAACCCGATCTGCCGATCCGTGGCGTAGGTGATGACGTAGGTGTGGGGGCCTGGCGGCACTTCGGTGTTGGCGCTGCCGATCTTGATGCGCTCGCCGTCCGTGATGCTGGTGAGTTCGTACGGTTCGGTTGCGCCGTCGCGAGTTACGCTCAGCACATCGAAGCCGACATGCATGTGGCGGCCGAACTTGTCCGTGTACGTCGTGGGGAAGTCGCGGTAGATGCCGTGGCGGATGCGGTCGCCTTCGGCCACGACGCTGATCTTTTCCGCGACGGTCAGCGCGCCGTTCTGCGCCACCACGATGTGGCTGTCGTATTCGGTTATGCGTTCGTCCGCCGTTGCCGGCAGGCTAAGGACCGCGAAGAACGCCGCAACAATGGCGGCGGCCCCGAGCTTCATGTGGCGAAGGAGACCTTCGGCACGGCACGGTCGGCGTCGTCGGCCTGGAAGAACGCTGCCGGCTTGAATCCGCCCCACCCGGCGACGAGATTCGACGGGAACTGCTCGATCATCACATTGAAGTCGCGCACGGCGCCATTGTAGTAGCGGCGCGCCAGCTGGATCTGGTCCTCGACCTCGGCCAAATCCTTCTGCAGCGACTGGAAATTCTCGCTGGCGCGTAGTTGCGGATAGGCTTCGGCAACGGCAAGCACCCGGCCGATGGCGGCGGTGATGGAGGCTTCCGTCTGCGCGCGCTGCGCGACGTCGGTTTGCGCCTGAGCCTGGCTGCGCAGTCTCGCAAGATTCTCGAAGGTTGAGCTCTCGTGTGCGGCGTAGCCCTTCACCGTTTCGACGAGATTGGGAATGAGATCGGCGCGGCGCTTGAGCTGGACATCGATGCCGCTCCAGCCTTCCGCCACCATGTTCTTGCGGCGGACGAGCCCATTGTAGATGGACACGCCCCAGAGCGCGACCAGCACCACAACGCCAAGAAGGATCAGCAGCCCCATCCAACATAACTTACAGCAAGATGTGGGCTGAAGGAAGCCGCGGCGGTGAACGAGCCGACGAAAAACCTCGCTGCATCGCGAGATGCGCGCGCGTGCCGAGCGAGCGGCGGTGCTCTGGCCTGCCGCAGAGCGAAGCCGATCGCCGAACTCCTGGGACAGTTGATTTCAAGATTCTTGCAACGGGATAGGTACGAATTTGCACGCGGAGCCGCGGAGGACGCGGAGTTCCGGCAATGCTTTGAGGCGGAGCTTGCGGGCGCTGTGTATTGGCGCGCGAAGCGCGCCGGCTTCTCTTCTTTTCCTCCGCGAACTCCGCGCCTCCGCGTGAATCAAATTTTATTGGACGCTGTCGCTCAGCCGCCAGCCACGCCTTCGCAAACGCCAGATTCACCCGCGCGCGACGCAGGAACAGCGAGATTTCGCGGCGGAAGGCGCGCATCTCTGCCGTGTGACAGCCGGTTCTGAGCGCATTGCGATTGCCACGCGGCGCGCCGCCTTTGTTGCGGACTTCGCTCATGCAACGCGGATCGCCGGATCGGAGGTTGTTTTCGAAATCTTTTCGTCCGCACCGGCGGCCGAGGTTGTTTTCGAAATTTTTTCCGCCTCGGCCCGCAGTTCGGCATCGTCGTCGATGAACCACTCGCGGTCGCCATCGGCCGGACGTTTCTGCCGGCGCATCGAAGGCGGCGGCTTGGGGCGGCGCTCCATGTCGCGGATGCAGGTGTGCGCCTCGCGCAGCAGAAGCCCGGCGGCATGGGCATTGTGCCGGAGCAGCCGGGTGGCAGCGGCCATGTATTGCAGGCGAACATTGACGTACGCACCCTTGTGGTCCAGGGCACCCTCCATGCAGTCCGCGAGCAGCTTGCGGCTTTGGGCGAGGTCTTCCTCGATCAGGTCGGTCGGGTGAGGGATGGGGCTGGGATTTGTGAGCGACATGCAACACTCCTTGTGCACTTCAGCCACATACTACCGCGTATGATCATGTTTTGTCCACAGAAGTAAGACGAAAATCATACATAGGCCATAACTTTCACATGCACGCTCAGCAAGATCAAAGGCTTAACCGCGCTTATTCCCCGACTGGGAAATCGCCGTTCAGCGCAGGCCGCGGGCGGCGGCGCGGACGGGAACGATGCGGCCGTGCAGAACGGCGGCGACGCCCGACAGCACGCGTGTCGCGGGCGACACCAGTTGCCCGGCCATCAGGCTCTGCTGGCGGCGCACGCCTTCGAGAACCGCATTGTCTCTCGGCACATGGCCGAGGCACACCGGCTCGATCTTCAGGAAGGCGCGGCAGGTGCCGACGAAAGCTTCGGCCGTGCGGCGCGCTTCCGCATCGCTCGCCATGTTGACGAGGAATTCCGGCGCGCGGAATCGCGTGACGCGCAGCAGCAGCTTGGCGAAGGCATAGGCATCGGTGAGCGCGGCGGGATCGGATGTCAGCACGGCGATGGTCTCGTCGGCCGCTGCGGCGATGGACATGGTGGTGGCATCCACGCCGGCGCCGAGATCGAGCACCACACGGTCGTAATTGTGAGCCGCGCGCAGCTTGGTGATGAGCTTCGTCGCGGCGGGCACGCCGGCATTGGCGAACGCGCCCGACCCTGCCGGCGCCGACAGCAGATGGAATCCGCCCTTCGCCACGCCGCCCGCAACCGCCACGGCGACATGACCGATCTCGCAATCGCCGGCGACAACGCCCGGCAGATCGCCGCCGTCCTTTAGGCCGAGATGCACGGTGGTGTTGGAAAGTCCGAGATCGGCGTCACACAGGAGAACGCGCTCGCCTTCCTGTGCCAGCGCGCGCGCCAGATGGATGGCGATGAGGGTCTTTCCAGTGCCGCCCTTGCCGGAACCGATGGCGGTGAGCCGCGGCAGCGGCGGACGCGCGATGGCGTTCATTGCGCGCTCCCCTGGTCCACCTTGTTGCTGTCGATCAGCGCGCGCGCCAGCGACAGCGGCGTCAACGTCTCGAGACCGGCCGCGACGTAAGGCGAGCGCGTGATCTGCGCAATCGGCAGAGAGGATGTCGCTGCCGCGGCAACGCCGCCCAGCCGGCGCACCAGATCCAGACCGGTGACGATGAGCGATTGCGCCCCAAGCGAGGATAGCGCGCCGGCGATCTCGGCAAGCTCCTCCGCATCGGCCGTCGCCGACACAATGCCGAGCGTCTGCACGCCCTCGATTTTCGCCAGCGCCCCGAACGCGGCGCGCGCCTTGCCGTTGCGCGGATCGAATCCGGCCGTGTCGATGATGGCGGTGACGTTCTCGTTGGCGAATCCGGCGACCAGCTTGGCTAACACCTCGGCGCTCTCGATCACCTTGCATTCGGCATTGAGGTGGCCGGCGAAAGCCTCCAGCCGCGCCACCGCGCCGGCGCCCGAGGCATCGGTGGCGATCAGCTTCACCTTGCGGCCGGCGAGCCGCGCATGCGCCGCGAGCTTCGCCACAACCGCCGTCTTGCCGGCGCCGTTGGGCCCGACGAGCAGGAAGGTGGCTTGCGTGGTGAAATCGATCGGCGCCGTCTTCATGCGGCGATCAAGCGCGGAAGCGAGCGCCAAGGTCATGTCGGTGAGGCCGCCCTGCTCCGCCGCTTGCGCGATTTCGCTGACGAGCGATTCCGGCGCGCGATGGCCGCGCAGCAGCGACAGCAATTCCGGCCGGCTGAAATTCTTCGCCGTGGCCGTGCTGCCGCGCTCGCCGCGGAGACGGCGCAGCATGGCGGCGCGTTGCACCTCTTCCAGACTGACCGGCGCGTCCAGTGCGGCTGCCGCATCGGTTTCTGCGGCCGGCGCATTTGCCTCTGCAAACGTCTGCTGTCCGGTTTCCTCCGTATGATCCAATGCCGCACGCACAATGACGCCGCCGTCGCGCCCCTTCTGGCTGCCGACGATGACGGCGTTCTCGCCCATCTCGGCGCGCATGGTGGCGAGCGCTTCGCGCATATCGCGGGCGAGGATGGTGCGGAGCTGCATCAGATCGAGATCG
>DASYBT010000022.1:0-22892 GCA_036500585.1 Rhizomicrobium sp.
CGCGAAATTCAAAAACAACCTGAACGGCAATCCCACGCCGTTTTTGCCGAACAAACGGAACAATTCCGGTTGGGGGAGGGGCCTTGCGAACCTCACTTCAACAATCAAGCTATTGTTATTCTCGCTAGACCTTCGTCAACATCTGGCGGCCGCGCGGAATTACAGGCGGCAAAATAAAAACGAATAGCCGCTGTGGAATTCGGCATCTCAGGCCGCAAACCCCGCCAGCCTTTGGCGGATGATCGCCTCCGCCTCGCGCATGATGTTCGCCACCATGTCCTGGCAAGTCGGGATGTCGTGGATCAGCGCCTGGGTCTCGCCGGCCGACCAGATGCCGGCATCCATCTCGCCCTTGTCGAGAACATTGGCGCCGCGCACCCCAGCCACCAGATCCTTCACATCGGCAAACGTGGCGTTGCCGCGCTTCTCGATGGCGACCACCTCGTCGCTGATGGCGTTCTTCGCCACCCGCGCCGTGTTGTGCAAGGTGCGGAAAATGAGATTGGTGCCGCGCTCGTCATTCGCCACGATCTGTTTCTTCACGTTCTCATGGATCGGCGCTTCCACCGTCGCCATGAAGCGCGTGCCCATGTTGACGCCGTCGCAGCCGAGCGCCAGCGCCGCCACCAATCCGCGCGCATCGGCAATGCCGCCGCTCGCGATGATGGGAATGCTGATCTTGTCGGCCGTTGCCGGAAACAGGATGAGTCCGCCCACGTCGTCTTCGCCGGGATGGCCGGCGCATTCGAAGCCGTCGATCGACACGACGTTCACGCCGATCGATTGCGCCTTCACCGCGTGGCGGACGCTGGTGCATTTGTGGATCACCTTCACGCCCGCTTCCTTGAAGCGCGGCAAATGCGGCTGCGGATTGTTGCCGGCCGTCTCCACCACCTTGATGCCGGCGGAGATGATCGCCTCGCGATATTCGTCGTAGGGGATCGGCACGATCGAGGGCAGGATGGTGAGGTTCACGCCGAACGGCTTGTCGGTCATCTCGCGGCAGCGCTGCACTTCCTTGTAGAGCGCATCCGGCGGCCCCGCGGAGTGCGCGGTGATGAACCCGAGCGCGCCGGCGTTCGCCACCGCGCCGATCAGCTCGGCACGGCCAACGCGGGTCATGCCGCCGCAGGTGATCGGCGCCTCGACGCCGAACATTTCGGTGAAACGTGTTTTCAACATGGAACGCCCCAATTTCGAATTGGGGCAAGCGTGGTGCGGAATTGGCGTCCGCGCAAGATCGTCTATGGGAGCGCCGGCCGCACGTCGGTATGGGAGAAATCCGTGCCCTTGTAGAGCAGCGGCTCGTCCATCGCTTTCGCCAGCGCATAGGCAAAGCAGTCGCCGAAATTTAGCCGCGCCGGATGTCCGCTGCCCTTGCCGAAATCGCGATAGGCTTGCCGGGCGATGTGCATCTGTGCCTCGTCCACCGGCACAAACCGGATCTTGGCATCCTTGCATATCTGATCGAGCGTCCGGCTCGATACAGGATCGCGCCGCGAATCCACGACAATCGCGGTCTCCAGAAACGTCGCTGTGCTCATTCCTGGCGCCGACGATTCGCCGATCGTCCTTATGAAGAGATCGGCTTCGGCCTCCCGATGCACCATCGCGACTATGGCTGATGAATCGATGATCATTTTGGCAGGCCGGTCTCTTCGTCGTACAGGTCTTCGATTTCCATCATCTTTGGACCACCGGGAGCGTTGAGGCGCTCTGCGATGGTGTCGACAAGAGCCGTGAGGCGCGCCACGCGATCTTCCTTCTCGAGACGAGCGAGCTTCTCTTCCACGGCTTCGGTGACAGCGTCGGTCAGGCTCTGCCCGGTTTTTTCGGACAGCTTCTTTGCCAGACTGTGAGCTTTATCGCTCTTGATGTTAAGGCCCATGGTACCATTCTACCTTTGAGTGGTAGAATTCTACCACCCGGCAAGCTACCGATCAACAAACGGGTCGCGAACGAGGATGGTGTCCTCCCGCTCCGGGCTGGTGGAGAGCAGGGAAACGGTGGCGCCGATCAGCTCCTCCACCCGCCGGACATATTTCACCGCCTCGGCGGGCAGGTCGGCCCAGGAGCGCGCGCCGCGGGTCGATTCCTTCCAGCCTTCGATGGTCTCGTAGATCGGCTCACACAGCGCCTGCTCGTTGGCATCGGCGGGCAGGTAGTCGATGTCGCGGCCGTCAAGCCGGTATCCCACGCACAGCTTGATCTCGTCGAACCCGTCCAGCACGTCGAGCTTGGTGAGCGCGATACCGTCGATCCCGCCGGTAATGATGGTCTGCTTCACCAGCACCGCGTCGAACCAGCCGCAGCGGCGCTTGCGTCCGGTGACCGTGCCGAACTCCGCCCCGCGGGTGCCGATGGCGTCGCCAATGGCGTCCGTCAGTTCGGTGGGGAACGGGCCTTCGCCCACGCGCGTGGTGTAGGCCTTCACGATGCCCAGAACGTAGCCGATGGCGCGCGGAGACATGCCCGCGCCGGCGGCTGCCTGTCCCGCCACAGTGTTGGACGAGGTGACGTAGGGATAGGTGCCATGGTCGATGTCCAGCAGCACCGCCTGCGCCCCTTCGAACAGGATGCGTTTGCCTTCGCGCCGCGCTTCGTCGAGCCGGCGCCATGCGCATCCGGCATAGGGCAGAATCTTCGGCGCGACATCGTTCAACGCGCCTAGCGCTTCGCCCGCATCGATTTCCGCCAATCCCATGCCGCGGCGAAGCGCGTTGTGGTGCGCCAGCAGGCGCTCGATTTTCGCCGGCAGCGATGCGAAGTCGTGCAGATCGATCACCCGCAGCGCGCGGCGGCCGACCTTGTCTTCGTAAGCCGGGCCGATGCCGCGTTTCGTCGTGCCGATGCGCTGCACGCTATTTGAGGATTCCCGCGCCGCATCCAGTTCGCGATGGAGCGGCAGGATCAGTGCGGCGTTTTCGGCCACCAGCAGCGACTCGGGCGAGATCGCGACACCGAGCCCTTTCACCCGCTCCACTTCATCGGCAAACGCCCAGGGATCGACCACCACGCCATTGCCGATCACCGACAATTTGCCCGGACGCACGACCCCGGACGGCAGCAGCGACAGCTTGTAGGTCACACCATCGATCACGAGCGTGTGGCCGGCGTTGTGGCCGCCCTGGAAGCGCACCACTACGTCGGCGCGGGCCGAAAGCCAGTCGACAATCTTGCCTTTACCCTCGTCGCCCCATTGGGAGCCGATCACGGCCACATTCGCCATTGTTCCGTACACGGATCATCTACGCCGCGGGGCGGAATCGCCTCGGTCACGGTAACCACTTATAGACGGAAGCAGGACGAAAAGTCAGGCGCTCGCGAAACTGCTGTCACACGGTTTGCACATGTCGTGTTGATCTTCAGGCGTTCTTGTTCCCGCTTGTCGCGGCAGCCGGAGCTTCATATGATGACATCAATGTCAGTATACATCCATAGCGTGCTGTGGAGTTTCCGGGTCGGCCGCTTGCGGCCGATCTGCATTGGCGCGGCTGCTGTTATTCTCTCGGCCTCGGCGGCACTGGCGGAGCCCGAATGCCGTCCGGCCGGGCCGATTTCAGCCGGGCTCGCGAAACTGATCGTGGAATTTTCACGGGCGATGCCGAGGCGTGACGCGCAAGCCCCTGTCGAGGATTTCCTGGTCGGCGTGAGCGGAATTTCCCCTTCGGCAAAGGCCGCACTCGCGCGCCGCCATCCGACGCAGATTGTGGCGGCGCGCGCCGGCGAGGGCGATCTGACCAACGAAGGCGCCGCGCCACTGCAGTTCGATGGAATTTTTGCCGGCCGCCAGACGCTCTTCAAAATTCCCCAACGCGTGCGCGCGCATTATCGTGTCGATGCGGGGAAGCTCACGATTGCCTACGCCTATGGAGCGGCGATCGAATTGGGCGAGCGGGTCCCGCTGGTCGGAATCCCCGTCTACCACCGGATCAATCATCTGGTCGTCGCGCCGGACAGACTGCTGTTCTACTGGGACAGCAATGCGGACGGCGAGGCGGATCGCTGTTATGTTCCGAGTTGAGCAACTGCCGGCAGTTCAAGAGGTCAGGATGATGTCGGGCCGAAGGGGATCAACATGGGAACACGGCGACTGTAGGCATCATAGGCTTGCGTCCCGAGTTCCTGGCGCAGGAAGCGCTCCTCCAGCCTTGCCTTCATCCAGAAGGCGAGCGCCAGCAGGGCTGCGCCGGCGAGTGCCGGCACGGTGCCGAGATCGATGGCGAGCAGGAATCCGGCCGCAATGATACCGGTGTAGATCGGGTGCCGCACGATGGCGAAGGGTCCGCTGTCGACAATGCGATGGTCTTGGGTGCGACCGACGAAGCCGTTCCACAGGCGGCCCATCGTGAGCCGCGCCCACCAACAGAAGGCAAAGCAGAGCGCGGTGAGTGCGAATAGAATCCATCCTGCGGTTTCGCTCATGGTCCACAGCTGCGGCGCCGCCGGCCACCACAATGGCGTAAAGAATAGCAGAGCGATGGCGATCATCGTGACGAGTTGATACGACCCATGCTCCCGCATATTTGGCCGCGCGGTCGATTTGCCCGCCCAGAAGACCGACAGAAGCCACGTCCCGTACCAGATGGCCCACAGCCAAAAGATCGCGCGTTCTGCGGACATGTGGGGCTCACCGCGGGCTGAACGGCACCAGCATGGGCACGCGCGCGCGGCAGGAATCGTACGCGTCAGGTCCTAATTCTTCGCGCAGGAAGCTTTCCTCCAGTCGCGCCTTCATCCAATAGGCGGCGATCAAGCACAACGCGCCCAGGACCGTGTGAATCTCGCCGATCGCAATCGCTGTGGTCGCAGCCGTGAGAAGGCCGGTGTAGATGGGATGCCGCACCAGCGCATACGGCCCGGTATCGACGACGTGGTGCCCTTCCTTGCGGGTGATCGAGCCGGACCACAGGCTGCCGAGATAGACGCGCGCCCACCAGGCGAACGCGATTCCGGCCGCCGCCAGCACCACCATCGCCCATCCAATGGCAAGCGGTGGGTACGGCCAAAGATGTGTGCCGAAAATTCCGGGCGGATCGCGGAAGTGCCAATGGCCGTTGCGGGCGTAGAGCGGCGAAAAGAAAAGCAGGATGAAACCCAGCAAGGCGAGGACGCGATAGGAGAATTCGCGCGCTACGCCGGGCCGATTGACCGCGCGGCTCGACCATAGGGCCGCCGCGATCCAGGTCACGATCCAGAAATCCCAGACGAGAAAGATCGCCTGATCCGGCCACAGTCCCAGGATCATGTCCGCCTCTCGCGACTTCTAGAGCTAGACGTAGGCCGGGCAGCGATGAAAACAAGAGGTCAGAAGGACAGCAGCGTCGCCTGCTTGACCAGCGGCAGGTTTCGGATCGCGCCGAGCACGCGATCGCCCACTTCGCCGTCCACTTCGACGAGCGCGATGGCATCGGCGCCGGGTGCGCTGCGTCCGAGGTTGAAGTTGGCGATGTTCACCTGCGCCTCGCCCAGTGCCATGCCGAGTTTGCCGATCATGCCCGGCTTGTCTTCGTTGATCACATAGATCATGCGCGGCGCGAATTCGGCGTTGATGTCGATGTCCTTCACCTGGATCAGCCGCGGCCGTCCATCCGAAAACACGGTCCCGGCGACGCGGCGGGTGGTTCCGTCGGCGAGGCTCACGGTGACTTTCATGTATCCTTCATAGGCGCCCTGCTGCGGCCGGCGCGTCTCGGTCACGCGAACGCCGCGCTGCCTGGCGATCACCGGCGCATTGACCATGTTCACGTCGGCGAGCACCGGCTTCAGCACGCCCGCCAGCGTCGCTTGCGTCAGTGCGCGCATGTTGAGATCGGCCACCGAACCTTCGTACAGAATTTCGATGGCTTCGATGCTGGTGTCGGTGAGCTGGCCGGCGAACAGACCAAGCTTCTGCGCCAGCGCAATCCACGGGCGCACTTTCTGCGCTTCCTGCGCCGTGATCGACGGCATGTTGAGCGCATTGGTGATGGCGCCGGTCAGCAGATAATCCGAAATCTGTTCCGCGACCTGCAGGGCGACATTCTCCTGCGCTTCCATGGTGGAGGCGCCGAGATGCGGCGTTGCGATCACCTTCTCATTGCCGAACAGGATGTTGGATTTCGCCGGCTCCTCCTCGAACACGTCGAGCGCCGCACCGGCAAGATGACCGGACTCGAGTGCCGCTCTCAGCGCGTGCTCGTCCACCAGGCCGCCGCGCGCGCAATTGATCAGACGCGCGCCTTTCTTCATGCGGTTGATGGCATCGGCCGAGACGATGTTGCGGGTCTCATTGGTGAGCGGGGTGTGCAGTGACACGAAATCGGCGCGCGTCAGAAGATCGTTCAGCTCCACCTTCTCGATGCCGAGATCGGCGGCGCGCTCAGGCGAGAGATAGGGATCGTAGGCGATCACGCGCATCTTCAGCCCCTTGGCGCGATCGGCCACGATGGAGCCGATATTGCCGGCGCCGACCAGCCCCAGGGTCTTGCCGGTCAACTCGGTGCCCATGAACCGGTTTTTCTCCCACTTGCCGGCTTGGGTGGAGGCATTGGCAGCGGGAAGCTCGCGGGCCAGCGCCATCATCAGCGCGATGGCGTGCTCCGCCGTGGTGATGGAATTGCCGTGCGGCGTGTTCATCACGATGATTCCGGCCGCCGTCGCCGCGGGCACGTCGATGTTGTCGACGCCGATTCCGGCGCGGCCCACCACCTTCAGGTTTCTGGCGGCCCTGATGACGTCTGCCGTGATCTTGGTCCCGGAACGCACCGCGATGCCGTCGTACTCGCCCGCGATGTTCAGGAGTTCGTCTTTCGCGAGGCCAACCTTCACATCCGTCTCGATGCCGCGCTCCTTGAAGATGGCAAGCGCCGCCGGCGACAGCTTATCGGCAATCAGAACACGAGGCATTTAGGTCTTCCCGTCCTCTACTGTTTGCGGGGTCGTCTCCTCCGGCCCGTAAAAATCGAGGTCCAGAGAAATTTTCAATTTCGCCAGTTCTGCGAGCAGTTCCCAGTCGATGACATCTCGTGAATTGGTGTCTTCGGAAAACCAGCCGACAAACAGACTTATTGTCGCTCCACTCGACGTAAGTTTGTCCAGATCAGCTTTGCGAGCTGATAGCTTAGGAAGGACATTGCGCAAAAGGTCCGGCAGCGACGCGACGCGTTCCTCCTGCAGAGAGAGGCTGCAATACGACTCTCTGTAGTTGCCGATTAGCGGCATACCCTTTGGTGTGAGTCTCGGATCACCCGCCTTCCACACTCTCGTTGCGGGAAAGCCAAGTTTCTCCGGCACATGTGAGAGATCGGCGGCCGGGTGCCTTATCCAGAGCGACAGTTTGCACGTATATTCAAACACGTCCGCCTCACTAGTTGGCGTGTTTCACCTGTGCCCACGCCCAGTCGAGCCAGGGGCCAAGCGCTTCGATGTCGTCGCGCTCGACCGTCGCGCCGCACCAGATGCGCAAACCCGGCGGCGCATTGCGGTGCCCGGCGATGTCGAACGCCACACCTTCCTTCTCCAGCGTGCCGCACAACTTGTTGACCATGGCGTAGCGCGCGGATTCATCGAGCGCGGTGAACGCCGGATCGGTGATCTTCAGGCACACGCTGGTGGGCGAGCGATACGCCGGATCGGCGGCGAGGAAATCGCACCAGTCGCTGTCTTTCACCCAGGCGGAAAGTGCTGCGAAGTTCGCATCCACCCGTGCGGTCAGCCCAGAAAGTCCGCCAATGGATTCGGCCCACCGCAACGCATCGAGCCAATCCTCCACCGCCAGCATCGAAGGTGTGTTGATGGTCTCGCCGTCGAAGATTGCCTCGTTCAGCTTGCCGGCTTTTTTCAGCCGGAAGATCTTGGGCATTGGCCAGTGCGGCGAGTAGGCCTCGATGCGCTTCACGGCATTCGGCGACAGCACCAGCATGCCGTGCGCCGCTTCGCCGCCCAGCACCTTCTGCCAGGAGAAGGTGACGGCATCGAGTTTCTCCCACGGCAACTCCATCGCGAACGCAGCGCTCGTCGCATCGCAAATAACGACGCCTTCGCGCTGGAGCGGAATCCAGCTGGCGTTCGGGACGCGCACGCCGCTCGTCGTGCCGTTCCAGGTGAACACGGCATCGTGGTTCGATGCGGTCTGCAGCTCCGGCAGCGCGCCGTACGGCGCCTTGTGCACTTCGACCTTCAGCTGCAGCTGCTTGACCGTATCGGTCAACCAGTCTTCGCCGAAGCTCTCCCAGGCGAACACGTCGACCGGCAGCGGGCCGAGCAGCGACCACATCGCGATCTCGACCGCGCCGGTATCGGACGCCGGCACGATGCCGACGCGATAGTCGGCAGGAATTCCAAGAACAGCGCGGGTGCGGTCGATTGCTTCCTTCAGCTTCGCCTTGCCGCCCTTCGAACGGTGCGAGCGGCCGAGATACGCATCGTGCAGAGCTTCGGGAGTCCAGCCCGGCCGCTTGGCACAGGGTCCGGACGAAAAAAAAGGCCGTGCAAGGCGCACGGCCGGTTTTGAACCGGTCATAGTCATTCCTTCCAGAATGATCGCGCCGCGTTGGGGCGGCGTGGCCCACAGACAAGCTAGTGCGCTCGCGGCCGGACGTCAACGCATGATGGCCATGCGTGCGTGAACATTATTGTGAAGCGGCCACACGTTCGCCGGGCAACATGCGGCGCAGAACGTTGTCGCGCAGCGCGAAGTGGTGGAACAGCGCGGCTGCGGCGTGACCGGCCGCCACGATGATGATGCCCCAGCCCAGCCAATTGTGGAGATCTCCGATCAGATGATGCGTGGGCCGCGACACCGGCGCAAACGGCGGCGGAATCTGTATGCCGAAGAAGCTCATCGTTTCGGCGCCGGACCAGCGCAGCACGAATCCCAGACAGGCCTGCATCACCAGCATGACATAGAGCAGCACATGGACGGCTTTGGAGGCGCGCTCGGTCCAGCCACTGACGATGGGCGGCACCTCATGGCCGGGCAGCAGCCGCCACACGATGCGCGCGATGACCACCGCCGCCAGCAAAATGCCGAACGACATGTGCGCTGTGATCATCAGATGGCGCGTGGGTCTTGCGAAAAAGCCCCAGAATTCCGCCAGGAAGAACTGCAGCAGCACCAGCGCCACGGTCGTCCAGTGCAACGCAACGGAGACGCCGTCATACCGTGTGCGTGTGGCTCCGGCCGCGATGCGGGTTGCGCTGTCGATGGCGGGTGGGACTGAATCGTTCATGTGCTCTTTCCAGCAATCTGGCAGCCAGCCTGTGCGCTTTGCCGGCTGATATCGTTCTTTTCATGGCGCGCGTCCGGTGAAAACCCGGTGTTCCGGTCGGAACATGGAAGCCTCGCAATCGTTTCCATGAAACCATTTGAGAGAAATGATCATGCCGCTGACCGCCACGCCCGAGACCGACACCGACTCGATTGAGCTCGGCATTGCAACCGACAAGGTCTGTTACGTCATCGCCCAGGCGCGCCAGTTCGACGCCAAGGAAGGCAACGCCGATCCCGATTCCGGTTCGGATGCGGTGGACGACGGCTTCACCGATATCCTCGAGGACAAGCCAGACGATCCTGTCTATCGCGAGCTGGCCGGCTTCATCAATACCCTCGACATCGATGAGCAGCTTGCGTTGGTCGCGTTGGCATGGATCGGCCGCGGCACCTATGACAAGTCGGAATGGAACGAGGCGATCTTGACCGCGCGGCAGGAGCATACCAAGCGCACCGGCCAGTATCTCCTCGGGCTTCCGCTGCTGGGCGACTATCTGGAGGAAGGCCTGTCGCAGTTCGACCTATCCTGCTCCGACGAAAGCGACACGCGCTGATTACCGGCACACAGCGTTTGCCGCCGCGATGAACGCCTCCGCGCGGGCAAGATAGGCCTCGGCTTCCTCGCGCGACACGGCGACAAGTTCTGGACAATAGTCGATCCCTTGCTTTGTCTCGAACGCCTCTCGCAAGAATTGCGCGAGTTCGGCGTCGAACGGCATTCCGTCATGAACGAGTTCAAAAAACCTCGCCCGCGTTCCGGAGTGCGTCTTTGTGGCAATCAACGCCTTGTCGAAGATGACGGCACGCGCGGCATTCAACGCCGCCGAATAGGCATTGCGTGCAGCATCTTCATAGATTTCGGCGGTAAAATTACGCCACCACGGTCGAGAGCGCCTTCGGCAAGCGACATGTAATTGACCGCTTCGGGACTCACAGCTCGATCATCTCGCGCCGGACATTATGCATGAAGCCGGTGCGCTGGCCGATCTGGTCTTCCGTCACCGGCTTGAACGAGACGTCCGCCGGATGTCCTTGCGCGACGGTGCTCCACAGAATGCTTGAGGAAAGTGTGGCGAGCTTTTTCTGCTCAGGCCGAAGGTCGACCGGCCCTTCCAGCACGACAAGGATGTCGTAGTCACTGTCCGGCTGGTGGTCGCCGCGAGCGCGTGAGCCATACAGAAGCACGCGCTTGAGCCGCGGACCATAGAGCGCCTGGAGTTCCTTCTTCAGCCGGGGCAGTGTCGGGTCAGCGAGGGCGGCTTCGCTCATGTGGGCAGTCTAGCGCAATTGCTTCGCCGCCGGAATCGGCATCAGACGCTGATCTCCGCCACCATGTAGAGCGCGCAGGGGCCGGAGAGGATCGTTCGTGCGCCATTGTCCGTGCACACAAGGTCCCCGCCGCGCGGGCTGACCTGGCGTGCTTTCAAGGTCGTCTTGCCGAGCCGCTTCGCCCAATAGGGCACCAGCGCGCAGTGCGCCGATCCGGTCACCGGGTCTTCCGGCACGCCTTTGTCCGGCGCGAAGAACCGTGACACGAAATCATGGTTCTGGTCGTCCGGCGCAGTGGCGATGAAGCCCCAGGCATTCACCTTGCGAAGCACGCGCGCGATGTCGCCCGGCCCCTTGATGCCGCGCACGGCGCCCGCCTGATCCCAAACGCCCATGAGATAGCGGCCGCGCAGCAGTTCGCGCGGCGCAACGGCACCGAGCGCTTCGCCGATCTCGCGCGCAAATCCTGGCGGCGCCTCGAACGGCTGAACCGGATCGGACGGCAAGGACATGGTGTGCCGGCCGTCGTGGCCGCGATCCACCACAAGCGTGCCGGAGCGCGTGGCGAACGACACCTGCTTCAGCTCTGGATCGAGCGCGTCGAACACGAGCCACGCGGACGCCAGGGTGGCGTGGCCGCACAGATCGACTTCGCTTTCCGGCGTGAACCAGCGCAGGTCGTAATGCCCGGCACCCGTACGCACCAGAAAGGCCGTCTCCGCGAGATTGTTTTCGTTGGCGATCTTCTGCATCACCGCGGCATCGAGAAACGAATCGAGCGGCACCACAGCCGCGGGATTGCCTTGGAACACGCGGCTTGCGAAGGCATCGATCTGCCACATCTTCAGCGTCATCGTCGCGCCCGCATCTGGTCGATCGTTCAGACTTGGCTAACAGAGGACAGCTTGCAACACGCGCGTTCGCATATCGGCTCGTTCGCGCAAGCATGGCCGCCGATCTATTTGGCTCGCATCAGTTGTTGAAGCTGTGCGAACACGGCGGATTCAAGAAACACCTCGTGGCCCTCGCCTTTCAGCACGGCAATGGAGACGTTCCCGCCCTTGTGCTTCAGCGCGGCAGCATAGGCGAAGGTAAGACGCGGCGGCGCGATGGGGTCGTTGCCGCCCACAACCATGCGCACAACGGTGTCGCTGGGAATCTGCGCCACGCGATCCTGCGGCGACACGGCATCGACGGGCCATAGCCATAGCGGATTGAACTGCAGCCTCATCATGCTGTGGCGAAAGGCGGGCACATCGCACGGGCAGGACACGATTAACGCGCGCGCCGCGAGGTGCGGATAGAGCGCGATGATGTCGGCCGTCAGCGCCGCGCCGCCGGAATGGCCGGCAAGGGTGAGGTCGGCCGCATGGTAGCGTGTTTTCAGTGCCTTCAGCGCCGCGGCCACGCTGGCGATGTCGCCGGCCGTGTAATTGTCCGCAATGGCCCAGCCGCGGCTGCCTTCGCTCTTTCCGCCCATGCCATCGGCATAGCCCGGCCGCAGCAGGCCGACCGCAATCACATCGTTGAGCGCCGCCGCGGCACGCTGTGCAAACACATACTGATAGGAGGGGTTGATACCCGGTGCGTCGCCATGCAGCACGACAAGCAAATGCGGATGCGCCGAGAGGCGCGCGCTCTGATAGGCGCGGCCGTCAAGCCGCCACGGGCCGCCCTGAACCTTGATGGCGTTTTCGCTTGCCGATGCGGCCTGCGCCCACAGCGCCAGCACCAGCCCGATCCATGGCGAGCGAAGTGGCCTCATTGCCACCGATCACGCTGCGGTCTGTGCGCTTTCGACCTTCGGAATAGGCGACGAAATCGACCAGCTGTGGCCGAAGGGATCGCACAGGCGGCCGTAGCGGTCGCCCCAGAACTGATCCTCCAGCGGCATGGTGATCTGGCAGCCGGCGTCGACGGCGCGTTTCCACCACGCATCCGCGTCGTCAACTTCGAGATGCAGGGTGGTGCCGGTCGGCTCCGGCGCCGGCAGATCGTCACGAAATTCCTGGAAGTCGTCGGAGAAAAACAGGTGGCCGTCGTTGACCTTGAGGTGGCAGTGCATCAGCCGCTTGCCGTCCTGCGCCAGATGACGGCCCAGTTCCTCCGCGCCGAACGCGCGCTGGTAGAAGGCGGACGCTTCGGCGGCCCGTCCGTCGCGGATGGTGAGGTAGGGCACAATGCCGCCTGGGCGATCTTCGGCCATGGAACTCTCCGTTGCTGCAATTCGCGCGACTATAATGGACGAGCCGCCGGAGAGTCATGCGCGCCCTTCATTTCAGATGCGCGTCGAACCAGCCGATGATGCGATGCCGCAAATCTTCCAGATCGGTCATTTTGTGGAAGTGGTGGCCTTCGCCGGCATAGATGATCAGTTTCGTCTCCACGCCCATGGCCTTCAGCGCATGCCAATATTCCAGCGATTGCGGCGCCGGGCATTCCACGTCGCGCTCGCCGACATAGATCAAGGTCGGCGTCTTGGCGTTCTTGATGAAATCGATGGGTGAGGCGGCGCGATAGACCGCCGGATCATCGTACACGGATGCACCGAAGAACGGGATCATCCACTGATCAATGCCGTTCTCGCCGTAATAGCTCGTCCAGTTCGCCACGCCCGCGCCGGCCACAATCGCCTTGAAGCGGTGGCTTTGTGTGTTCAGCCACATCGCCATCCAGCCGCCGTAGGAATGGCCGTACATGCCGAGGCGGTGGTCGTCCACCGGCGCGATGTGCTCGACCTCGTCGATGCCCTTGAGATCGTCGCGCAGGTCGCCGCGGCCGAAATCCTTGATGTTGGCGCGCGTGAACGCTTCGCCCTGCCCGTAGGAGCCGCGCGGGTTGGGATAGAAGATGTAGTAGCCGCGGCTCACCAGATCGTAGGCGAAATCGAAATTGGTGCCGTGCTGCCCACCGGCGGCAATGTAGTGTGGACCAGCCGCCGCGCTCGGTCCGCCGTGGACGATCATGATCAGCGGATACTTCTTGCCTTTGTTGATGGTCTTGGGTCCGAACAGCCAGCCCTGCACGAAGTATTTGTCACTCTTCCAGTGTACCGTCTGCGCCGCGACATTGGCCGGCAGTGCGTCGTTCTCGTGCGCCACCGGCGCCACGTGCGGCAAACGTCCGGCGAGAATGGTCGGCGCGTGGGTGAAGTCCTCGACGATGGTCGCCATCGAATTGCCGGCGAACTGGATGGGTCCATCGAAGGTTTGCGCCTTGGTGGACACCGGCGCCTGCCAGAGAATTTTTGTGGCGCCGGTCGTGGGCTCCACATCGAGCGCTGCGGAATTGTCGTCGATCAGCGCGGCGACACGGATCTTTCCGCCATTCCAGGAGAGCCCGCGGAAGGTGCCCTTGAAGTTCGGTGTGATATCCTTCAGTGTGCCGCCCGCCAGTGGAACGGTGTAAATGTCGCCGCCGATCGAGCCCCAGTCGCTCATCAATCCGCCGATGAAAGCCACCATCCTTCCGTCCGGCGACACGCGCGGCAGATCGATTTGCGTCTTCGGTGTTGCGATCATGCGCAACGCGCCGGTGCCGGCGTCGATTTGGGCGAGCTTGGCAACCCACCAGTTGTTGTCGCCATTGCCTTTCGCTTCCGTGGCGACGAAGCCTTTGCCGTCCGGTGTCCAGGCGAATTCGTAAACATAGGTGTCGGCAGGCGAGAGCGGCTTCAGCGCGCCGCCGCCGGCCGCGATGACGGCGATGCGCTGCTCGTCATTCTCCTCGCCGATCTCGCCGGTCATGGGAGCGGCGGCTTCGGTGGCCCCCGTCTTCTTCTTGGCCCCCAGCGTGACCAGCAGCGCGAGGCGCGAACCGTCCGGCGACCAGCGAACCGTGTTGGCGACGCCGTCGATGCTGGCAAGCGTGCGTGGCGCGCCGTTCGCGGCCACCATCAGCATCGCCTTGTGCGCCTTCTCGTCGGTTGCGATGAAGGCGAGCGCATCGCCCTTGGGCGAGAACGCAGTGTCTGAATACTTGCATGCCTTGCACGGATCGTAACTTGCGAGGATCTTCCCGCTGGCGTCGCGCACTGTGACATGCCCGTGCGCTTCCTCCGGCAGGTTGCCCGGATCGTCTGCCTCGACATCCGCCATCCGTCCGCTCGCCGCCAGCGCCAGGTGATCGTAGGTGTGGATGACGGTCTTCGGCTGGCTTGCAGGCTGTTGAGCCCCCGAGGCGCCGGACGTCAATGCAAGCAAGCTTGCGCCGATCGCGACAACTCTCATTCCGATACATCTCCCCAACCCGCGGTGTCTTTATAGGACCGCTCCCCCGGCAAGACTAGCGGGTCGGTGTCGCGCGCTCGCGGTGGGCGATCATGCGTTCGCGGTGGAGATCGCGGTCGCGTTTCATCTCCTTCTTCCACTGCGCGATGAGCCGGTAGCGCGCTGTTGGATAGCGGTCGGACAGGAACTGCGCGTCCATCACACGGTCGGTGCGGAAGTTGCGGAAGGCGTCGCGATACTCGCACCATGCCACGATCACCCGCACCGTTTCGAAGTAGCTGACCGCGATCGGCCAGATCACCCGCTCCTTGATCTCGCTCTTCTCGTTCTTGTAGCGCATCCACACTTTCGTCTGCGCGTGGATCGCGGCGCGCATGCGGCCCATGTCGCAGGAATCCGGCTGCACCTTGTACCAATTGGGCGAGGTGAGTGCGGGCTCGGCGAGAAGCGGCCGCAAATGATCGGGGATCACGGCGCCGATCTTGGCAATGAGATCATTCGCGGCGCGGCCCAGCGCCGCATCGGCGCGGTGGCTCACCCATTGCGCGCCGAGGATCGCCGCCTCGATTTCATCAGGCGTCAGCATCAGAGGCGGCATGTCGAAGCCCTGCTCGAGCACGTAACCAATGCCGGCCTCGCCGCGGATCGGCACGCGCTCGGCCAGCAGCTGTGCGATGTCGCGGTAGATGGTGCGCAGCGACGTCTCGAGTTCGTCGGCGATGTCGTTCGCCGTGATCGGCGTGCGCCGCCGCCGCAGAATCTGGATAATCCGAAACAGCCTATCCGCGCGCCGCATCCGGTGGCCTAAACGAACGGCCGGGTGCGCGTCAGGTCCAGATCGTGATCGAGCAGCGGCAGCACGCCATCCAGGAAGCGCACGGTGTGTGGCAAGTCCGCGTGCACCTGAAACGCTGCTTCATCCTTCCAGCACGAATGGATGTAGAACATGCGCGGGTCGCGGACACCCCGGTGGTATTCGATGAACACGCAGCCTTCCTCGCCACGAACATCATCGGCTGAGTCGCGCATGGCCTGGGCGACGGCTTCTTCGTTTCCCTGGCGGGCGTGAAAGCGGACGAATGTGTGCAGTTCCATGATCTTTTTCTCCTACGACGCCAGACGTTCGACCGGGACCACACGCGCGCTCGAAGTGGCGCGTGCGAGCAGCGTGCCGTTTTCGTCGCTGATGCGCGCTTCGGAAAAGGCGATGCTCTTGCCGAGATGGATGACTTGCCCTTCCGAAATCAGGGGTCCTGGTTTTGCCGGCGCTAGAAAGCTGACATTCAGATCGATGGTCGCAGTGTAGAGCCGGCCGCCGCTCATGATCAAAGCTGCCGGTCCCATCGTGTCGTCGAGCATGGCGGCAAGGATGCCGCCCTGGATGAAGCCGGCGGGATTGCGGAATTCCGGCCGGCCGTCGAAGGCCAGTTTGATCCAGCCCTTTTGGGGGTCCTGGTCGAGCAAGGTCCAGCCCAGCAGGGAGGCCGCTGGCGGCCGCGGAAATTTGTCGAAGATCGTGTCCGGCATCGTGCATCCTCTGGAGAGCCACCTCCTGACATCTACCGCCACACTGCTGACACCATGCTGTCAGCAGCGGTGGCGTAAGGGAAGGGTCCATTGGAGGAGGACAGTCATGATCACCTTGTATGGCTTCGGGCCCGCCTTCGGTTTGCCGGACCCGAGCCCGTTCGTCATGAAGACCGAAGTGCAGCTCAAGCTGGCGGAATTGTCGTTCGGCCGCGCCCGCGCCATGCCGGGCGACGCGCCCAAGGGCAAGATCCCATTTATCGAAGACGATGGCGAGGTCGTTGCCGATTCGACGTTCATCCGCGAGCACATCGAACGCAAATACGGCATCGATCTCGACCGCGGGCTGACGCGCGACATGCGGGCGCGCGCATGGGCCATCGAGCGGATGCTGGAGGATCACCTGTACTGGGCCATCCTGCATCTGCGCTGGGCGGAAGACCGCAACTTCGCTAAAGGGCCTGCCCATTTCTTCGACACCTTGCCGAAGGATTCACGCGAGGCGGTGCGGGCCGGTGCGCGCAAGCGGACGCTCGATGCACTAAACGGGCATGGACTCGGCCGACATTCCAAAGAGGAAATTCAGGCGCTGGGCGCCCGCTCGGTCGCCTCGCTATCCGCGCTGCTCGGCAACAAGCCCTATCTGTTGGGGCCGGAGCCCTGCGGCGTGGATGCAACGGCTTTCGCCATGGTCGCCGGATTGCTGACGCCGTGGTTCGAATCCGATTTGCGCAAGTATGCCGAAAGCCATCGCAATCTCGTTGCCTTCCGCGATCGCATGATGAGCGAGCACTACGCCGGCTTCCTGCAAAAGGCGGCGTGACCTGGATCAGAGGTGCGTTACCTTCAACAGGCCGTGCCACTTGTCGTTCAGGTAGTCGCACACGATGCGGCGGTGACAATGGTGTGGCTTGTCTTCGGCGCAGAGGAGGCAAGCGCCATCGAGTTGAGCCGGTGATAGCTCCCGCTCGATCTTGCGCGTCGCCATCAGCGAGCGGAATTGCGTCTCGAACGCGACCCAATCGCCCTTCTTGCGCGCCAGCGCGATGATGTCGTCCGTCGGCGCCAGCAGCGGCGCGTGTTCGTAAGTGATGCCGCCGATCTCATCGAGGAAGAAGGCGAGATCGTCAGCCTTGGCGAACCCGGCGAGCTGCGAGGTGTTGTGCAGCCGCACGTCGATGACCTTCTTCACCTTTGCGGTCTCTAGGCGGCGGAAGAATTCCTCCGCCGATTTTTTCGTAAAGCCGATGGTGGCGACGGAGATCGGCTTCGGCATTGCGCGTTCCTCAGGCCGGAAACAGCTTCGAAAATTGGCGCTGGCCATCCGGCGTGAAATGGACCGCGCGGCTCTGCCTGTCGCGGCGCGCCCAGCTCAGCTCGTATATCCGGTCGAGGATCGCGGCGCCCGCGCTGCCGGCCAGATGCGAGCGGCGCTGACTCCAGTCGAGGCAGGATTTGCACAGCGGCCGCCGCGGATTTTCGATGCCCGCGGCATCGATGCCGAAGTCTTGCAGAAACGATCGCCCCTTGCGCGTCAGCGTAATGGTATCGCCTTCCGCGGCAATGCGGCGCGATTTCACCAGCGCATCGAACATCTGAACGCCCATCTCGCCGGCCAGATGATCGTAACAAACGCGCGCATGCCGCATGGCCGGATCAGATGGACCGGGGCGCGCGCGCATGTGTCCGGCGCGTTCGGCCACCCCCATCATCTTCTCCAGCATTTCGGCCACGTCGGTGCCGGACAGGCGAAAATAGCGGTGGCGCCCCTGCTTCACTGCCGATAGCAATCCGCCGTCCTCTAGCTTGGCAAGATGCGCACTCGCTGTCGGCGCGGTGACGCCAGCTTCGTTGGCGAGTTCGCTTGCGGTCAGCGCTTTGCCCGACAGTAGTGCCGCCAGCATGTTGGCGCGCGCCGGATCGCCGGCCAGCGCGGCGATGGGAGCAATCGAGGGACCGTCTTTCATACTTCGACCGTAGACGAAGTATTCATGTAACGCAATCGCTATGGTGCCCACCTCCCCCTCGTGGGGAGGTCGACGCACTAAGCGAAGCGCAAATGCGTCGGGTGGGCGTGAGCAAGACACGCGGTTCGGACGTACCCCCACCCTGCTCCCCCGCATCAAGTGCGGGGTCGCCGACCTCCCCACAAAGGGGGAGGTAAGGGTGACGAATGCCCGATCGCAGAACCGTGCTGGAGACCGGCGTGGCGGCACTCGCTGCGTCGCGGCTTCCCTTTCACAAGCAGAAGGAGAGAAAGATGAATGTCGTCTGTCACATCCGCTACGAGATCGATCCCACGAAGCACGCCCAGTTCGAGGAATACGCCCGCAACTGGCTCACCATCATTCCCGCGTGCGGCGGCGATCTCATCGGCTATTTCATGCCGCATGAAGGCACAAACTACGTCGCGCATGCGATGATCGGCTTCGATAGCCTCGCGGCGTATGAAGCCTATCGCGCGAAGCTGAAGACCGATGCAAAGGGCAGGGCGAATTTCGAATTCGCGCAATCGAACCGCGTGATCCTGAAGGAGGAGCGCGAATTCCTGCGGGCAGTGCGCGCATGATCGCGGTCATTTTTCGAAGTCGAACCGGCGGACGCCGGCAGCCGTGCGAACTACCTTGCCATCGCGGCGCATCTTCGTCCGCCGCTCGATGACATCGACGGCTTCGTCTCCATCGAGCGCTTCGAAAGCCTGTCGCACCCCGGCAAGGTCCTGTCGTTGTCGTTCTGGCGCGACGAGGAAGCGGTCGCCGCGTGGCGCAATTTGGAAGAACACCGCGCCGCCCAATCTGCCGGCCGCAGCGGTCTGTTCCGCGACTATCGCCTGCGCATCGCGAGCGTCGTTCGCGATTACGGTTTGACGGACCGTTTGCAAGTGCCGGAGGACAGCCGCGCCCGCAACGGCTAACCGGAAGCTGCGATGCGCAGCGCATCTTCGCGCAGCCCTTGCCATACGGCCTCTTCGCCCTGGGAGATCTCCAGCGCCGCATATTCCTCGGCGAGGAAGCGCACGGCCATGCAAACGGCGGCGCGAACTCCGGTGCATTCCGCCTGCACGACGGCAACGAAACGACCCTCCGCATTCAGATAGCGGAAGGTGTACTCGCTAGCTTCTGTCACGCTTGATCCTGGCCCCGACGACTCGGACGCCCCGCTCACCAAAACTTGTGACATGAAGGGCGCAGGCGGGAAAATAACCTAGGTTAATCGCGCAGCGAAATTTGCGCTGCGGTGTTCTAACCTGTTGTCTGGCTTAAGCGATTATCGTCTTGGAAGAGTCTTTCGAGTCCCTCCCTCCCGCCGAGCGGGCGCGACGCTACCGGGCCCGCTCCGCCGAAGCGTTGGCCAACGCCAAGGCGATGCCGGCCGGCGAGATGCGGGATCAATTCGTGGAAATCGCCATCGGCTGGGCGCGGCTGGCCGACCACTGCGATTTCCTCGCCCGCGCCGGGCCCGATCCCTACGGCAAGAAATAGCGTCAGAGTTCCCGGAACGGCTGCAAGGGCTGTAAGTTTTGTCACCTGAGCACCCGCCTTGTGGCGACGGGGCTCGGAGAAACTGGCGATCCGTTTATTCGATACCCCGACGTTCGATAGTGGATCAGACCAATACTCTCTCCCGGAAAGGGCGGCCTAACCCGACGTGGCCGCCCTTTTCGTTTGCGTCGACATTCTAACTTACGGCTGATGTTTGCATCTGGACCCGCGGCAGCCAGAACTGACAACTTGTCATTCTTGTCAGGCTGACCGATAGTCGGGCGCTTGAAAGAGGTCGGGCGGCCATGGAGCATTTCGACGTCATCATCGTGGGCGCGGGGCTTTCGGGCATCGGCGCCGGCTATCATCTGAAGACCGCGTGCCCGAACAAGACCTACGCCATCCTCGAGGGCCGCGACGCCATCGGCGGCACCTGGGACCTGTTCCGCTATCCGGGCATCCGCTCCGATTCCGACATGTACACCCTGGGCTACAATTTTAAACCATGGCGCGAGGCGAAAGCCATCGCCGACGGTCCGTCGATCCTGAAATATGTGCGCGACACGGCCGGCGAGAACGGCATCGATCGGCACATCCGTTTTCATCACATGGTGAAGCACGCGGCGTGGTCGAGCGACGATGCGGTGTGGACCGTGGAGGCCGAACGCGCCGACAAGCAGATCGTGCGCTTCACCTGCAATTTCCTTTTCATGTGCAGCGGCTATTACGATTACGCCGGCGGCTACGATGCGAAATTCGCCGGCACCGAGCGGTTCCAGGGCGATCTCGTGCATCCGCAATTCTGGCCGGAGGATCTCGACTACCGCGGCAAGCGCGTGGTGGTGATCGGCAGCGGCGCCACCGCCGTCACCCTCGTTCCCGAAATGGCGAAGGATGCTGCGCATGTGACCATGTTGCAGCGGTCGCCGACCTACGTTGTCTCGCGCCCGGCAGAAGACGGCATCGCGAACTGGCTGCGCGCCAGGCTGCCGGCGATGCTCGCCTATCAGTTGGTGCGCTGGCGCAACGTTTTGCTGCAGATGTATTTCTTCAATCGCGCCAAGAAGGCGCCCGACAAGGTCAAGCAGTTCATCCTCAGCCTGGTGCGCAAGGAGCTGGGCTCGGATTACGACATGGCGCAGTTCACGCCGCGCTACAATCCGTGGGACCAGCGGCTGTGCCTGGTGCCCGACAGCGACCTGTTCCAAAGCATTCGCGAGGGCAAGGCGAGCGTCGTCACCGATCAGATCGAGACGTTCACGGAAAAGGGCCTCAAGCTGAAATCCGGCCGCGAGCTCGATGCCGACATCATCGTCACGGCGACGGGATTGCAGCTGAAGGTGGGCGGCGGAATGCAGGCGAGCGTCGACGGCCGCGCCGTGAATTTCGCCGAAACGATGTCGTATAAGGGCATGATGTACAGCGGCGTGCCGAATCTGGCGTCGGCCTTCGGCTACACCAACGCGTCATGGACCTTGAAGTGCGATCTCACCTGCGAGTTCGTCTGCCGCCTGCTGAATTACATGGATGCGCGAGGCTACACCATGTGCGTGGCGCCGCGCGATTCAAGCGTCGGCGAGACGCCTTGGCTCAATCTCAATTCCGGCTACATCACGCGGGCGAGGGACATCCTGCCGAAGCAGGGCGACCGCGCGCCGTGGAAGCTGCACCAGAATTACGCCCGCGATCTCGTGCTGCTGCGCTACGGCAAATTGGATGACGGAACGCTGAAATTCTCCGCGCCAAACCGTGCGGCGAAGAAACCGGAAGAACCGATCCGCGCGGCCGCCTGATGTGCACTGCCGAGGGGTTAGCTTTGGATTCGCTTTGCTCGGCATTTAGTCATCCAATGGCAAACGAAATATCAGCTATCAACAAACGCGTTCTACCATCGGGCAAATTGAGACATTGCGGAACGCCGACGCTTACACTTGCACGGTGCGTTTGCCTGATCGCTGCTCCCCTTTTGTCCGCAAGCGCATCTTGCCGGTAATGAGTCCAGCCTCGGCGCCACGAGAAACCGCTCCTTCTGAAAGCCTGTGCCATCCCATTTGAAAAGATTGAGATCGCGAAACCGTACCGAATAGATAAGCCACAGACTGCCAAGCTCTTTGGGAGGCAGACTGTCCCGTCTTGACGGCTTGGCCGGGCCTTGAGGATGCGAATGAAACACTCCGCCGATGCTCGCATCAGACTCCCGCAGTGACTTTGCGATGGTGTCAATCGCTGCATCGCTAATTCGGAACGATAGCGGTGTGTTCTGTTGGACAGGTGTGGCGGCGACAGACAATAGCGTAAACGGCTTGAATTCTTGCCGCAGCAGAAGGCCCGAAGCCTCTCGCGGGAGCGCGGCCCGGACAAGGCGCAGGAGTTGTTGAACCTCGTCACTCCTGAGCAGGTACATATCTCGTCCGGACAAGGGCAAACGGCGCAGCAAGCAGAACATGGAGTGTCGTGCGACCGCAGCCGACATCGGTTCGCAGGTGTTTGAATGCACGCTGGCAAAAGAGAGCGGTTGTTAGAAAGAGCCGCCCTGCCTCAACACCCACAAAAGATGAGCCTTATGATTCCCATGATAAAATCCTTCTCGCTTGCCAGGCTCTTGATGATGGCGTCCATCAGGTCGGTGAACCAGTCGCCGCCAACTATGTCGCCGCCCGTCGGGCCCATCTCGCCCGCAGATCTTGCTTTGAGCGCGTTGATAAGGGCATCGATGTTCCCACCGCCGGAAGTCTGAACGCCCGGATTCTTGATGTATTCCGCTACCGCCGCTGAAAATGCTTTCAGGATCTCCCGATTCATCGCCTCGTCATGTTCCATGAAATTCCGCGCATTCTTGAGAAATGCGCTCAGCGCCTCCAATTTTTCCTGTTCGAATTTCTCCTTTGTAAGGTCGGCCGTCGTGTGAATTCGCCCGCTAGTGTCAGCCATTGCCAGTGCCCCTTGTTTTCAATTCTTTCAGACAATTGGCAAAAACTATTCCACATTCCACCGCGATGCAATCTTCCGTTGTGCAAGTCAGCCGTATGGCCCGCCGCGCCGGATCGATCCTCGCGCACCCGATGATCTGCTCACGCAAAATCAGATTGTACCCTCCCTCAAGGGGAGGGTGAGTATGACTCTCCGTTAGAG
>DASYBT010000023.1:0-5810 GCA_036500585.1 Rhizomicrobium sp.
TTCGACCCTCCCTCAAGGGGAGGGTAAGCTGATCTTGTCATGCGCATGGGTTCTCAGCCCGTGACCCAACCCATCGCTGCCACCAACGACTTCGTCGTCAAGTTCGCCAATGTGAACGGCTCCGGCTCGGCGTCGGCGAACGAGCTGTTCGCGCGCTCGGTCCTGCGCATGGGTGTGCCCGTCTGCTCGCGCAACATCTTTCCCTCGAATATCCAGGGCCTTCCGACGTGGTACGAAGTGCGCGTGTCCGGCGCGGGCTGGCTGGGGCGGCGCGGCGGCGTGGACCTGATGGTCTGCATGAACCCGCAAACCTGGGACAAGGATGTCGCGTCCATCGATCGAGGCGGCTACCTCGTCTACGATTCCACCAAGCCGATGCCGGCGTCGAAATTCCGCGACGATCTCACGGTGCTCGGCATTCCGCTCACCGAACTCTCCAATTCGCTGGAAGGCACCATTCCGCGCGAGCGCCAGTTGCTGAAGAACATCATCTATCTTGGCGCACTGTCGTCGATCCTCGGCTTCGAGGCGGAGGTGGTGGAAAGCCTGATCAGCCAGCAGTTCAAGGGCAAGGACAAACTGATCAAGCTCAACATGCGCGCCATCGAGCTGGGCCACGATTACGCGGCGAAACATCATGCCGGCAAGTGCCAGCTGAAGGTCGAGCGCGCCAACGCCGTGGGCGACCGCATCTTCATCGCCGGCAATGATGCCGCGGCGCTCGGTTGTGTGTACGGCGGCGCGACCGTGGCCGCGTGGTATCCCATCACGCCATCCACGTCGCTCGCTGAAGCCTTCATGAAGCATTGCAAGAAGCTGCGCGTCGATCCGGCGACCGGCGAGAACAAATTCGCCATCGTGCAGGCGGAGGACGAGATCGCCGCCATCGGTATGGTGCTGGGCGCCAACTGGAACGGTGCGCGCGCCTTCACCGCCACGTCCGGCCCCGGCATTTCGCTGATGCAGGAATTCTTCGGCCTTGCGTATTACGCCGAAATTCCCGCCGTGATCTTCGACATCCAGCGCGGCGGTCCTTCCACCGGCATGCCCACGCGCACACAGCAATCCGACATCCTGCTCGCGGCGTACGCCAGCCACGGCGACACCAAGCAGGTGATGATCTTCCCGAAGGGTCCGAACGAGGCATTCGATTTCGCGGCCTCTGCCTTCGATTATGCCGAGCGGTTGCAGACGCCGGTGTTCGTGATGATGGATCTGGACATCGGCATGAACGATTGGCTGGTCGACCCGCTGAGGTGGGACGACGCGCGCAAATACGACCGCGGCAAGGTGCTGACGGCGGAGGAGCTGGATGCCGGCAAGAAATTCGCCCGCTACCTCGATGTCGACGGCGATGCCATTCCCTATCGTACCTTGCCCGGCGTGCATCCGACCAAGGGCAGCTATTTCACGCGCGGCTCCTCGCACAACGCGTACGCCGTCTACAGCGAAGAGGGGCGCGACTACACCGACGTGATGCAGCGGCTCTTGCAGAAGTTCGAAACCGCCAAGCGCATTCTGCCGCAGCCGGTGATCCACAAGGCGCAGGCGGCGACGCGCTGGGGCGCCATCTACTACGGGTCCACCCATGTGGCGATGGACGAAGCCGCCGCCGTGCTCGAGGGCCGCGGCCTATTGCTCGACAGCTTGCGCATCCGCGCCTTCCCGTTCGCGGAAGAGATCGTCGATTTCATCAACGCGCACGACCAGGTGTTCGTCATCGAGCAGAACCGCGACGCGCAGATGCTGAAGCTGCTGGTGAACGAATGTGCCATCGATCCGGCGAAATTCATTTCCATCCTGCACTATGACGGCACGCCGATCACGGCGCGCTTCATCGAGGCGGCTATCTCCGACCGCATGATGCTCAAGGCACAACGCGAGGCGGCGGAATGACCCTTCGGGGCTCGCCTCGCTCGCACCTCAGGATGACGAACTGCGGTCTCGTCATGCTGAGGTGTCCGCGCGCCAGCGCGGCCCCGAAGCAGGAGACGACATGACCTACATCGCCAAACCGAAGCTGCATCATCCCAAGCTGCCGACCAACACGCTCGGCTACACGCATCGCGACTACGAGGGCCGCATCTCCACCTTGTGCGCTGGTTGCGGCCATGATTCCATCAGCGCCGCGCTGATCCAGGCGTGTTTCGAAATGGCCATCGAGCCGCACCGCGTGGCGAAGCTTTCCGGCATCGGCTGCTCGTCGAAAACGCCGGACTATTTCCTCGGCCAATCCCACGGCTTCAACGCCGTGCACGGCCGCATGCCGAGCGTGCTGACCGGCGCCAACCTCGCCAACCGCGATCTCATCTATCTCGGCGTTTCCGGCGACGGCGACAGCGCCTCCATCGGCCTCGGCCAGTTCGCCCATTGCGTGCGCCGCGGCGTGAACATGGTCTACATCTGCGAGAACAACGGCGTGTACGGCCTGACCAAGGGGCAGTTCTCCGCCACCGCCGACAAGGGCAGCAAGAGCAAGACGGCGGTGAATTCCGATTCGCCGATCGATCTGGTGAGTCTCGCCCTGCTGTTGGGCGCCACTTTCGTGGCGCGTGGGTTCTCCGGCGACAAGCCGCAGCTGGTGCCGCTGTTGAAGGCCGCCATCGCGCACAAGGGCTCGGCGATTCTCGACGTGATCAGCCCATGCGTGCAGTTCAACAACAATCCGGAATCCACCAAGTCGTACGATTTCGTGCGCGAGCACAACGATGCCGTGAACCGCATCGATTTCATCACGCCGCGGTCGGAAATCCGCGCCGATTACGCGCCGGGCACCGTCACGGAAGTGCGCCAGCATGATGGCTCGATCATCCGCCTCGCCAAGCTGCGCGACGACTACAATCCGCACGATCGCGCCGGCGCCATGGCGTTCTGTCAGGCGCATGCGGCCAAGGGCGAAGTGGTGACGGGCCTGCTCTACATCGAGGACGACGCGCAGGACTTGCACAGCCACCTGAACACGGTGGCAACGCCGCTGAACAAGCTCAGCGAGCCGGACCTCTGCCCCGGCTCCAAAGCCCTCGATACGATCAACGCGAGTTATCGCTAAGGAGCACTTGTCTCCTCAGTTGGCCGTGCACGTTCCCGACCGGATTGACACCCCCTTATCTACGGGAACAGACCAAAGAAAGTGCTGATCGTGATAAAGCACGAAATAGTCCCAAGGCATGAGGCCTCGGAAGGTCTCTGCGTCTGCCTCGTTCTGCCCGTAGTAAGATAGATGTTGCGCTGTCGCCCTCAGAGGGAATTTGCAAAGCGCGGCGAAAAACGTGCCGGGCTTTATGCCGGCGCAAACCACGTCGCGGGTTGGTGCTTTACCGATCTTCAGGACAAAGGCGGAAATCGCGGGCTTCAACTGATGCTGGAACGATGGGCCGCCATCTTGATGCACCGTTTCGAGCGTGGCCACGCAAGCGTAAGTCTGGTCGCCTTGCATGTCACCTATGGCGATATTTGCGCTTATTAGCGCCGATCCCAGAACCAGGCAGCACACCGATTTCATTACAACCCCTGTCAAGTTTGTAAGGGGACCCGGTTCGAAAGTTATGGCCGCAAAGGCAGTGGACGCACTTCAATGGCTTCCAGGCCACGCTGGAATAGCTCCGAATTGCTTTGGAGAAAGTCGCGCGCCCACATTTCAGCTTCTTGGCGACTTGCAAAACCGGGGCAACATCCCAATCGTTGGAAGAAGCTGCCTCGCCTTTTTCCCACAATGTACATTTGTTGGCCTCCACTCAGTCTGCTGACTGTTGTTTCTATTTATGCGTTTGGTCAAGCTACCAAGGGCGTTTGCACGGCCGTGCCACGGCCATAGCAGAAAAAATCTTTCATCAAATTGCAGTGCACAACACATCATCATGCTGCGGGCACCGGTTGCGAGCATCAGAAGGCGGTCGAAGCCCAGCGCCACGCTGCGTTGGAGCTTCTCCCTCCCCTTGCGGGAGGGGGCAAATTCGAGCGCAGACAGCGCGAGAATTTGGGGGAGGGGTTAAGTGCGAACGCCCCCTCCCCCGAATTGCTTTCCCCCGCACCAAGTGCGGGGTCGCACATTCGCCCCCTCCCGCGAGGGGAGGGGGAAATTGGAAGCGATATCTTATGGGGCGGGGGTCCACAGCACATCGTCCATGATGCGGGCGCCGGTGGCGAGCATGACGAGGCGGTCGAAGCCTAGGGCAACGCCGGAGGCTGGTGGCATCAACGCAAGGGCTGCGAGGAAATCGTCGTCGAGCGGATAGCGTTCGCCGTACACGCGCTGCTTCTCGTCCATTTCCGCGATGAAGCGGCGCCGCTGTTCGATCGGATCGGTGAGCTCGCCAAAGCCGTTGGCCAGCTCGACACCGCACACATACAACTCGAAGCGTTCGGCCCTGCGCGCATCATGTGGCGCGGCGCGCGCCAGCGCCGCTTCGCAGCGGGGATACTCGTACAGGATCGTTGGTGCGCCGATGCCGAGATGGGGTTCGATTCGCGCCACCAAAATTTTGCTGAAGATGTCGGCCCAGTTGTCATTGTCCGCGATCTCGAAGTCGGCGCGTGCAGCTTCCTTCGCTAGCGCTTCGCGTTTGCCTTCACCAACACCGGATAATGTGGAAAGCAGATCGATGCCGGCGTACCGCGCGAAGGCGTCGGCTACGGTTAATCGCTCCGCGTCTCCGCGCGGATTACAGTTGCGGCCCTTGTATGACAACGCGGTGATGCCGGTGGCCTCTGCCGCAACATGCAGCACCGCCAGGGCGTCCGCGATCACCGACTCATACGGTTCTTCGGCGCGGTACCATTCGAGCATGGTGAATTCCGGCGCATGGGTTGCCCCGCCCTCGCGATTGCGGAACACGCGGGCGAAATCGAAAATCTTCGTCTCGCCGGCCGCCAGCAATTTCTTGCAGGCGAATTCCGGCGAGGTGTGGAGGTAGAGCTTGCGGCCGTCGCCGGCGGTGGTGCGCAATTCCGTCTCGAACGCGTGCAGATGCGCCTCGTTGCCGGGCGAAACCGCCAGCGCGCCGCATTCCACTTCGGTGAAGCCCTGCGCCTCGAACCACACACGTAAGGCGCGCTTGATCCGCCCGCGCTCGATCAGCAGCGGCCGACGGTCGGCATGCCGTTCGCGCGACCACCATTGGCTCACGCGCGGCCCCCCACCCGGCGCGCCGGTGCGCGCCGACCTCCCCACAGGGGAGAGGTATGGAACGGCAGCTTGGCCCGAGACATTGCTCCTGCTATCACCCGCCAGCGCCAATTCGAGGTTTCAGGTGGCATCGGTTATCGCGAGCAATGTCCGCAAAGGCAACGTCATCGAGAAGGACGGCAAGCTCTACGTCGTGCTGACGGCGGAGAATGTTCATCCCGGCAAGGGCACGCCGGTCACCCAGCTCGAGATGCGCCGCATCTCCGACGGCGTGAAGATCAACGAGCGCTACAAGACGACCGACAGCCTGGAGCGCGCCTTCATCGACGAGCGCACGCACAATTACCTTTATCAGGACGGCGACCAGTTCGTGTTCATGGATCCGGAAACCTTCGACCAGATCCCTGTGCCGCGCGACGTGGTCGGCGATGCCGAGCCCTACCTGCAGGAAAACATGGAGGTGCGGCTGTCGCTGTATAACGGCATGCCGATCTCGATCGTCATCCCGGCGCGGGCAACGTTCGAAGTGGTGGAGACCGAGCCGGCGATGAAGGGACAGACGGCGTCCGGCTCCTTCAAGCCGGCCAAGCTGTCGAATGGGGTGCGCACCATGGTGCCGACGCACATTGTCACCGGCACGCGCATTGTGGTGCTGACAGAAGATGGCTCCTATGTGGAGCGCGCG
>DASYBT010000024.1:0-25713 GCA_036500585.1 Rhizomicrobium sp.
GATTGGGGGAGGGGGTCTCGACGCAGCGCAAGCCCCCTCCCCCGCGTCGCTACGCTCCGCGCCCCCTCCCGCGAGGGGAGGGGGAAGTCGACCATCCGCGAGAAATCGAAAGGCGGGGCACCGAAGGGCAACCGCAATGCCCTGAAATCCGGCTGCCACACGGCCGACGTCCGCGCCTTCCGGCGCGAACTCGCGACTTGCATCCGCATGCACAGGGTGCAGACGGCACTGCTTCGCGCGGTGCTGCCGCCGCTGCCGCAGCGCGTCGTCTATGCGATGGTCACGTCGCAGCGCTGCTACGTGCGCACGCGACGCCTCGGTCGTTGCTCCGCCACGCCGATCACTTCCAACGCTGTGCCCTCCGAAGCGCAGGCGGACGCTCGAACGGTTGAACGATCGATGTTCGCCGGCAGCAACCCGATTGCACGAAAGCGTTACAGCGGGACTTCGATCAGGTTGGAGGCGCGGCTAGCGAAGCCGTGGCGCAATGCGCTGGCGAATTCGTCCAGGGTTTCAACGCGCCGCGCCGGAACACCCATGCCTTTCGCCAGCGACACCCAGTCGAGATCCGGCCGGCCGATCTCCAGCATGTCGAGCGCTCGCCGCCCGGGATTGGCAATGGCCGACGCAAGTTCGCCCTTCAGGATGGCGTATTCGCGATTGGCGAACAGCACGATGGTGATGGCGAGGCCCTCGCGCGCCGCCGTCCACAGCGCCTGTAGCGTGTACATCCCGCTGCCGTCCGCTTCGAGGCACAGCACCGGGCGATCCGGGCACGCCACCGCGGCGCCAACCGACAGCGGAATGCCGATGCCGATCGAGCCGCCGGTGTTGACCAGCCAGTCGTGCGGCGGCGCGCCGAAGGTTGAGCCCATCATGCCGCGCCCGGAGGTAACCGACTCGTCGATCACGATGGCATGCTCCGGCAGCAGCGCACCGACCACCGCGCCGAGCCCGGCGAGATCAATGCGTCCCGACGGCAGCTCGGGGCGAATCTGCGGCGTGCGCTGCGGCTCGACTCTTGTCGCATCGAGAGCTTCGGCCAGCGCCACGATGGCGCCATCGCCGTCTTCGTCCGGCTCGGCCAGGGTGAACACTTCGGCGCCGGGTTTGGTTAGGACGCTCGGCTTGGTGGGGTGGCCGAAGAAGGCGATCGGCGGCGGCGCGCCGACGAGAACGATGCGCTCAAATTCGGCGAGCTGCGCCATCGCCTGATCGGTGACGTAGGCGATGCGGTCGATCCGCGGCAGTCCAGCGCCGCGCCCGATCCGGGTGAAGGCAAAGGTCGCGAGCAGCTTCGCGCCGGTCGCCGCGACAATGCGGCCGGCGGTCTCGAGCGTGCGTCCCGTTGCGAGACGGCCGCCGAGAATGAGCGCCGCCCTGCCCTCACGCAGCAGGCCGGCCGAGTGCTCGATCCGGGACTCCTCCGGCAGCGGCGGCGCCGGGGGCGTGACCACCGGGCCCTCCTCGCCGCCATCGTTCCAGGCGGTGTCGGCCGGCAGCACCAGCGTGGCGATGTGCCCGGAACCAGTGCGCGCGTTAAGGATGGCCTCGGCACAATCCTTGCCAACCTCGCGCGCGGAAGCGGCGCTCCTTAACCACGCCGAATACGGCCGCGCCAGCGCCTCGACATCGGAAGCGAGCGGCGTCTCGTACTGCCGGTGAAACGTGGCGTGATCGCCGACGATGTTCACCAAAGGAATCCGCGCCCGGCACGCGTTGTGCAGGTTTGCCGTGGCGTTCGAGAGGCCTGGCCCCAAATGGAGCAGCGTGCTCGCCGGCTTTCCGGTCATCCGCGCGTAACCGTCGGCGGCGCCGGAAGCCACACCTTCGAAGAGGCACGGCACGCCGCGCATCTCAGGCGTGTGATCGAGCGCGCCGACGAAATGGATCTCGCTGGTGCCGGGATTCATGAAGCACAAATCGACGCGGTTCTTCACCAGGGTGCGGATCAGGCTTTGTGCACCGTTCACGAGAACGCCTCCTCATTCATGCGCGCGATGGCGCGAAGCTTAGGCAACTGGGCGGCGATGTAACAGGGCAATTGGCTAGATGCGCGACGAAACCATCTCCATTCATCACGGCTACGAAACCGACCCGGCCACCAAATCGGTGGCGGTGCCGATCTACCAGACCGTGGCCTACGAGTTCGACAGCGCCGATCACGGCGCCGCCCTGTTCGACCTCGAGGTGCCGGGCAACATCTACACGCGCCTCAGTAACCCGACGACCGCGGTGCTGGAGCAGCGTGTGGCAGCGCTGGAAGGCGGATGCGCGGCGCTCTGCGTCGGCTCCGGCATGGCGGCGATCCATTACGCCATCGTGAACGTCGCCGAAGCCGGGAACAATATCGTCTGTCTGCCGCAGCTCTATGGCGCCACCTACACCTTGTTCGAGCATGTGCTGCGCAAGCAGGGCATCGACGTGCGCTTTGCAAAGAGCGAAGCGATTGCCGATGTCGAGGCGCTGATCGACGGCAAAACCAGTGCGGTCTATTGCGAGAGCATCGGCAATCCCGGCGGCAACATCGCCGACATCGAGGCGCTGGCGGAAATCGCACACGCCCACGGCGTGCCGCTGATCGTGGACAACACCGTCGCCACGCCGATGCTGGTCAAGCCGATCAGGTTTGGCGCCGATGTTGTCGTGCATTCGCTGACGAAGTTCTTCGGCGGCCACGGCACGACCATGGGCGGCGCCATCGTCGACAGCGGCAAGTTCCCATGGACGGAGCATGCTGACCGCTTCCCCATGCTGACGCAGCCGGAAGCCGCTTACCATGGCGTCATCTACACCGAGCAGTACGGCGATGCCGCCTATGTCGCGCGCTGCCGCACGGTGTGCCAGCGCAACACCGGCGCGGTGCTGGCGCCGCTCAGCGCCTTCCTGCTGCTGCAAGGCGTCGAGACCCTGCCGCTGCGCATGGAGCGCCACATCGAGAACACGGCAAAGGTGGCCGTGTATCTCGAAGCGCATCCGCAGGTCGCCTGGTGCGAATATGTCGGCCGGCCGGGCAGCGCGAGCGAGACGCTGGCGAAGAAGTATCTCAACGGCCGCGGCGGCACCTTCGTGACTTTCGGTGTGAACGGCGGCTTCGAGGCCGGTAAGCGGTTCTATGATGCGCTTGGCCTGTTCAAGCGGCTGGTGAACATCGGCGACGCCAAGTCGCTCGCCTGCCATCCCGCATCCACCACGCACCGCCAACTCACGCCGGAGGAACTGGAGCGCGTCGGCGTGAAGCCGGAGATGATCCGCTTGTGCATTGGCATCGAGCATATCGATGACATCCTGGCCGACCTAGAGCAGGCGCTGCATGCGGCCGCCGCAATGCCGAAGCTGCGGCTGGCGGCGAGCGGGTGATGCGATGAACGCTGTCCCGCACGATCTGTTTCCCATGCAGCGGCGAGCGGCCACGCGCGATGTGCGCAGGGTGCGCATTGGCCTTGTCAACAACATGCCGGATACGGCGCTCGAAAGCACCGAGCGCCAGTTCATTGCGCTGCTCGGCAATGCCGCGCCGGGTTTCCTGATCGACTGGCAGCTGTTCTCATTGGCAGCGGTGGTTCGCAATGGGGCCAGCAGACGGCACCTCGCGAGCCGCGGCTACGGCAGCTTGAGGAACCTCAGAGATGCTCAGCTTGACGGCCTGATCGTGACCGGCACCGAACCGCTCGAACCCGATCTCCGGCACGAGCCGTATTGGCCGGAGCTCGCTTCGCTGTTCGACTGGATCGAGAACGATGGCCCGTCCGCGATCTTCTCCTGCCTCGCGACGCACGCGGCCGTGCTCCACTTCGATGGCATCGAGCGGCGGCGCTTGCCAACGAAGCGCTTCGGCCTCTTCGATCACGGCGTGGCGGCGCCGCACAAGCTGACCGCATTGCTGACAAGCCCGTTCCGCATCGCCCATTCCCGCTGGAACGAAGTGACGCCGGACGATCTCAGCGAAGCGGGCTACGAAATCCTCACCTATGCGCCGCGCGCCGGCGTCGACTTGTTCATCCGGCGCCGCCGCAATCTCATGCTGTTCTTGCAGGGACATCCCGAATACGACGCGGGCACCCTGGGGCGCGAGTATCGCCGCGACGTCCGCCGCTTTCTCGCAGGAACGATGAGCGCCTATCCGAACCTGCCCGACGGATATTTCTCGCCCGAAGCCACCGCGCAGCTCGAGCTGTTTCGCGAACACGCGCTTGTCGCACGCAACGAGGCGCTGATGGACGAATTCCCCGATGTGATTGCATCCCCGGACCGTCGCCATTCGCCGATGGCCACGGTGTTCCGGGCATGGCTTCACGAGATTGCGCAAGCAGACGAGCGTTCGACACGCACCGCCGCCACGGTGTCTGCATGAGCCGCGCGGCTTTGAAAACACGACACGAACCGATCGGCCGCAATGCGCCGGTTGAGCGATTGGCGGCCATTTGGAGGCGTATCCTGCACACGGCGGATGTCACAGAGAACAGCGATTTCTTCGATCTCGGCGGCGATTCGCTGCTTGCCGTGTCGCTCTTTCTCGAAATCGAACGGGAAACCGGCCGAAACCTGCCGATCACTGCGATCTACGATGCCCCGACCATTGCAGAGCTTGCAGCTCTCATGGAAAGCGAGGCCGAGCCGGAATTCTCGCCGCTGGTCCTGCTCAAACCGGGCGATGACAGCGCGCCGCTTTACATCTTCCACGGCGTCGGCGGCACGGTAATCGAGTTCGCCGCCTTGGGTAAGTTGATCGACATTCCGGGCAAGGTCTTCGCCGTGCAGGCGCAAGGCATCGACGGCACCTTGCCGCCGCTCGACAGCGTTCCCGAGATGGCCGACCTCTACTGCACCGCCATCCGCAAACAGCAGCCGAACGGCCCCTATTGGCTGTGCGGTTATTCGTTTGGCGGCGTGCTTGCGGTTGAAGTGGCCAAACGGCTGGAAGCGGCCGGCGAAAAGGTGGCGATGGTCTTCTGCATCGACTCCTACGCCCATCCGCTGACCTGGCCGAAGCGCTCGCAAATGGAATATCGCATTCGCAGGTCTCTGCGGCGGGTGCGGTCGGCGCTGAAGCACTCCCCGCCCGAAATCGTGGCGGCTGTGGGTGCAAAGCTCGCGCGGAAATGGCGGCAGAGTTCCCATGAACCGGCAAACGATGCCGGGATGAAGCCGCGCAATGCTGGCCTGCGGCAGTGGCTGCTCGACGCCACCCCGGATCTACCTCTGCCGCTGTTGCAGACGCGCATGGCCGGTTCAGCCGCGCTTCTGAAGTTTGTGCCCACCTATTTTCCCGGCAAGGTGATCTTCCTGAAGGCAAGAACGCCAGACCCGGACTTCCCCTCCAATCCGAAGCCGGTGTGGCGAAATCTCGCGAAGGAACTCGAGCTTTACACGGCACCGGGTTCCCACATGACGATCATCGGCCACCATGCGTCCGACGTCGCGGTGCGGATCAACACCTGCATGGCCAAAGCCCGCGCGGAGGTCTCGTGATGCAGGACATCAACTCCGTTCACGGGATTGTCGAGCGCTGGGCGCAGCAGGAGCCGGGCCGCATTGCATTGGTCGAGGGCGAGCGCCGCTGGAGTTACGCGGCGCTGCAATCCGCCATCGAAGCGGCAGCGGCTTGGCTGACAGCCTCCGGCGTGTGCGCCGGCGATCGCGTCATGCTGGTGTGCGAGAATTCCTGCGCTGCCATCGCGCTGTATTTCGCCTGCACGAAACTCGAAGCGTGGCCGGTGCCGGTGAACGCGCGGCTCTCTGATCGCGAGATCGAAGAGATTGTCGCGCATTGCAAGCCGCGCCGCATCGTGTTCGCGACTGAATGTTCCACACAGGCCGCAGCACACGCAAAGCGGCGTGGCGCTGCGCCCCATCAACTCGACGGCGTCGGAACACTTGCGCTAGGCGCATTGCACGAATCCGCCACGCCTGAGCCAACAGAGGCCGATCCGCAGGGCAACATTGCCGCGCTGATCTACACGACCGGCACCACGGGCAAGCCCAAAGGCGTGATGCTCACGCACCGCAACCTGCTGTTCGTCGCGCGAGCAACCGCAGAGGCGCGCCACCTCAACCCGGATGATCGCATTTACGCGACCTTGCCGATCACCCACACGCTTGGTCTTACCGGCGTCATGCTCGGATCGCTCGTGGCCGGGGCGCAGGTGCATATCGCGTCCCGCTTCGATCCGGCGAAGGCGCTTGCGGCGCTCGCGAATGACGGCATCACTGCCGTGATCGGCACACCGTCGATGTATGCGATGCTCGCCGAATATGCGAAGCGCAAAGGCACCATTCCCATCCGTGCGCCAGCCTTGCGGCTCATCTCGTCCGCCGGTGCGCCGCTCGACCTCGCCACCAAAGCGACGGTCGAGGCCGCATTCGGCCAAACCTTGCACAACGGCTACGGCATTACGGAATGCGGTCCATCGATTTCGCTCACGGCTCTCGATGCGCCGCGCAACGATTGCTCCGTCGGCCGCCTGCTTCCCGGCATTGAAACAAAGCTGATCGGCGGAAACGGTGATGCGGGCGAACTCTGGGTGAAGACCCCCGGCATCATGAAGGGCTACTACGGTGCGCCGGCCGAAACCGCGCAGGCCATCGAAGACGGATGGTTCCGCACCGGTGACCTCGCGCGCCTGGAAGACGGCAATCTGTTCATTGTCGGCCGCGCCAAGGAGCTGATCATCCGTTTCGGATTCAACGTGTACCCCGCGGAAGTCGAAGCCGTGCTGAACGAACATCCGGCGGTGCTGCGTTCGGCCGTTGTTGGCCGGCAAGCGAACGGAACGGAGGAGATCGTCGCGTTCGTCCAGTTGAATCCCGGCGCAAGCGCGGACACCGCAGCGATTGCAGATCACGCCGCCGCAAGGCTCACGCCGCACAAGCGGCCGACGGAAATCGTCGTCGTCGACGCAATGCCGATGAGCGCCGGCGGAAAAATCCTGAAGGCGCAGCTCGTGCCAACACTCGCCGCTCCGCTTCGGCGGGAAGCCGCTTGAGGCGCGCGATGGTCGAAGGCGAATGGCAAACCTGGGATGTCGACGGCCGCCGCGGCGCGATACTAAAACTCGGCCCCGTCTTCGCGGCGCAGATCAGCTATCCGCACGATCCGGGCCTCGGCCCGCGCTGGAAGGCCTGGCTCAACAACGAGAGTCTGGGCCTGTTCCGCAGCGAGGCGGAAGCGCGCCTGCGCGTCGAGATGGAAATCACCAGACGCGTCCGCGCCATGCAGCCCGCGCTGGCGCGCTTTCAGACCGGTCAACGGAAGGCGCATCTGTCCCTCGTCGGCTGAACGGCCTGCGGTCCGGCACCAACCACAGATAACCGTTTCCTGTCTTGGCAGTATCGCGACAGCAACAAAGTCTCGCGGCACGATGTAGGCTGGCAGAACCGCCGACGGATCGGCAAACTATGGTCCATCGATCGCGTGGGGCAGCCTCTCCTGATGATGCAGTTTCTTCAACATCTCGATCCGCTTTATGTGTTGTCCGGCGTGTTGGTCGGCGGCCTCGTCGGCATGACGGGCGTTGGCGGCGGCTCCATGATGACACCGCTGCTCATCCTGGTTTTCGGTGTACCCCCGGCGACCGCGGTGGGAACCGATCTGTTCTACGCCGGCATCACCAATATCGCCGGCGCATTGGTTCACGGCAGCAACAAGACCGTCGACTGGCGGATCGTGTGGCGTCTTGCACTGGGCAGCGTGCCGGCAACGGCACTGATGATCCTCCTCCTCTATCTGCTGAAAGCAGACAGCAACGTGGCCCGCGCGCTGATCACCAAGGTGCTCGGTCTGGCGCTCCTCTTCACCGCCGTGCTGCTCATTTTCCGCAAGCCGATCATGAAATGGCATGCGGAGCATGTGGGCGACCTTCCGCCCAAGACGCAGTCGCGACTGACCACCCTGACGGGCGCCGTTGTCGGCGTCCTCGTAACCCTCTCCTCCGTGGGGGCAGGTGCCATCGGCGTCACGGTGCTGGTGATGCTCTATCCGAAGATGATGCCACGAAGGATCGTCGGGTCCGATATCGCCCATGCGGTTCCGCTGGCGCTTCTCGCGGGATTTGGACATTCGTTTCTCGGCGCCGTGGACCTGTCGATGCTGACGTCGCTGCTTGCCGGCTCAATCCCCGCCATCATCGTGATGAGCATCGTCTCGGCGCGCGCCTCCGATACCGCCATGCGCGTGGCGCTTGCCGCCGTTCTGATCGTGGTGTGTGTCCGGTTCTGGTTCTTCTAACTGAGCGCTATTTGGCGACCGGAGCATCGGGCGACCATTCGAACACGACGTCGCGGTCGGGCCGGACCACGTCCTTTTTCTTGCCGTCATAGGGGAAGCTTTCGAGCAGGTCGGCAATCAACCCAAGCCGCCCTGCTTTTTTGTCGTCCGCCTTCACGATTTTCCACGGCACGGCGGCATGCGAGGTACGCGCGAACATCTCGTCGCGCGCTTTGCTGTAGTCCTTCCAGTGCTTCTGCGCCGCCTCGTCCACCGGCGAGATCTTCCACTGCTTCAGCGGATCGTCACGGCGTGCGGCTAGCCGCTCCTTCTGCTCCCTCTTGGAGATATCGAGGTAGAACTTCCGCATGTGCAGCCCGTCGCGCACCAGCATCTGTTCGAACGGCACCACCGATTCCAGGAACTGCTCCGCCTGTTCCTCTGTGCAGTAGCCCATCACCCGCTCGACCCCGGCGCGGTTGTACCAGGAGCGGTTGAACACCGCGAACTCGCCTCCCGCCGGCAGGAACGGAACGAAGCGCTGGAAATACCACTCGGTTTCCTCGCGATCGGATGGCTTGCCCGGTGCATGAACGTGGGTCTCGCGCGGACTCATGTGTTCGGTCAGTCGCTTGATCGTGCCGTCCTTGCCGGCAGCATCGCGTCCCTCGAGGATCACCAGCACACGAGCAGCACTCTCGATCAGCCCGCGCTGGAGCTTCACGAGTTCGATCTGCAGATCGCGCAGCTTGCGCTTGTAGTGGCGGTCGCCGGAGTCGTCGTCGTCATCATGGTTTTTGTGCTTCGACATATCGCGCTGTCCTCAAATCCTTTGCCAGGGCACAATGCCGCCCTCGATCCGCCGGGCCTCGATCGCAAATACATCCTGCAAGGTCCGATCGTCGAGCGCCTCGGCCGGTGCGCCCCATGCGGCGATTTCGCCGTTTCTGAGCACCACGATTTCATCGCAAAACCGCGAGGCTAGCGCGAGGTCATGCAAGGTCACGATTACGGCCGTTCCCCGCGCCGATTCCGCGCGCAGCAATTCCATCAGCCGCAGCTGATGCGAAGGGTCAAGGTAGGCGGCTGGTTCATCCGCCAGCAGAATCGGCGCTGCCGTGGCCAGCGCGCGGGCGAGCAGCACCCGCGCCCGCTCGCCGGCGGAGAGTTCGTCCATGCGGCGCATCGACAAGGATTCGGCATCGCAGCGGGCGAGCGCATCGGAGACGGCGCGTTCGTCAGCGGCCGAAATTGGTGAGAACGCCGTCCGATGCGGCAGCCGTCCCAGCGCCACTAGGTTGCACGCGAGGACGGGCCACTGCGCCTCCGAATTCTGCGGTAGGTAGGCCATCGCGCGGGCCAACGCGGCCGATGACCATTGATTCAGCGGCCGACCCAGGACCGCGATGCTACCCGTCTGCGGCGCAAGCAGGCGAATGGCGAGCCGCAGCAAGGTCGTCTTGCCGGCGCCGTTCGGCCCGATGAGGCCGGTCACCACGCCGGGCAAGAACCGGGCGTTCACGCTGCGCAGCACCTTGCGGCTTCCGTAATTCGCCGAAACATCCGTGAACTGAAGCGCTGTCACCGCTCTGTCCGCATGCGGAAAATGAGCCAGATAAAGAATGGCGCGCCCAGCAATGCTGTCAGCACACCGAGCGGAAGTTTCTCGTCCGGAGAGATGAGCCGCACCACGATATCCGCCGCGGAGACAAGGGCGGCCGCTCCCAGTGCAGACGGCCAGATCAGCCGCGCCGGTTCGTATCCATAGAAGGGGCGCAACAGATGCGGCACAACCAGCCCCACAAAGCTGACCGCGCCGGCCGCAGCGGTTGCCGCTCCGGCCGCCAGCGCAACCCCAACGACAACACGGCGACGGATCGCGTGCACATCCACGCCAAGGCTGTGGGCGGCTTCTTCTCCCAGCGTCAATGCGCTGAGGCCACGCGCACTGGTCAGCAAAAGAACGATCCCAAGCGCAATGAGTGGCGCGGCGAAGGCGAGATCGGCCAAGGTGCGGTCTTTCAGCGACCCCATCATCCACATGACGATTTCGCTCATGGCGTAAGGATTGGGCGATAAGGACAGCGCAAGCGCCATCAGCGCGGTGGCCACGCTGGCGATCGCAACGCCGGCAAGCACCAGAGCAACCGCACCCGCGCCGGCACGCGAGAGAAGATAAAGAATCGTGGCAGCCGCAAGCGCGCCGGCAATCGCAAAGGCGGGAAGCAGCACCGAGCTCAGTCCCGCGAAGCCAAAGTAAAAGGCGACGACCGCACCCAATCCGGCGGCGGGCGTGACGCCGGTGACGCCGGGCTCCGCCAGAGGATTGCGAAACAAGCCTTGCAGAGCTGCGCCGCTCGCGCCGAGTGCCGCTCCGACGAACAGCCCCAGCCCTGCGCGCGGAAGTCGGATTTCGCGAACGATAACGCCGGTCATTCCGTGCGGCGCAAACAATCCGCCGATCACCTCACGTAGATTCAAGTGAGCCGGCCCGAGCAACAGTGAGACAAGCATCGTCGCCAACGCGAGAAGCCCCAGGCCCGAAGTCAGCAGAATAGAATGGTGGTCCCGCAAGCGAAACGGGTCGCGTACAATCGGCCGATCCTGCGTCACGTCGCCCGCACTCATACGGCCTCCGGTGTATGCGGCTCTTACGGACCGGCTCGCCGCCGCGCAAGCAAGCTGGCTTGTTGCCCGAGGCTCGCAAGTTTGCCGGCAATATCCGCGGACCACGGCCCCGCGCACAACAGCGGGTTCAAGGAGAGCCGCACCACCAAGCTCTTGCCGGAGAGCGCAGCAAGTGCCGGATGCCGGACCACAAGGTCGGCTCGCGCCGGGCTCGCTTCCGGCGAATCGTTCAGGATCAGCAATTGCGGCGCGTCGCTCAGCACCGCCTCGACCGGCAAGGTGCCGGCACGCGTCAGCGACATCTTGCCGGCAACGTCACGCAAGCCGGCCGCCGCGAGGATTTCATCGGAAACGCCGCCGGCGGTCAGATAGCCATTGGGCTCATATATAAGCGTCCGCACGTCGGGACTTGCCGCACGAGAACGAGCGGCTGCAAGCTTTGCGTCCATCTCCGCGATCAGCGCTGCGGCACGTTGTCTGGCGCCGAGCCGGTCGCCAAGCATGCGCGTGATGCGGCGCACATCGGCCAACGATTCCGCCCACGGAATTTGCAGCACCGGAATGCCGGCCGCGCGGATGTTCGCCACCATCCGCACACCCGTGTTCTCATAGGTCACGAACAGGTCGGGGTGCAGCCGCAGCACCTCCTCCGCCGATGCATGGATCAGCGGAATTCCCTTCACCTTATTGGCGATGGTGGAGACGACGGGATGCGTATCCGCGGCCAGATAGGAAAGCGCAGCGATCCGTTCGCGCGGCACCAGGCGGAAGACATATTCGTCCGTACACAGGAAGCCTGAAACGATTCGCTTAGGCGCTTGATCCGCCGCCACTGACGCCGCGTTCAGGATGGTCAGCAGCGCGAAAACATGGCAGGCATGCTTCAGGCGCATATTGACCCCCTAGAAAGGGTCCACCACGTCAAAGCCATCCACCCGAAGGGAGCGTCATAGAATGCGGATTTCCACGGCAGCCCTGCTGCTTGTCATTGCGGCGACGACGCCAGCATCTGCTTCTATGCCAGCCGAGATCCTCTCCGCAAACAAGGCGGCGATGGGTGGCAATGCGTGGGACAAGAAGGCCACACTGACGCTCGATTATGCCTATTCCGGCCAAGGGCTGAGCGGCAAAACATCGTCGCTGGAGGATCTGCAGCGCGGCGCGTTTGTCGACACCTACGACATCCCTCCGCAGAGCGGCGCCAATGGATGGGACGGCAGCAAGGCGTGGGAGAAAGAGCCATCCGGCACCGTTACCGATCAGGCCGGTGGCGATGTTATCCCGAATGCAATCTCGGAAGCCTATCAGGATCAGAATTTGTGGTGGCGGGCCGATCATGGTGGCGCGGCCGTTGCCGATGCCGGCCAGAAGACCGACGGCGGCAAGAGCTACGATGTTCTGACCGTCACGCCGAAGGGCGGCACCGCCTTCGAGGCGTGGTTCGATCCCGCGACCCACCTGCTCTATCGCACCGTCGAAAATCAGGCGACCCAGACGATCATCCAGACCTACTCCGATTATGCGCCGGTGGACGGCGCGATGATTGCGAAGAAATTCGTGGTCGATGACGGCAGTCACAATCTGCAGACCTTCACGCTGACATCCGCGAAATTCTCTGCGGCGCTTCCCGCCAGCGCCTATCGGCGGCCGGCGGAGACCCTGCACGATTTCTCCATCGCCGGCGGCGCGCACGAAACCACCGTGCCGTTCCATCTGTGGAACAACCACATCTATGCGGACGTGAGCGTGAACGGCTCGAAGCCGCTGACCTTCATCTTCGACACCGGCGGCCACTCCATTCTCACGCCTGAGACGGCAAAGGCGCTGAACGTCGAGACGAAGGGCAATGTGTCCTCCACCGGCGGCGGCGACAACATCGCGACCAGTGGCGAAGCCATGGTGAAATCGCTGACCGTCGGCGGCGCCAGCATCACCGCCCAGCCCGTTTCGACCCTGGAATTTGATCCGCCGGGCACTGAAGGCGCGAACGAAGCCGGCATGATCGGCTACGAATTCTTCGCCCGCTTCATCACCCGCTTCGATTACGGCAGGCACACCATCACCTTTATCGACAAGAAGCACTTCGACCCGAAAACGGCAGGCACGGCGGTGCCGATGCGCCTGTATCATCAGTTCCCGGAAATTCTCGGCCGCTATGACGGCGTGCCGGGCCGCTTCGGCATCGACACCGGCTCGCGCATGCCGCTGCTGCTGAACAAGGTGTGGGCGGCGAAGAACGGCTTTCCCAAGCCCGGCACGAAGACGATCGAAGCGCAAACCGGCTGGGGCGTCGGCGGACCGACGCACAGCAGGGTGTTCCGCGGCGGCACCTTGACGCTAGGGCCGGTCACCATCGAGCATCCGCTGACCATGGTTTCCACCGACAAGGGCGGTGCGGGCTCGGTGGAAGCGTTCCCAAGCAATGTCGGTGGCGGCGTGCTGAAGCGCTTCATCGTGACCTTCGATTACGATCACAGCACGATGTACCTGAAGCCGATTCAGGGCCACGTCGAAGACCTCGACACCTTCGACAAATCCGGCATGTGGATCAACGCCGCGCCAGAAGGCTTCAAGGTGATCGAGGTTACCAAAGGCGGACCGGCCGAAGCGGCCGGGATTCAGAAGGACGACATCATCGTCGGCATCGACGACAAGATCGCGGCAGGCATGAACCTGCCCGACCTGCGCGAGAAACTGCGCAACGAAAAGGCCGGTACGGTGCATCGATTCACCGTGCGCCGCGGCGACGCGCAGAAGAACATCGCCGTCACCTTGCGCGACCTGATCTGAACATCCAGGTGGAACATTTGCGCGGCGTTGCCGTTGCGTTGCTGCCGCAGTCGTATGAGCCAAGGATGTCTCAGCTCACTATGGCTTTCGGGGAAACGCGTCGGGCATGTCTGATCAACAGTCTTCCAAATCGCAGGACTCCTCCTTTACCGGCGCTTCGAAACTCGACGAGCTTTCGCCGCGTCAGAAGAGGGAGGTCGAGAAGCAGAGCCGCCCCAACGCCGCTCTGATTCACGAAACTATCCGGGCGGAAGGCGTCAGCGAGCTGGAGCGCACGAGCTGGGCACTGGCGCTGTCCGGGCTGGCCGCGGGCCTGTCGATGGGATTTTCACTCCTCGTGCAGGCGACGCTCACCGGACTCATTCCAGATGCGATGCTGCGCGGCCTGATCGCGCCACTCGGGTACACGACCGGCTTTCTCATCGTGGTGCTGGGGCGCCAGCAGCTGTTCACGGAAAACACGCTGACCCCCATGCTGCCGCTGCTGCACAACCGCGACGGCTCAACCCTTTTCAATGTGCTGCGACTGTGGGCCGTTGTCCTCGTGGCGAACGTCGCGGGCACCTGGACATTCGCCTGGGTCCTTTCCCACACCGCGATCCTGGATCAGCACACCGCGAGTGCAGCGCTTGCTCTCGCACACGAGAGCGTGAAGCACGATTTCGGCTACGTCTTCGTGAAGGCGGTCTTTGCCGGCTGGTTGATCGCCTTGATGGTGTGGCTGCTGCCGGCCGCGGAAACGGCACGCATCTGGATCATCATCATCCTGACCTACATCATCGCACTCGGGCAGGACTCCCACATCATCGCCGGATCGGTGGAGTGCGCCTATCTGGTTCAGAGCGGACAGGCCGGCCTAGGGGAGTACCTCCTGCGCTTCTTCCTTCCGACCCTGCTGGGGAACATCGCCGGCGGCGTAACTCTCGTCGCAGTGCTGAACTACGGACAAGTCGTTCCGGAAATCGAAGGCTCGGAGTGACCGGCGTTCGGTTCCGGCTGCCGTTGCCTTTCGAAACGTGATAGGCGTTCGGCCGCAAGCTATTGGGGTCCCTCGATGCCGATCTATCGCGCGCCGGTCGACGATTACAAATTTCTGCTGCACGAGCTGTTCGAGCTCGAGAAGCAGACGGACCTGCCGCGGTTCGATCAGCTTTCCGCCGACACGATCGACGACATCCTGAGCAACGCCGGCAAGTTCTGCGAAGACGTGCTGCAGCCGATCAATCAGTCCGGCGACGAGGAAGGCTGCCATTTCGAGAACGGCGTGGTGCGCACGCCGAAGGGATTCCCCGAAGCCTATAAGCAATACTGCGAGGCGGGATGGGGCGGACTGGCCGCGCCGGAAGATGCCGGCGGTTCGGGCCTCCCCAACATCATCACCATCGCCATCACCGAAATGGCGATGAGCGCCAACCAGGCTTTCGCCATGTATCCGGGACTGACAGCCGCGGCCTACAGCGCGCTTTACGCCACGGGCGCGCCCTGGATGAAAGAGCACATCGTGCCGAAAATGGTGGCGGGCGAATGGACCGGCACCATGTGCCTCACCGAGCCCAGCTGCGGCACCGATCTGCGCCTGATGAAGACGCGTGCCGTCGAGCAGCCGGACGGCACCTATCGCATGACCGGAACGAAAATTTTCATTTCGGGCGGCGATCACGATCTGGCCGACAACATCATCCACATGGTGATCGCGAAAATCCCCGACGAGAACGGGCAGATCGCCAACGATCTCTCGATGGTCAATTTCTTCATGGTGCCGAAATTTCTTGTCGGCGAAGACGGCCAGATGGGCGCGCGCAATGGCGTCAACACCGGCGGCATCGAGAAGAAAATGGGCATCAAGGCCAATGCGACCTGCGTGCTCAATTTCGACAACGCCATCGCCTGGCGTCTTGGCCCAAAGCCGACACCGCCGCAGCCGGGAGAGAAGCGGCATTCCTCAGCCGGAATGGCGGGCATGTTCGGCATGATGAACGCTGCACGGCTGGGCGTCGGCGTGCAGGGAGTCGCCATCGGCGAAGTAGCGTTCCAAAACGGACTTCAATATGCGCTGACGCGGCGTGTCGGCCATGCGCTCACCGGGCCCGCGGAGCCTGACCAGCCGGCCGACCTCGAGATCGTGCATCCCGACGTGCGGCGCATACTGCTGCATTGCCGGTCCTTCGTCGAAGGCGCGCGCGCGGTCGCGATGTGGACAGCGCTGAACATGTCCATCGCCTACTCCAATCGGCCGGACAAGGATGCGGCCGGAATGCTCGCCGACCTGATGACGCCGGTGATCAAGGCCTTCTTCACCGACATGGGATTCGAGGCGGCGAACCTCGCCATGCAATGCTATGGCGGCCACGGCTACATCCGCGACAATGGCGTCGAGCAGTTCGTGCGCGACGCCCGCATCAACCAAACCTACGAAGGCGCCAACGGCGTGCAGGCGATGGACCTAGTCGGCCGCAAGCTGGGGCGCAAAGGCGGCGCCGCACCCATCGCGCTGTTCGGTCACATCGGCGATTGGCTGAAAGCCAACGATACAGACGGAATGACGCCGTTCCTCAAGCCTGTGCAGAAGGGGCTCGACACGTTGCAGCAGGCCACGCTTTGGCTCGCGCAGCATGGCGTGCAGAACCCGAACGATGCCGGCGCCGCGGCCACCGATTATCTGCGCATGATGGGGATTGTCGTGACGGGGTGGATGTGGGCGCGCATGGCGAAACTGGCGCAAGGCAGGCTCGCGGCCGGCGGCGGCAACGCGGCGCTCTACAATGGCAAGCTCAATTCGGCCCGCTACTGGATGGAGCGCATAATGCCGGAGTGTGCGCTGCTCTTCGAGCGCATTCAGGCTGGAAGTGACACCATCATGGCGTTCGATGCCGCCGCTGCTGAATAGGGGAAGCGAAGATGAACCGTCCTGTGCATTTTGAAATCCACGCCACCGATCCGGAGACGATGGCGAAGTTCTACGCTGAGGTGTTCGGCTGGAATGTGCGCCACATCCCGGAATTCAACTACTGGATCTTCGACACCGGAACCGGCGACGGCATCAACGGCGGGATGGTCAAGCGCATGGGCGAGAAGCCGGTGGCGGACTGCCCCGTCAGCGCGTTCGTCTGTTCGCTCGGCGTGGCGTCCGTCGACGATGCGCTGGCCAAGGCGGTCGACAATGGGGCAACGATTGCGCTGCCGAAGGTGGCGATCCCCGGCGTCGGCTATCAGGCCTACATCAAGGACCCGGACGGCAACATCCTGGGCCTGCACCAGCCCGATCCCAACGCGAAGTGACCGACCCGAATCCCTGGGCACGCAAGGGCGAGCCGCCGCCACCCCCGCACCGGGGTTCCCGCCTGCTCATCTGGATTGCGCTGGCGCTCGCGGTGACGGCCGGTTTGATCTGGCTGGCGCGGCAGTTCCCCGGCGCCATTTCCAGCGAAGACCAGCCGTGGCTTGTATACATGGTGATCTGGCTCGCGCTGCTCTCCGCCGGATTCGTGTTCAGCCGTCAGCTCAAACTGCGTGAAAGCCTCCGCAACATCGCCATCTGGATTGCAATCGCGGCCGTGCTCGTCATCGGCTACAGCTACCGCGATGCGCTATCGGCCCTCGGCACACGCGTGCAATCGGAATTCCTGCCGGGCGACGCGGTCGTGTCCGGCGATCACACGTTGGTGCTGACACAGGATGACACCGGCGAATTCCACATCTATGGCGAAGCGAACGGTGCGCGTATCCGCTTCGTTGTGGACACAGGAGCAAGCGACATCGTGCTTTCGCCGGCCGATGCGAAACGCCTCGGCATCGACTTGGGCCACCTCGTCTTCAACCGCAGCTACGAAACCGCCAATGGCATCGGCTATGGCGCTGCCACCACCCTGCCGCAACTTTCCATCGGCCCCATCCAGCTGTGGAACGTACCGGTCTCCATCAACCGCACGGAAATGGAGTCGTCCCTGCTGGGCATGGCGTTTCTCAAGCAGATGAAATCGTTCGAAATCCGCGGCCGCAAACTCACCATCCATTGGTGACTGTCACGGTCTTGCGTCGTTCGCCTTTGCCGCGGTCTCATTGGTGGGAAACGCGTTGAGGCCGGATTGCGTGATGACCACGCGGTAGGTCGCGCCATCGGCCAACGGCATGAAGCTCGCTGAGCCGAATTTTCGATCCTCCGTGTACGCATGACCGATCAGCCAGAATACCCATGACTTCGGCACCCAGCGATCGACGTCGGGCGGCGGTCCTCTCAGATCGCAGGCGGTGATCAGCTTGCCGTTGCCGCGTTCGGCCGTGAAGTAGCGGTTGGTCACCTGATCGAGTGTGTAAGTGGTGTCGAGACCCATCATGTTGGCCCACGGTTTCCACTTCTGCACGCGCGCGCTGATGTCCCATTCGTCGCCCTGAATGCGGCACACCTGGGTCAGCTTCGGTCCATCAAGCCGTATGATCGACACGTTGTAGAGATTGCGTGCCGGATCCGTCGCCTTCACATGCACATCGGCCACCGGCGCCTCGTGCGTCAGCCGTTCGAACGTCAGCGAGTTGAATCCGAGCAAACTGGCGGCCAAGCCGAGAACCGTCAACGGCGCGCCGACCGCGATGTGTGCCGCGCCCCTGCCCGCCTTGCCCCAGCCGATATGACCGAGACCGCGCAGGAACAGCACAGCACCGACGAGCGCCACCAGGCCCGGCACCACAATCCACAACAGCCCCGAAGCGAACATGCGGCCTCCTCTCGCCGGCCATGGCTAACAGAATCATAACGCACGAGTGCGGCGAATGCGGGGCATGCGCCGCACTTCGCAGAGACCGCTCGGCCTGTGTGGTTGCCGCGGCGCAAAAAAGTTCCACGATTCCTTAACAGAAGGTGGAACAGACTGGTCGATGCGCGCCGGCGCGCCAAGTGCGGACGTATGGGTGATGAGTAAGACTGCCGCGATGGCTGCGGACGATTTCAGCCACCTGCCGACAATCGGCGATTCGACCTTTCCGCCGCTCGATCTTTTCGAGGCGCAGGGCGCCATCATCGATTTCATGGCGAACGGCGCGAGTTTCCGCGAGGCGCTCGATCGCGTCGCAATTCTTGTGGAGCGGCTGGCGCCGCCAGCGCTGTGCTCCATTCTCCTGCTGCAGCGCGACGGCAAGCATTTGCGTCCGGCATCGGCACCGAGTCTGCCCGATGCATATTGCCAGGCGATCGAAGGGCTCGAGATCGGGCCCAATGTGGGCTCATGCGGGACCGCCGCTTACACCAAACGGCCGGTGATCGTGACCGACATCGCGACCAGCCCCTTATGGCAAGGCCCGAGGGATTTCGTGCTGTCATTCGGGCTGCGCGCGTGCTGGTCGCTGCCGATCATCAATGCGGACGGCCGGGTGCTCGGCACCATCGCCATGTACTATCGCGAGCCGCGTGCCCCTTCCGATCATGACTTCGCGCTGCTCGAGCCTTGCGCGCGTTTGGTGCGCCTCGCGCTGGCGCAACACCACAAGGAACAGGAACTGCGCGAAGCCGAAGCCCGCTGGCACCTCGCCGCCGAGGCGACGGATATCGGCACCTACGACGTCGAGCTGACGACCGGTGCCGACATTTGGTCCACGCAGTTCAAGAAGATCCTCGGGTTGCCCGAGGACATGAAACCGAACCTTGCGCGTCTCATGGAGATGATCCACCCGGACGATCGTGCGGAGTTCCGGCGCAATTTCGGCCGCCGCCCCGGCGAGGCGCCTTCCGATCCGGACCGGCTGCGCAATGTGGAGATGCGGATCACGCGCGCCAGTGACGGCGCAGAGCGGATCGTCGCCATCAAGGGCCGGGTCGTTTGCAACGCGGATGGCTTGCCCAGTCGAGCCATCGGCACGCTCGCCGACATCACGCGCCAGCGACGGCGCGAGCGCGATCTCGCCGAAGCGAAATCCGCCGCCGAGCACGCCAACCGCGCCAAGAGCCAATTCCTCGCCAGCATGAGCCACGAGTTGCGAACGCCGCTCAACGCAGTGATCGGATTTTCCGACGTGATCCGGCAGGAAACGCTGGGGCCCCTCATTCCGCCGAAATACCGCGAATACGTCAACGACATTCACGAGAGCGGATTGCACCTGCTCAGCCTCATCAACGACGTGCTGGACATGGCGAAGATCGAAGCCGGCAAGATGGAGCTGCGGCCGCGCAATCTGGACGCCGCACAGATTTCCGCGAGCGCGCTGCTGTTCGTGGATCAGCGCGCCAATGAAGGAATACTTACGCTTCGTGCCGACGTTGAGGACGGACTGAAGCTCTACGCCGACGAACGCGCCGCACGTCAGATTTTGACCAATCTCCTGTCCAACGCCGTCAAGTTCACAAAACCCGGCGGCACCATCACGCTATTTGCGCACCGGATGTTCAACGGGTTCGTGGCGATCGGGGTGCAGGACACCGGCATCGGCATGTCGGAAGAGGGAGTCCGCCATGCGCTTCAGCCGTTTGGTCAAGTCGAGCAATCGTTTGCCGTCGAAGAGCACGGCACCGGTCTTGGTTTGCCCATCGCAAAGGCCCTGATTGAAGGCCATGGCGGAAAATTCCGCATCGAGACCGCGCCGGACAAAGGCACCCGCGTCTGGGGGGAATTCCCGCCGGAGCCGGAAGCACACGCCCGCAGCAGCGGCGGCTAGGGTCCGAACAGCGCGTGAAACTGAAATCGCCCGCTTTGGTGGATTGCGGCGAGGTGATCTTGAAGATGCCGTTGGCGCGCAGCACAGGCGCTCCATCGGCCGTTGCCAGCCCCTGCGCAAACAGCAGATTCCTCGTGATGCGAACGGGCTCCGCGGTACCTTCGACCCACGCGCCGTGCGGTGCCGGCGCGAGGTAATCGCACGTCAGGTTCACCGTCGGCATGAACCCCATCTCGACCTTGCTTTGGAACCGCGACGCGAACGGCAGCAGCATATCGGCGTAGGTGGCGAGCGTGCCGCCGTGCGCCACGCCGCCGGGATTGCAGTGACGATCCTCCACCCGAAAACCAAGCAGCAACCGATCATGCTCCCACTTGCCGTAAAGCGGGCCGATGACGCCGATCAGGCCAAACGTGATTTTGAGCGGAGTGAACCCCGCGGGGATCTCGGACATCGGAACCTACACGAATAGCGTTCGCGGGAAGGCTCTAGCGGCACCCGCCACTGCTGACAAGCAAACCGGCTATTGCTTCTCCATCTCGCTCTCGATGGTCAGCGCGACATCGTCGCCAACGAGCCCGGACCAGATCATGCCGGTCAGGCCAAAGTCAGAGCGCTTCACAGTGCCGGTGGCGTCGAAGCCAATCCGGTAAGGCTGTAGCGGGATGGGCGAATTGCGTCCGCCGTCGAACGTCACGTTAAGAGTCACCGGCTTCGTCACGCCGCCGATTGTGAGGTTGCCGGTCACCGTGCCGGTGTTCGCAGCGGTCTTCGTGATCTGGATCGAGGCGAACGTCGCCGTCGGATATTTGTCGGCATGGAACACCGACTTGCTCAACTCGCTGTCGAGCGCCGGCACATGCGTCTGGATATTGCTCATGTCGATTGCGACGTTCAGTTCACTCTTCTCGGGTGTCTTGGGATCGAACGTGAGTGTGCCGGAAACAGCACCGAACCGGCCCCAGAACGTGCTCAGCCCCATATGCTTGATCGCGAACAAGACCTGCGTATGCCGCGGATCGATCTTGTAATTTCCCGCGGGCACATCCAGCGACACCTGGGCCAACGCAGGCACGCTCGCGAGCAAACAAGCGGACACGAGGGCCGCAATGAAAATTCTCCGGCAAATCATGCAAATCTCCTGATCAATCGACAGCCTGCAAACCTTGCGCGGCGAGCGTCCGCCGCAGTCCTTCTTGGTACGGCGCCGGTTCATCATAACCCAGTTCGGCGCGTATGCGCGAGGTGTCGTAGGCGATGTCCTGTGCAAAATTGAGTTTGGCGTCTTGCGAGAGTGGCACATCCGAGGGCAGATGCGCGAGCCGCTCGGCAACGGTAGGCGTGTAACTCTCGCCGACGTTATAGATACGGCCGGCCGCACGTTCATCCGTCGCAGCAAGCACGATCGCGTGTGCAACGTTCTCCACATAGCCATGCGTCCAGCGCCAGTTCGGATGATCGGCAAAGCTGTGGACGCTCGCCAGGTCGGCATTGCCGCCGGCGCCATACACGTTCGGCAGGCGCAGGATTGTCGCCGGGAACTCCGGATGACTGCTCAACATGCGTTCCACCAATATCTTCTCGTAGCTGTATTCCAGATCATCCGGCGATTTCGCTCTGCCGCGATAAGGATAGAGCACGCTGCGCAGCGGCGCGTCTTCGTCCAACAATCCTGACGAAACCGGGCCCGGCTCTATTCCGGTAAAGATGCCGTATGCGCGGTACACGTCGCCGCTGCTGATGGCGACGATCCGCCCTGCCCGGCCACGGAACGCCTCGACGGCAGCGATCGCATCGGCCTCTCCCATCGGCACCATGTGGATCACCACATCGGCGCCATCGTCGGCGAACTCGGCCGGAAACCGTGTGACGGGAAACGCGGCATCCGGCGTGCACACCTCGCGCACGCCAGATGGCAATTCGCCCCTGTGCACACCGCGATGATAGACAGTCAGTTCATGACCGAACGCCGCAAGCTCACGCACGACGTGTGGCCCGATAAATCGCGTCCCACCGATGATGAGGACCCGCACTGCGAATCTCCGGCCGATTTGACGCCGGGACCTTAGTCCGGTGACCGATTTCAATAAAATTGGACGCAATTCCAGGAAGCGATCTTAGGCCGCCCCCGCTACACTGCTGCTGTCACGGGGGGAGGCTCCAATGCGGCGGATTCTGCTGCCGATTTTCATTGCGATCATGACTGCGGCGATCGCGCAGCCGGCGTTTGCGTCAGGCAAGCCAGCGGCAAGACCGATTGCGGCCACCCCGGCCACCTGGACAGTGCACGGAACGAAGGGCACGGTGTACCTGCTTGGCTCGATCCATGCGCTGCCGAAGAACATCGACTGGCAGTACCCCGCCCTGATGCAAATGCTCGACAGTGCCGATACGTTCGTGTTCGAAGTGCCGATGGATGCCGACTCGCGCGCCAAAGCCACGGCATATTTCCGGCAGAACGCACTGATGCCGGCGGGCATGTCGCTGCCGTCCATGTTCGATGCGGAGATGCGCGCCGATTTCCGCGATGTGGTGATGCTGACGCATGCCGACCCGACCGTGATCCCTTACCTGCGGCCGTGGCTCGCGGCGCTGGTTCTCGAGGGGGAAGCCAGCGGCGAAAAAGGATTCTACGCGACGGAGGGAGTGGACAATAAGGTCTACGCCATGGCCCGCGCTCGCGGCGGCACGCATTTCCGTGCGCTGGAGCGTGACGAAGACCAGTTCCGGCTGTTCATCAAGGAAGGCCATGTCGACGACGAGGTCGCCGATCTGCGCCTCACCTTCAAGGATATCCTCGCCAACAAAGGCGCGGGCGGCGGAAAGGGCCTGCTCACGGCCTGGGAGAAGGGCGACGCGCGTGCGCTGGCGAACCTCGTACCGGAGAACAAGGCGATGTCGCCGGAGTTCCGGAAACTGTGGATCGAGAACCGCAATCGAAAATGGGTGCCGGAGATCGAAGGCATGCTGAACGAGCCGCACACCTTCTTCATCACCGTCGGCGCGGCACATCTCGTCGGCCGCACCGGCGTGCCGAACCTCCTGCGCACCGCAGGCTATAAGGTCGAAGGGCCTTAGAGGTAAACGGAGTGCGGCAGTTACTCTGATCGGCGAACGATCCATACACGATTGCCCGTGCATCGTGCCAAGAACGCGTCTCGTACACGTGCGAAGAAGCTCGGCGGAAGCATTCCATAGGCAATAGTCGAGACATCGCGCCCTGGAATCGGACGCACGTCGGGCCCCGGCCACGTGAATCGATTGATCTCGCTGATCACAATCCATGACTGCTCGGAATCCAGTCCGAGGCGCGCTTTGGTCGCCGCAGGAATTTCAATCGCATCGCCGGAGTTACCAGGCGGGCTGTGAGTGATTGGAAGCACCATGACACGGCGCCGACTATGGATGTCAGTGGCCGACAGAACGACGGCACAGGGTCGGTCTTTGGTGCCTTCTTCCAAACCGGCTTTGTATTCGCGATGCCAAAGATACGAGTACCGGACGACGAGACCTTCGCGCGGTTCGGGGAAATTCATGGATTCCAATCTTTGAGCTCTGCGTCGAGATAGGCATACTCAGCCGGTACCTCGGCTTTGCTGATCGCCTCGATCTCTTCCTCGGTCAATTCCTCTGCCAGCAACACCTGCCGGTCGCGGCGCTTGAGGCGCTCGTATTCGTCGGCGGAAATCAGGACCGTGCGTTCGCGGCCATTCTTTGTGATGGCGACAGGTTTGGTCAGCGCCATGTCCTGGTAGCGGCCAATGTTGCGCTGGAACTCCGCGGCGGTGACGCGGACGGGGTCGTGGCGGCTCATGCTGCAACTCCTGTATCATCAGGAAAATACAGATTATCGGATGCATTTGCCAGCACGCGCAGGAAATCCAGAGCGAACCCTTGACTGCCCGAACGGGCGAAATTATATCCGCAGCCATCGGGCTGGCACTCTGGTAACCGGAGTGCTGCCAGGGCTGGTGCCCCAGGCATCAGCTGCCCAAGCGCTTGAAAAACCTAAGATTTGAGGAGAATTCCGCAATGAAATTCCGTCCGCTCGGCGACCGTGTCGTCGTCCGCCGCGTCAAAGAAGACCAGAAAACCGCTGGTGGCATCATCATCCCCGAGACCGCCCAGGAGAAGCCGCAGGAAGGCGAAGTCATTTCCGTGGGCCCCGGCGCCCTCGACGACAACGGCAAGCGGGTCGCCCCGGAAGTGAAGGCCGGCGACTTCGTGTTGTTCGGCAAGTGGTCCGGCACCGAGGTGAAGGTCGATGGCGAAGAGCTCCTGATCATGAAGGAGTCCGACATCATGGGCGTGCTTGAGGGCCGCTCGTCCAAGCCGGTGAAGAAAGCCGCGTAAGCCACGGGGCAATAGGCAGTAGGCAATAGGCAGTCGCAAACCAGCCTGTTCCGCCACTACTGCCTACTCACTGCCTACTGCCCAATCGAAGTAACGAAATCAGGAGAAACAGAAATGGCTGCTAAAGACGTACGCTTCGGCGCCGATGCCCGCGAGAAAATGCTCCGCGGCGTCGACATTCTCGCCGATGCGGTGAAAGTGACTCTCGGCCCCAAGGGCCGCAACGTCGTGATCGAGAAGAGCTTCGGCGCGCCGCGCAGCACCAAGGACGGTGTGACGGTGGCGAAGGAGATCGAGCTCGCCGACAAGTTCGAGAACATGGGCGCGCAGATGGTGCGCGAGGTTGCGTCGAAGACCAACGACGCGGCCGGCGACGGCACCACCACGGCGACCGTTCTTGCCCAGGCGATCGTGCGCGAGGGCCAGAAGGCCGTGGCCGCCGGCATGAACCCGATGGATCTGAAGCGCGGCATCGAGAAGGCCGTCGAGACTGTGGTCGCCGATCTCAAGAAGCGCTCCAAGAAGGTCAAGTCGAACGACGAGATCGGCCAGGTCGGCACGATCTCCGCCAATGGCGATGTCAGCGTCGGCAAAATGATCGCCGAAGCGATGGCCAAGGTCGGCAACGAAGGCGTGATCACGGTCGAGGAAGCGAAGTCCCTCGAGACCGAGCTCGAAGTCGTGGAAGGCATGCAGTTCGACCGCGGCTACATCTCGCCGTACTTCATCACCAATGCCGACAAAATGGTGGCCGAGCTCGAGGAGCCGTACATCCTCATCCACGAGAAGAAGCTCGGCTCGCTGCAGCCGATGCTGCCGATCCTGGAATCGGTCGTGCAGTCGGGCCGTCCGCTGCTCATCATCGCCGAAGAGGTCGAGGGTGAGGCACTGGCCACGCTCGTGGTCAACAAGCTGCGCGGCGGATTGAAGGTCGCGGCGGTGAAGGCGCCGGGCTTCGGCGATCGCCGCAAGGCCATGCTGGAAGACATCGCCATCGTCACCGGTGGCCAGGTCATCAGCGAAGACCTCGGCATCAAGCTCGAGAACGTGAAGGTCAACATGCTGGGCACCGCCAAGAAGGTGCGCATCACGAA
>DASYBT010000025.1:0-13264 GCA_036500585.1 Rhizomicrobium sp.
GCGCCGATCGCCGCCGCCATCGGCTCCTCGATCAGATAGACGCGCCGCGCCCCGGCCGACAGCGCCGATTCCTGGATGGCGCGCCGCTCCACGGCCGTGGAGCCGGATGGCACGCACACGATGATCATCGGATTGGCGAACGAGCGGCGGTTGTGAACCTTGCGGATGAAATGCTTGATCATCTCTTCCGCAACTTCGAAATCGGCGATCACGCCGTCGCGCATCGGGCGAATCGCCTCGATATTGCCCGGCGTCCGGCCAAGCATCATTTTCGCGTCGTTGCCGACGGCGCGGACGGAGCGCTTGCCGCCCTTGGTGTAGGTTGCCACGACCGAGGGCTCGTTCAGGACGATGCCGCGGCCCCTGACGTAAACCAGCGTGTTGGCGGTTCCAAGATCAATCGCCATGTCGCTCGACAGGACGCCCAATAGACTGCCGAACATTCCCTCTGTGCCGTTCCTTTCCAGACTTGCGCGAATTGTAATTTCCGTCTCCGGCACAAGCCTGCCAATGGCGATGCGCGGGACGGTAGAGTTGTGAGACGCCTGCCTTTTGATGTTTCGTCGATGGCGTTTCCGGCCGTCCGGCCATGGCTGACCATCGGACTTGCCTGCCGTAAGGCCCGATCAAATCCGCGCGTTTCGCCGGGTTTTCCGCCGGTGTTTGGCACGCCGGAGCCAAACCGAAAATGCCCTTAGAGCCTTGCAAAATCAAACGATGTTGCGTGGCAGCGTCTTACGCCGATTTGCTCCACGCGGGCAATAGAAACGGCAAGTTCACGCGCAAGAATCTTTGTGGTGCCAGGGGTGTTCCGCCGAAGGGGAACCGCCGCCATGGCTCTCCCCCCGGTTCGCGTGCTAACCGGGCTGCCTTGGGGGGGCCATGATCGAACTGCGCGATCTCGGGAAGGATTACGGCGCCGGCGCGCCCGCCTTGCGCGACGTGACTCTGTCGATCCCGAATGGCGCCTTCATGGTGGTGATCGGTCCCTCCGGCTCGGGCAAGAGCACCGCGCTGTCGCTGATCAACCGGCTGATCGAACCATCGCGCGGTACGGTCACAATCGACGATCGCGACGTCCGCGACAGCGATCCGGTCGAGCTTCGCCGCCGCATCGGATTCGTATTCCAGAGGATCGGACTGTTCCCGCATCTGACGGCCGGCGAAAACATCGGCATCACGCCGCGTCTGCTGGGCTGGTCGGCGAAGAAGGTTGCCGCCCGCGTGGACGAGCTGCTGGAGCTCGTGCGCCTTGGTCCGGCTTATGCTGATCGCTTGCCGCAGCAACTCTCCGGCGGCGAACAGCAGCGGATCGGCATCGCGCGTGCCTTGGCGGCCGCCCCCTCCATCATGCTGATGGATGAACCGTTTGCGGCACTCGATCCGCTGACGCGCGACGAACTGGGGAGCGAGTATCGCGCCATTCACGACCGCCTCGGCCTCACCACCGTCATGGTCACGCACGACATGACGGAAGCACTCCTGCTGGCCGACCGCATCGCCGTGATGCGCGACGGCACGATCGTGCAAACCGGAACGCCGCAGGAGTTGGTCGCGGCGCCGGCGGACGATTTCGTGGGGTCGCTGCTGGATACGCCGCGACGCCGCGCCGAACGGCTGCGCCAGGCGATGCAGGGCAGCAGCGCATGACCGGCGACAATGCATGGTCTGCCGCATTCGCGCTCTTGCCCGATTATCTCGGCCAGCATGTGCTGCTGAGCGTTTCGGCGATCGTGCTTGGCGTCGCAATCAGCCTACCGCTTGCGATCCTGGCCAGTCGCTCGCGCTATGTGAGCGCACCGGTGCTCGGATTTGCGAGCGTGGTGCAGACCATTCCAGGCCTCGCGCTGCTGGCGCTGTTCTATCCCTGCCTGCTTGCCGTTTCCGCCTTCACCGCAAAGCGTTTCGGTTTCACGATTCCCGCATTGGGATTTCTGCCGTCGCTGCTCGCGCTCACGCTTTATTCGATCTTGCCGGTGCTGCGGAACACGATCACGGCACTCGCCGGGATCGACCCCGCAGTGAAGACGGCGGCGCGTGCGGTGGGCATGACGCCACGGCAATCGCTGTTCCTGGTGGAATTGCCGCTTGCCGCGCCGCTGATCATGGCGGGGATTCGCGTAGCCGCGGTGTGGGTGATCGGCACGGCGACCTTGTCCACGCCGGTCGGGCAAACCAGCCTCGGCAATTACATCTTCACGGGATTGCAAACCGAGAATTGGGTGTTTGTGCTGTTCGGCTGCTTGGCCGCCGGCGCACTCGCGATCGTCATCGACCGTCTGCTGGCGCTGGCCGAGAGCGGATTTGCTCTGCGGTCGCGGACCCGCATCATCGCCGCGGCCGCAGGTGTGGTGGTGGTGATTCTCGCCAGCCTGCTGCCGTTTGTGCGCGCAGGCGCCGCGGCCCCCATCGTGATCGGCGCGAAGGATTTCGAGGAGCAATACATCCTGAGCGCGGTCATCGCGGACCGGTTGGAACATGCAGGAATGCAGAGCACCCGCCGCGACGATCTGGGATCCACCATCATCTTCCGCGCGCTGGCGAGCGGCGGCATCGATATCTATATCGATTACTCCGGCACCATCTGGGCCAACGAAATGCATCGCCGCGACGCGCCGGGCCGCGCAGCGGTACTTTCGCAGATGTCCGTATGGCTGAAGGCGCGCTACGGCATTCTCGATCTCGGCTCGCTAGGATTCGAGAACGCCTATGTGCTCGCCATGCGGCGCGACCGGGCCGCCGCGCTCGGAATCCATTCGCTGGCCGATTTGGCGGCCGCCGCACCGAACCTGAAGATCGGCGGCGATTACGAATTCTTCGCGCGGCCGGAATGGGCGAGCGTGGAGAAGGTCTACGGTCTGCACTTCGCCGTCCAGCGAAGCTATCAGCCGACGTTCCTGTACCGCGCTGTCCGCGACGGCGATGTCGATGTGATCGCCGGTTTCTCCAGTGACGGGCGCATCGCGCAGTACAATCTCGTCTTGCTCGCCGACCCGAAATCGGCGCTGCCGCCTTACGATGCCGTGCTGCTCATCTCACCCAAGCGCGCGCACGATGCCAGGCTGATCGCGGCGCTCAAACCGCTCGTCGGCGGTATCGACCTGCCGCTGATGCAGCGTGCCAACCTGATGGTCGACGGCGAAAAGCAGACTCCCGAAGCCGCCGCACGCTGGCTGGAACGGAAAATCGCCGCCGCCGGAAAATGATCACGCAGTCAGCGCCAGTGCGGGGCGGACCGTGCGGCACTCCGGAAACAGCACGGTCACCGTGGTGCCGTTGGATGGCCGGCTCTCGATCCACAGCCTGCCGCCATGCAGCTCAATCAGGGATTTGACCAGGGGCAGACCGAGGCCGGTGCCCTCCGCATTGCGCGAATGACTCGAGCTGAGCTGGCGGAACGGCGTCAGGGCGATCGGGATCTGCTCCGGCGCCATTCCAATTCCGGTATCGGCCACGCTGAGGACAATGGCGGCCTCTTCCATGGCGGCGGAAATTGCAATTGTCCCGCCCGGTTCGGTGAACTTGATCGCATTGGACAGCAAATTGAGCAGGATCTGCTTCACGCGAAGACGATCGGCGAGCAGGAATGGCAGCTGGTACATCAGCGACAGCGACAGCTTCAGGCGCTGCGCATCGGCCCGGTCGCGCACAAGCCGCATGCACTCCTGCACAAGCTCCGCAAGATCGAACGCCTCCGGTTGGAGGTCCAGTTTGCCGGCCTCGGCTTTGGAGATGTCGAGAATGTCGCTGATGAGCGCGAGCAGATGTTTGCCGGCATTGTGGATGTCGCCGGCGTATTCGCGGTAACGCGCAGAACCCAGCGGGCCCAGCAATTCGCTGCCGATCACTTCCGAGAACCCGAGAATGGCATTGAGCGGCGTTCGCAGCTCGTGGCTCATCATGGCGAGGAAACTGGTCTTGATGCGGCTGGCTTCGGTTGCAGCGTCAAGTGCGGTTTGGAGCTCCGCTTCGCGCGCCTGAAGCAACGCAACCTTGCTGCGCATCAGCGCCTCGCCGGTGCCGATTCCCAGATACCGGCCGCGGCGGCTCACCACGAAACACTCGGCCAGGGCATCCGGCTGATCCAGCACCAGAAGCACGCCGAGATCTGCCACGTGCGTCTGCTCGTCCACGATGAGGGGTTCGGAATTGGCGAGCTCGAGAACGGACCGCTTGCTATAGAGCTCGGGGTAGTAGCGCAACGAATAGCGCGCGAGGAACCGCAGCCGATTTACCAGACCAAGCACGAAACCGAACGAGCTCACGATTGCCACGGCGGGCTGCTCGGGGGTGCGCGGTCAGCCACTCGAAGGCATCGCCGCAGGTGGTCTCGGCGGGCAAGGTTCGCCAGGATTGCGCGAGTTTTCCTGCTGTCCAGTCCTGCATGTCGCCCAGCGCGATGTTGTCGTTGAAGCCAAAAGGCGACACGAACCGACCCCCATGAACGGCGCGACGCTATTCAGCGGGCGGTTTGTTCGAGGTTAATCGCGCCAGCGAAATGCGCGAAGTTTCTGTGACGATTTTGTTTCGCGGAATGGTTATCGCTTAGCCAACCACGGCATCATGGCGCGCAGGCGGCGGCCGACCGCTTCGATGGGATGCGATGCGGCGCGCTCGCGCATGGCCGCGAAGGCTTTCTGGCCCGAGGCGTTCTCCGCCATCCACTCTTTCGCAAACTTGCCCGACTGTATGTCCGCCAGCACGCGCGTCATCTCTTCGCGGACATGCGTGTCGACGATGCGCGGCCCGGTGCGATAGGCACCGTATTCGGCGGTGTTGGAGATCGCCTGATACATTCCGGCGATCCCGCGCGTGTGCATCAGATCGACCAGCAGCTTCAGCTGATGGAGGCACTCGAAATACGCAAGCTCCGGCGCGTAGCCGGCGCTCACCAGGGTGTCGAAGGCGGCACGCGCCAGTTCCGCCGAGCCGCCGCACAAGACCGTCTGCTCGCCAAACAGGTCGGTTTCGGTTTCGTCGCGGAAGGTGGTTTCGATCATGCCAGCGCCGACGCCGATGCCGGCGCCATAGGAGAGCGCCAGCGGCTTCGCCTGACCGGTCGCGTCGCGATGAATGGCGACAAGGCCGATATAGCCGTCGCCATTCACGTAATTGGCGCGCAAGGCGGTGCCGGGACCGGCCGGCGCCACCATGATGACGTCGAGATCGTCGCGCGGCTGGATGAATCCGAAATGCAGCGCGAAGCCGTGGATGAAAACGAGTGCCGCGGCCCGCTTCATGTTGGTGTGGAGATCGCGCGCGTAGATCGCCGGCAGCTTCTCGTCCGGCGCGCCGAGCACGACGACATCCGCCTCCCGCACCGCGTCTTGGTTGCTCGTCACGCGAAAGCCGGCAGCGCGCGCCTTCTCGGCCGTCGCACTTCCCTCGCGCGCACCAATGACGACATTCGTCACGCCGGAATCGCGCAGGTTCAGCGCATGCGCATGCCCCTGATTGCCATAGCCGATGACAGCAACGCGCTTGCCGCGAATGATCGCAAGGTCTGCATCCGCGGATGTATAAATGGACATCGCGACATTCGCCCAGCTGATTTGCGCTTGTGACGGGTACAATAGAGTTATAGTGGCAATGAAATAACGAAACTACCGGATGTCCCGCCATTTGTGCCGTGCGCTCACGAAAGTGCGGAAGTCGTTCCAGTAGGTCGGCCATTCTGGTTCGGGTTGGAACACGGTTATCCCTGCTGCAAATTTGTCCCGCGCAGTCGCGTTAATAACAGAAATTTCGTTCTGCTGAGGAGTCACAACAACAATGCCAACCATCTGCCAGTTTGGGCTTGGAGGTTTGCTAGAATTGCACTTGAATCCCTTTTGCCGCGCGAACTCACAGACCTCAGTAACGAATTGTTCCTGTTGATCTGGCGGGACCCAGACCCATGCTTGAGCACTGCTCTCGACTACTTTCGCTGCATGTGACGCCGTTGGTAGGAAGGCCTCACCGATAAGTGTTGTAAGACTTAACAGAACCATCGGCAAAAGCCATTTGGTCATCGGATTCACCGCCCAGAGCCCCAAGGTGACGGCGAGATGGTGCTCGTAAATGAAATGGTCTTACCGATAGCGGTAATGACTTCCATTTTGTCCGTTGCTTCCATCCAAGTCCAATCCGCCATGCGGTTGCGGAACCAGGTGATCTGGCGCTTGGCATATTGACGCGAGGCGGTCCTCGCGGCCTCTTTCGCAGCTTGGAGGCTCATTTCGCCCCTATGCGCCGCCACCAACTCGCGAAGCCCCAGAATTTTCGCCGCCGACGGCGCGGGCGAAAGTGCCGCGATGCGATCCGCCTCCTCCATCGCGCCCTGCTCCACCATGCGGTCGAAGCGCGCGTCGATGCCGGCATAAAGTTCGTCGCGTGGCGGCGCGATGACGAAGCGCGCAAGCTTCATCCCCGCGAGCAGCGGCTTGCCCATGCTCTTCTGCCATTCGGGCAACGCCACACCGGTCCCTTCGAACACTTCATACGCCCGCAGGGTTCGCTGCGTGTCGGATGGCGGATAGCGGAGTGCACTGATGGGGTCGCGCTCCGCCAATTCGGCATGGAAAGCCTCAGCCCCGATCTCCTTCCACCGCGCTTCCACGCCTGCGCGAATCTCCGGCGGGATCGGCGGCACAAGCGTCAGCCCTTCCGTCAGCACGCCGAAATAGAGTCCCGTGCCGCCGGTGAAGATCGGCACGCGCTTCATCTCGCGGGCGCGGGTCAATGCCTGAGCAGCGTCGGCCTGATAGCGGCCGGCGGAATACGCGTCGCGCACGCTCGCATGCCCGTAGAGCAGATGCGGCACGCGCGCCATGTCTTCGTCGGAAGGACGCGCGGTGAGAATGCGCGGCTCGGCATAGACCTGCATCGAATCCGCGTTGACGATTATGCCCCCCGCCTGCTCGGCCAACGCCAGCGCGGCCGCGGACTTGCCGCTCGCCGTGGGACCGGCAATAAGAATCGCATCCGGCATGGATTTCATGCGGCGGAGAATGATCACCCCGGCGCGAATTCACAAGGAACCGAATGGCCGACCCGTTTCCTTACGTGCTGAACGTCGTGTCGGCCGACGCCGATGCGCTGGCAGGTCCCTTGCGCGCCGCAGCGGCCGGGCACGGCGCAGCGGGCGAGATCGACTGGCTGTCGCCGGATCGCGCCTTCGACCTGCCGTTCCTTGATCAGCCCGAGGCGGTGTTGGCAGCAGCACGCGCGGCTGCGGCAGGCACGCAAGCCGATATCAATGCGGTGCCGGCTGCCAATCGCCGCAAGACGCTTCTCATCGCCGACATGGAATCCACCATCATCGATTGCGAATGCATCGACGAGCTCGCCGATTTCGCGGGCCTCAAGGACAAGATCGCGCCGATCACCGAGCGCACCATGCGCGGCGAAATCGATTTCAAGGCCGCACTGCGCGAACGTATGGCACTGCTCAAAGGCTTGCCGACGTCGGCGCTGGAACAAGTCTACGCTGAGCGCGTGCATCTCAATCCCGGCGCGCGCGAGTTGGTCGCGACAATGAAGGCGCATGGCGCGTTCACGATGCTCGTCTCCGGCGGCTTCGGATTCTTCGCCGAGCGCGTGGCGCAGGATTGCGGCTTCGATACCTGGCAGGCGAACAAGCTGGAGATCGTCGACGGCAAGCTCACTGGCGAAGTGGGCGAACCGATACTCGACCGCGCCGCCAAGTTGCGCGCATTGGAACAGGCGGTGCGCGAGCATGGCTTGTCGCACGAAGATACCGCCGCAATCGGGGACGGCGCCAACGATCTGGCGATGATCGAGCGCGCCGGCCTTGGCGTCGGCTATTACCCAAAGCCGGTGCTGGCAGCTGCCGCGCTCGCCATCATCGCGCACACCGACTTGCGCACGCTGCTTTATCTGCAGGGCTATCGCGACACGGAGATTGTCCGTTAGCTCAGCCGCAACGGCACGAAAGCGAGTTCGCCACCGCGGTTCAGCAGCACGACCTCTATCTTCTTGCCGGACTTCGCATCGGCGTCGACGCGCTTGTTCACATCGTCCGGCGTATGCACCGCCTGATTCTGCAGTTCGACGATGACATCGCCTGCCCTGATCGCCTTCTCCGCCGCGGGACCGTTCGGGTCGACATCCGTCACCACCACGCCCTGCACATCCTTGCCGATGTGATATTTGGCGCGGGCGGCGCCATCGATGGCGGCCACCGAGACGCCAAGGCGCGAGCCCTTCGTCACCTTGTGCGGCTGGGTCTTCGGCGGAGAAGTCTTCTTCGACTGTGCTTCGCGGCCATTATCCTCCGGCAGGCGGCCGAGCGTCACCTGCACCGTCATTTTCTTTCCATCGCGCAGCAGATCGACGCTCACCTTCTTGCCCACCGGCGTTTCGGAAACCAGCCGCGGCAGCTCGCGCGAATCCGCCACCGGCTTGCCGTCGAACTTCACGATGAGATCACCATTGTGAAAGCCGGACTTCGCTGCAGGGCCGTTCGGCGAAATGTTGGCGACCAGCGCGCCGGTGGCGCTGGGGAGCCCCATCCCTTGCGCCAGATCTTCGCTTACCGCCTGCACGCGCACCCCCATCCACCCGCGCCGCACCTGGCCGTATTTGTGCAGCTGATCGATGACGATGCGCGCGACATCCGACGGAATCGAAAACCCGATGCCGACCGAGCCGCCTGAGGGTGAAAAGATCGCCGTGTTGATGCCGACCACGTTGCCATCCATGTCGAACAGCGGCCCGCCGGAATTGCCGCGATTGATCGGCGCATCGGTCTGGATGAAATCGTCGTAGGGGCCGGCCTCGATGTTGCGGTTGCGCGCCGACACGATGCCGGCGGTGACGGTCGAACCCAGGCCGAACGGATTGCCGATCGCCATCACCCAATCGCCAATGCGCGCCTTGTCGGAATCGCCCCACTTGGTCGCCGGCAGCGGCTTTTTCGAATTCACCTTCAGCAGCGCCAGATCGGCCTTGTCGTCGCGGCCGACGAGCTTGGCCGGCAGGCTGGTGCCGTCGTTTAGCGTGACGGTGATCTCTTCGGCGTCCTCAATCACGTGGTTGTTGGTGACGATGAGCCCGGACGGATCGATGATGAATCCGGAGCCAAGCGAGGTGACGTGCTTCGGCACGTTCTGCGAGCCGAGGAAATCCTTGAACAGATCCTGCAGTGGAGAACCGGGCGGCAGGTCCATGGTAAGCTGCGGACCCGCCTTCAAGGTTTGCGAGGTCGCAATGTTGACGACCGTGGGCAGGAGCTTGTTGGCAAGATCGGCGAAGGAATCCGGCGCCGGACGTGCCATCGCCGCCGTGGGCGAAAGAATGGGCGTCGCGGTCAGGCCGAAGCCGAGCGCACTCAGAAGCAACGCGCGCGACACGGCGCGTTTCGCCGGCGCCACGAAATTGAACATGCGAAAACCCATGCGAAAGCCCCTGATGTGCGATCAGCCGATGCGGGCGAGAGATATAGCAGGAAACGGGCAGAACAAGGGCGGACGTTTCACTTTCCGTTCAGGCGTGGCTTATGGTGCGACTGCAATATTCGCCCTGCCGGGCAAGATCGCCCACGCCTGCTTGGTGAACCTCGGAGCTTGGGATGCCGATTGTCCGATTGCTGATACGTTTCGCCATGCGGCTGCTGTTCCGCGAGACCCGCACGATTGGGCGCGGCCGCCGGCGAGGACATTGGTAGCTCCGCTCCTGGATTGGACGTCCACAATATAAATTTGTGCTCTATTGTGCTATGTCGCTGTTCAAGCAGAGCGGCGGGGTTATTCGTGAAAATGCAAAACTCGGCGCGCCAGCGGCGCGGATTGTTGTATGCCTTTGCTTGCGCATCCGCCATGGCGCTAGCAGGTGCGCCAGCCAATGCGGCTCTCACAATCTCAAAGAAGCCAACGAAGAACGTCACGTGCTCCGGCGGCGATTGTCGGCATCAACTCTGGTCTGATTAGCAAGTCATCTTCAGATGCTATTATTTCAGCGGCTGGCGCAGGAGGTCTCGCGGGTGACAACTCGGGTGTAATCGACCAGTCGTTCTTTGCAGGTTCAGCTACTTCGAACACGGCGAACCAGCCAGGTGGAATCGCTGGATTGAATTTTGCCGGGGGTATCATCGAAAATAGCTACGTCACCGGAACCGTCACTGGCCCGGCCGCCGGAGGAGCCATCGGATATAATTGGAATGCAGGAGCCGCCGAAGCTCATGACAGCTACTCCGTCGGGACAGTGACAGGGTCCGGTTCAGGCGGATTTATTGGCACCGACACGGCACCGACCCGCAGTATCGATGAATGTTATTGGGACTTGGACACAAGCGGAATCGATAATCCGCACCAAGGCGCAGGCTCTCCTCTGGACGATCCGGGCATCACCGGCCTCACGGATGCGGAGCTCAAATCCGGATTGCCGGCCGGGTTCGATCCGGCGATTTGGTCGGAGAATCCGAACATCAACAACGGCTATCCGTATCTCATCGCCAATCCGCCGCCGCAGTAAGCGGCTCTGGGCTGCCGATCTTTTTTGAAATCCTACTTGTTCTAGTATTGTTCAAATGACGCAGATTCATTTATTTTAAACTACTGCTTTTATTAGTTATTCCAAAAATAAATCCGGCCGGAATCAAAAACGAATGCCCTATTTCCGCGGCGCGCTGCCGGCGCCGGGTGAGCCGAAATATTTGAAGAAGTCGCTGTTGGGGGAAAGCACCATCGTCGTGTTGTCGCCCGGCAGCGCGTCCTGGTAGGCCTGCATCGAGCGGTAGAAGGCGAAGAAGTCCGGGTCCTGGCCATAGGCTTCGGCGAGGGTCTTCGTCTTCTCGGCATCGCCTTCGCCGCGCCGGATCGAGGATTCCCGCGTCGCTTCGGCCAGCAGCACGGTCTGCTCGCGCTCGGCGCGCGCCTTGATGCGCTGATAGACCTCCTCGCCTTCGGCGCGATATTCGTTGGCCTCGCGCTTCCGCTCCTGCTGCATGCGGCGATAGATGGCGTCGGAGTTCTGCGGCGGCAGGTCGGCGCGACGAATGCGCACATCGGCGATGGCAATCCCGTAGCCGCGCGTTTCGCGGTTCATGTTGTTGCGGATGTCGCGCATCAGCTGCGCGCGCCTGACCGAAAGCACGACGGCGAAATCCTCCGAGCCCAGCACACGGCGCACATCGGAGCTGAGGATCGGCGTCAGCCGGGTCTGCGCGCTGTCGCGGTTGTTGAGCGTCTGATAGAATTTCAGCGGATCGACCACGTGCCACAGCGCAAAGGCATCCACCACCATGCGCTTCTTGTCCTGCGCAATCACTTCTTCGGACGGTGCCTCGAGGTAGAGCAGCCGCTTGTCGATAAACTCGACGCTCTGCACCCAGGGCAGCTTGGTGTGCAGCCCCGGCTCGGTAATGATGGCGCGCGGCGCGTTGAACTGAAGCAGGATCGCCTGCTGCGTCTGGTGCACCGTGTAGAAGCACGACAGCGCAAAGCCGATCACGATGATGACGACGATGCCGCCGATGAACAGGCCCGCGCGATTCATGGCGACGGCCCCGCTGTTGCCGCGGCCCCGGCCTGCGCCGGCGATACCGTCACGGTCTCCTGACTGCCGCGGCCCAGCGCCTGTGGCGGCAGGTATGGGATGATGTTCTTTGCGGCGTTCTCGTCGACGATCACCTTGTTGGATTGCGCATAGATGCGCGAAAGCGTTTCGAGATACATGCGCTTGCGCGTGACCTCTGGCGCCTTCTTGTATTCCTCGTAGACGGAAAGGAACCGCTTGGCCTCGCCGCTCGCTTCCGCGATCACCTTCTGCTTGTAAGCCAGCGCATCCTGGACGATCTGCGCCGCCTGACCGCGCGCTTCGGGGATGATCTTGTTGGCATAGGCTTCCGCTTCGTTGCGGCGGCGCTCCTGATCGGCGCGCGCGGCCTGCACGTCGCGATAGGCATCGCGCACCTGGATGGGCGTATCGACGTTCTGCATCTTCACCTGGGTGATGGTGACGCCCATGCGGTAGGAATTCAGCGTGGATTGCATCAGGTCGCGCACCTGGTTCTCGATGGGCGCGCGGTCCTGCGTGAGGATGGGGCCGATCTCGTTCTCGCCCACCACTTCGCGCATGGCGCTCTCCGCCACCGCCTTGATCGTTCGCTCCTGCTCTTCGACATTGAACACATAGTCGCCGGCGTCGTTGATGACCCAGTAGACCGTGAAGTTCACATCGACGATGTTCTCGTCGCCGGTCAGCATCAGGCTCTCTTCCGGCACATCCTCGATATGCGTGGCGTCGCTTTCGGAGACCTCCTGATAACCAATGTTGAGCTGATGCGCGCTGGTAACGTCCTTCACCTCGACTGATTCGATGGGCCACGGCAGGTGGTAGTTGATGCCCGGCCCGGTGCGTGCGACGAACCGGCCGAAGCGCAGCACAACGCCCTGCTCTCGCCCGTTCACCACATAGATTCCGGACAGCAGCCACACCACCACGATGCCGAGCAGCAGGACGAGCAGGCTGCCTGTGGTGACGCTACCCGGCAGATACCGCCGCAGCCGCTCCTGCGTGCGGCGAAGCAACTCCTCAAAGTCCGGCGGCTTGCGATTGCCGCCGCCGCCCGATGGCTGCGGGGCCCGCCCCCACGGGCCGCGATCGCCGCCGTCGCCGCCTTGCTGGTTCGTCCAGGGCATGAAATTCGTGCTCGCCGGAACCGGATGCGCCCAGCGCTTCCTTGGTTTCCAATTCCGCGAGTGTTTATATGGGGGTCTCCCCACAGGCGCAAACGACATGCCCGCGAGCAAAGACGATGTGTTGAAGGCACTCTCCGCCGTGATCGATCCGGCGATGGGACGCAACGTCGCCGAAGCGGACATGGTGCAGGGGCTTGTGGTGCGCGACGGCCATGTGGGATTCTCCCTTGAGGTGGCGCCCGTGCGTGGCCGCTCTGCCGAACCTTTGCGCAAGGCCGCCGAGAACGCGGTGGCGAAGCTGCCGGGCGTATTGTCGGTGACCGCGGTGCTGACCGCGCACCAGGGCACAGCACCGCAACGACCTGCGCCCGCTCCCCATCAACATCGGCCGCAGCCTGCCGGCATTCCCGGCGTGCAGGCCGTGATCGCGGTGGCCAGCGGCAAAGGCGGCGTCGGCAAATCGACGGTGGCGGTCAATCTTGCGCTTGCCCTCTCGAAACTCGGTATGAAGGTGGGATTGCTGGACGCCGATATCTATGGTCCGTCGGTGCCGCGCCTTCTCGCGATTAAGCACAAGCCGCAGAGCGACGGGCGCATGCTGCAGCCGATCGAGAAGTACGGCA